>NZ_MUND01000759.1 GCF_002154375.1 Streptomyces glaucescens | reverse complement strand
CATCGGGCCGGTCGACCGGCCTGATCGGACGGATGGTCAGCCTCGTGCGCCCAGCAGGTGGTCCATGGCCAGCTGGTCCAGCCGCTCGAAGGCCATCCCGCGCGCGGCGGCGGCGTCGACGTCGAACTCCTCGAACGCCGACCGGTCGTCGAGCAGCGCCTGCAGGCCGTCGGCCGCGGTGGGCTGGGCCAGCTCGTCGAGGCGGGCGGCGCGCAGGGCTTCCTGGACCTCCGGGTCCGCGCGGAAGGCGGCCGCACGCTCCTTGAGGATGAGGTAGTTGCGCATGCAGCCCGCGGCGGAGGCCCACACGCCGTCGAAGTCCTCGGTCCGCGGCGGCTTGAAGTCGAAGTGGCGCGGGCCGGTGTAGCCGGCGCTCTCCAGGAGGTCGACCAGCCAGAAGGCGGAGCGCAGGTCGCCGGCGCCGAAGCGCAGGTCCTGGTCGTACTTGATGCCGGACTGGCCGTTGAGGTCGATGTGGAAGAGCTTGCCGGCCCACAGGGCCTGCGCGATGCCGTGCGGGAAGTTCAGCCCGGCCATCTGCTCGTGCCCGACCTCAGGGTTGACGCCGTACAGCTCCGGCCGCTCCAGCCGCTCGATGAACGCGAGCGCGTGGCCGACGGTCGGGAGCAGGATGTCACCGCGCGGCTCGTTCGGCTTGGGCTCGATGGCGAAGCGGATGTCGTACCCCTGGGAGGTGACGTACTCGCCGAGCAGGTCGAAGGCCTCCTTCATGCGGTCGAGGGCGTCGCGCACGTCCTTGGCGGCGCCGGACTCGGCTCCCTCGCGGCCGCCCCAGGCGACGTACGTCTGCGCACCCAGCTCGACCGCCAGGTCGATGTTGCGGATGGTCTTGCGCAGCGCGTAGCGGCGCACGTCGCGGTCGTTGGCGGTGAACGCGCCGTCCTTGAAGACGGGGTGCGTGAACAGGTTGGTGGTGGCCATCGGCACGGTCATGCCGGTGGCGTCCAGAGCCTGGCGGAAGCGCTTGATGTGCGATTCGCGCTCGGCGTCGGAGGACCCGAACGGGATCAGGTCGTCGTCGTGGAAGGTGACGCCGTGGGCGCCGAGTTCCGACAGGCGCTGCACCGTCTCGACCGGGTCGAGGGCACCGCGCGTGGCGTCGCCGAACGGGTCCCTTCCCTGCCAGCCGACGGTCCACAGGCCGAAGGTGAACCTGTCCTCGGGGGTGGGCTGGTAGCTCATGCCGCGACTCCTTGCTCGCTTGCTGCCGACTATTTCGTCATGGCGGTTTACAAATTAGTATGCGGTCGCGTCTCTGGGAAGAGACAAGGTGTCCCCGATCGCAACGGGTCACAATCCACCACATATCTCCGCTGAAGCCGCGGAAGAGGGAGAACCCGATGTCAGCAGCCGAGGGTCCGCTCGTCGTCGGCGTGGACACGTCCACGCAGTCCACCAAGGCGCTGGTCGTCGACGCGGCGACCGGACAGGTCGTGGCGAGCGGCCAGGCGCCGCACACCGTCACGACCGGAGCGGGACGCGAGAGCGACCCGCGGCAGTGGTGGGACGCCCTGGGCGAGGCGCTGCGCCAGTGCGGTGACGCCGCCCGCGAGGCCGCGGCCGTGTCCATCGGCGGACAGCAGCACGGCCTGGTCACGCTGGACGAGCGGGGGGAACCGGTACGCCCGGCGTTGCTGTGGAACGACGTCCGCTCCGCGCCGCAGGCCCGCCGGCTGACCGAGGAACTGGGCGGCGCGAAGTTCTGGGCCGAGCGCACCGGGTCCGTCCCGGCCGCGTCCTTCACGGTCACCAAATGGGCCTGGCTCGCGGAGCACGAGCCGGAGGCGGTCCGCGCCACCAAGGCGGTGCGGCTCCCGCACGACTACCTCACCGAGCGGCTCACCGGGCAGGGCACGACCGACCGCGGCGACGCCTCCGGGACCGGCTGGTGGGCGTCGGGCAGCGAGTCGTACGACGCCGAGATCCTCGCCCATGTCGGCCTCGACCCGGCGCTGCTCCCCCGCGTGGTGCGGTCCGGCGAGGTGGCCGGGACGGTACGGGACGGCCACGACCTGCCGTTCTCGAAAGGCACCCTGGTCGCGGCAGGCACCGGCGACAACGCCGCCGCCGCGCTGGGCCTCGGCCTGCGCCCGGGGACCCCGGTCATGAGCCTCGGCACCTCGGGCACGGTGTACGCGGTGTCGCGGCACCGGCCCGCCGACCCGACGGGCACCGTCGCGGGCTTCGCCGACGCGCGACGCGACTGGCTGCCGCTGGCCTGCACCCTGAACTGCACCCTCGCCGTGGACCGCGTCGCCACGCTGCTGGGCCTGGACCGGGAGGCCGTCGAGCCCGGTACGACCGTGACCCTGCTGCCGTATCTGGACGGCGAGCGCACCCCGGACCTGCCACACGCCTCGGGGCTGCTGCACGGCCTGCGGCACGACACGACCGCCGGGCAGGTGCTCCAGGCCGCGTACGACGGCGCCGTGCACTCGCTGCTCGGCGCGCTCGACCTGGTCCTCGACGAGGACGCGGACCCCTCGGCGCCACTGCTGCTGATCGGCGGTGGCGCGCGCGGCACGGCCTGGCAGCAGACCGTACGACGGCTCTCGGGACGCCCGGTCCAGGTGCCCGAGGCGAAGGAACTGGTCGCGCTGGGTGCCGCGGCCCAGGCCGCCGGGCTGCTGACCGGCGAGGACCCGGCCGCGGTGGCCCGCCGCTGGGACACCGCGCGCGGGCCGGTGCTGGAGGCCGTGGCGCGGGACCAGGAGACACTGGCCAGGATCGCCGGGGTACTCTCCGACGCGGCACCGCTGCTGGAGCGGAGCCCGCAGAGCCGCTGAGGACGGACGGAGGCATGACCGCACCGCTGCACGAGACCCACCCGGCCGCGCCCGGGCGGGCGCTGCCCGACACCCAGCAGGGCATGCGCCGCCGCAACCTCGCCCGGGTGATGCACACCGTCCGTGCCGAGGGGCCGCTGTCCCGGGCGGCCGTCTCCTCGCGCATCGGGCTGACCCGGGCGGCGGTGTCCACCCTCGTCGACGAGCTGATCCGCTCCGGTCTGCTGCGGGAACTGGGACCCGAGCGCCCGGGCCGGGTCGGCCGGCCCGGGTCCGCGCTCGCGGTCAGCGCGCAGGGGCCCGCCGGGCTCGGCGCGGAGATCGGCGTCGACCATCTCGCCGTGTGCGTGGTCGACCTGCGCGGCGAGGTCCGGGCGCGGGCGGTGCGGCACGGCACCAACCGGGGCCGCGCGCCCGGGCCGGTGGTCGAGGAGCTGACCGGACTCGTGCGGCAGGTCGTCGCCGAGGCGGAGGGCGAGGGACTGTGGCCCGCGGGGCTCGCCGTTGCCGTGCCCGGCCTCGTGGCGCGCGACGGCCGCACCGTCGTCCGCGCCCCCAACCTCGACTGGCACGACATCGACCTCGGCGCCCTGCTGCCTTTCGAGGCCGGGCTGACCGTCGACAACGAGGCCAACTTCGGCGCGCTGGCGGAACTCTGGCTCGGCGAGGGCACCCCGCCCGACTTCCTGCACGTGTCGGCCGAGATCGGCATCGGCGCGGCGGTGGTCGTCGGCGGGGGCCTGCTGCGTGGCACGCGCGGCTTCGCGGGCGAACTGGGCCATGTGCCGGNNCCGGAGTGCGTCTGCGGCGGGCGCGGCTGTCTGGAGCAGTACGCCGGTGAGGAGGCGGTGCTGCGGGCGGCGGGCCTGGAGCCGGGCGAGGACCGGGTCGGGCTGCTCGCCGGCCGCGCCGAGGAGGGCGACGAGGACGTGCGGCGGGCGCTGCGCGACGCGGGAGAGGCGCTGGGCATCGCGCTGACCGGGGCGGTCAATCTGCTCGACCCCGAGAGCGTGGTGCTGGGCGGTGCGCTGGCCGGGCTGGCGCCCTGGCTGCTGCCGTCACTGCGATCGGAACTGGCCCGGCGCACGGCGGGACCGCCCTGCCCGGTGTCCGTCTCCCGGCTCGGCCCGCAGGGCCCGCTGCTGGGGGCCGCGCACTCGGTGGTCCGGGCGGTGCTGGACGATCCGGCGGCGGTGGCGGGCCGGGCCTGACCCCCCGCCAGACGCCGATCGCCCTTGTGGGTGAGCGAGTTGTCCCCACCGGCGAGCTTGTCCACGGAAGATCGCCGGGCCCTTCTGCCTGTCCCCCGAGCCCCGTACCGTGAATCACGCGAGCCGCATCCAACCCGTCCCGTCCCGGGACGACGACGGGATGCTGATCGCGCCGGCCGAGGAATTCACCGCAGACGGGGGGACGTCTCATGTCCGCAGAGCAGACACGCATTCTGACGGTACGGCCCGAACCGGGCGAGTACGCCTGGACCTTCGGCGGTGTGCCGCCCGTGGCCAGGATCGCGCCGGGCACCGTGCTCGATCTGTACACCGAGGACTGCTTCGCCGGGCGGGTGCGCTCGGAGAAGGACCTGGTGTCCCAGGTGTGCGAGTTCCCGTACCTCAACCCGCAGACCGGCCCGTTCCACATCGAGGGCGCCGAGCCGGGCGACACGGTCGCCGTGCACTTCGTGTCGATCGAACCGGCCCGGGACTGGGCCGCGTCGACGACCGTGCCGCTGTTCGGCGCGCTCACCTCCACGCCCACCACTGCCACCCTCCAGCCCCCGCTGCCGGAGACCGTCTGGATCTGGCAGCTCGACCGGACCCGCCGCACCGCGCTGTTCCGGGCGCACGACAGCGACATCGAGATCGAGCTGCCCCTCGACCCGATGCACGGCACGGTGGGCGTGGCCCCGGCCGACCTGGAGGTCCGCTCGGCCCTGGTGCCCGACGCGCACGGCGGCAACATGGACACACCCGAGATGCGGGCCGGCGTCACCTGCTACCTCGGGGTGAACGTCGAGGGGGCGCTGCTCAGCCTGGGCGACGGGCATGCCCGGCAGGGCGAGGGCGAGACCTGCGGGGTGGCCGTCGAGTGCGCGATGAACACCGTGGTGATCGTCGAACTCCTCAAGGGACTCCGCACTCCCTGGCCGCGCATCGAGTCCGACACCCACATCATCTCCACCGGCTCCGCCCGCCCGCTCGAGGACGCGTTCCGGATATCCCAGCTCGACCTGGTGCGGTGGCTGGTCCGCGACTACGGGTTCAGCGAGCTGGACGCCTACCAGTTCATGACCCAGGCCGTGGAATCCCCGGTGGCCAACGTGTGCGACACGAACTACACCTGCGTGGCCAAGCTCCGCAAGGAGTGGCTCCCGGCCCGCGAGACTCACCGCGGACTGCACGCCCGGCTGCGGGAGACGGCGGCGACGCTGCGGGGCTGAGCCCGCGCCCCTCTTGCCCGCAGAACACTCGAAAGGCACTCCCCCGATGGAACGGGCACGACCGCTCCCCACCCGGCGACGGCTGCTGCGAGGCGCCGCCCTCGCCGCCGTCCCCTACGCGCTGCTGCCCGAGACCCGGGCCGACGCGCGGACCCGGGCTCCCGACCACCCTCTCGCCACGTGGCATCCGGCGCACACCGCCAACTACACGCCGGCGAACCGTCCGGCGAGCCACCCGGTCGACTTCGTGGTCATCCATGTCACCCAGGCGTCCTGCTCGACCACCCTGGGCGTCTTCCAGAACCGCAGGAAGCAGGTCTCCGCACATTACGTGGTGCGCTCCGCCGACGGCCGTCTCGCGCAGTGCGTCCGCGAGTCCGACATCGCCTGGCACGCGGGGAACTGGGACTACAACACCCGCAGCATCGGCATCGAGCACGAGGGCTGGGTGGACCGGCCCGGCTACTTCACCGACGTCCTCTACGAGCGATCGGCCCGGCTCACCGCGTCGATCTGCGGCAGGTACGGCATCCCCAAGGACCGCGCGCACATCATCGCGCACTACGAGGTGCCGGGCTCCGACCACACCGATCCCGGGCCGCACTGGGACTGGAGCCGGTACATGCGGCTGGTCAACCGCGCTTGACCGGCGCCCGGCCCCCGACCGTCGTTCGGGTGACCATGGTCCGAACGGTTGTCGGCACGCACGACCGGAGTGACGATGTTCCGGGCCGCGTCGCGTCCGGCGGCACGACCGGGCCGCACATCGCCAGCCGCATCGCCCTTCCGGGAGGCCGAGGTGACCGATCCCTGGGTGGCTCTGGAGCCGGGAGCCGACCCCGTCGAGCACGCGCGGATCCTGCGCCGGGCGCACGAGACGTTCACCGAGGCGGGCACCGTGCCACGGCCGGTGCGGGCGGTCGTCGCCGACTCGTGGCGGCGGTCGGCGCGGGCCGGCGTCGGACCGGACGGCGGCGCGGACGTGGAGCTGGCCGATGGCGACCTGGGGGTCTACCGGGCCGAGCACCCGCTGTCCCGTGTGATGCCGCTGTGCCGCGAGCTGATGGGCTCCTTCGCCCTCGACGGGGAACACCTCCTCGCGGTGTGCGACGCGCACGGCCGGCTGCTGTGGGTCGAGGGTCATCCCGCGACCCGGCGCCAGGCGGGGCGGATGAACTTCGTGCCGGGTGCCCGGTGGGCGGAGAGCGCGATGGGGACCAACGCCCCGGGTACGGCGGTCGCCGTCGACCGGCCGGTGCAGGTCTTCGCGGCGGAGCACTTCGTCCGCCGGGTCCAGTCCTGGACGTGCGCGGCGGCACCGGTGCACGACCCGCGCACCGGTCGGGTGCTCGGTGCCGTCGACATCACCGGCGGGGACGGGCTCGCGCATCCGCACAGCCTGGCGTTCGTGCAGGCGGTCGCGCGGGCCGCCGAGTCCCAGCTGGCGTTGCTCGGCCCCGGCCGACCGGCCGAGGAGACCCTGGAGCTGACGGCGCTGGGCCGGGACGAGGCGACCCTGCTCGTCAGGGGCCGCCGCATCAGGCTGAGCCGCCGGCACAGCGAGATCCTGGTGCTGCTCGCCCGTCGCCCGGAGGGGCTCACCGGTGACGAGTTGCTGTGCGCGCTGTACGACGACGAGTCGGTGACACCGGTGACGCTGCGCGCCGAACTGGCCCGGCTGCGCGGGGTGCTGGGCCCCGGGCTGCTGGTCTCGCGGCCCTACCGGCTCACCGTCCCGGCCGATTCGGACGTCGCCGTCGTCGAGCGGCGTCTGGAGTCCGGAGCCGTCACGGCCGCCGCGTCGGTGTACGCCGGTCCGCTGCTGCCCGCCTCCCGTGCTCCGGCGGTGGTCCGGCTCAGACACCGGCTCGCGGACGGACTGCGGTCGGCGCTGCTCACCCGCCGGGATCCGGACCTGCTGTCCGACTGGGCGCACGCGCCGTGGGGCGAGGACGACCTCGACGTGTGGCGGGCGCTGGCGGCGGTCCGGCCGACGGCCATGGTGCGGGCACGGCTGGCCGCACTGGACGCGGAACTGGCGGCGCCGCCGTCCGACGGGCAGGTGCCGTCCGTACTGCCGGGGCGTCAAGGGCTGACGGACAGGAACACACGACCGGCACCCGGGCCGGGAC
>NZ_MUND01000076.1 GCF_002154375.1 Streptomyces glaucescens | reverse complement strand
TCGACATCCTCGTCAACAACGCGGGCATCACCGTGCCCCGCCCCCTCGCCCAGGTGACCGAGGCCGACTACGACCGCGTCTTCGCGATCAACACCAAGGCGCCGTTCTTCATCGTCCAGCGCGGCCTGGACCGCCTGCGCGACGGCGGCCGGATCGTCAACATCTCCTCCGTCGCGACCCGCGTCGCCTTCCCGGCGATCGTCTCGTACACCATGACCAAAGCCGCCCTCGACTACCTGACCCTCTGCCTGGCCCAGGAACTGGGCCCCCGGGGCATCACCGTCAACGCCGTCGCACCCGGCTACACCGAGACGGAGATCAACCCCACCCTCGCCGTCCCGGAGATCCGCCGCCGGTACTCCGAGGCCTCCACGTCCGGCCGGCTCGGCGACCCGGTGGACATCGCCGACGTCGTCTCCTTCGTCGCGAGCGACGACGCCCGCTGGGTGACCGGCCAGTGGATCGATGCCTCCGGCGGCGCCCACCTCGGTGTGTGACCCGTCCGCACCCCTAGGAGATGCGATGAACGACCGCACGTCCGCCCTCGACGAGCCGGTGACGGACGACGCCCTGACCCGGCCCTTCGCGGGCGCCAGCCCCTACGACACGTACGTCCACGCGTCCGTCCTCAACAGCCTCCAGCACCCCCTCACCGAGGCCCCGGACGAGATGGGTTTCCTCGTCACCACCCAGGTGATGGAACTGTGGTTCACCCTGATCGTGCACGAGTGGCGCACGGCACGGGTGGCCTTCGCCAAGGACGAGCTGCACGCGGCCATGGACGCGCTGACGCGCAGCCGCCGCGCGTTGCACGCCCTCAACGGCGCCTGGGTGCCCATCGCCGCGCTGACACCCGCCCAGTTCAACGGCTTCCGCGCCGCGTTCGGCCAGGCGTCGGGCTTCCAGTCGGCGATGTACCGGCACATGGAGTTCCTCCTCGGCGACAAGGCCGCCGGGCTGCTGCGCGCCCACCGCGGCGACCCGGCCGTCCACGAGGCGCTCGCCGAGACCTACCGGGAACCGTCCCTGTACGACGAGGTGCTGGCCTACCTCCACCGGCAGGGCCTCCCCGTCCCGCGCCACGTCCGCGAACGGGACGTGACCAGCCCCTACACCAGCGACCCCGGGGTGGTCGAGGCCTGGCGGCAGGTCTACGCGGGACCGCAGCACCACCCCCACCTGGCGCTGGGCGAACTGCTCACCGACATCGCCGAACTCGTCACCCGCTGGCGCTTCGACCACGTCCTGGTGGTCCGCCGCGCCATGGGTGCCAAACCGGGCAGCGCCGGCTCCGCCGGGCTCGCCTGGCTGGAGCAGCGGGCGGCCCGCCCGGTCTTCCCCGAACTGTGGGAGGTGCGCGGTGACGTCTAGGGTCATCTCCGCCTTCGCGGCCGAGGAGGAGCGGCGGGTCCTGAGCCTGAAGCCGGTCCTGGCACCGGTGCACGGCCGCTACGGCGACCACCCCCACCAGTCCTACGACGCCTGGCCGTCCGACGACCCCGACGCCCCGCTGGTCGTCCTGCTGCACGGCGGCTACTGGCGCTACGACCGGATGCACCTGACCCCGTTCGCGGCCTACCTCTCCGCGCAGGGGTTCAGCGTTCTGCTCCCCGGCTTCCGCCGGTCCGGCGGCGCGGGCGGCCATCCCGAGACCTTCGACGACGTGGCCCGGATCGTGGACACCCTGCCCCAGGGGCGGCCCTACGTCCTGGCGGGCCACTGCTCCGGCGGTCACCTGGCGCTGTGGTGCGCCGCCCGGGGACTGCTGCCGCCCGGCTCTCGCTGGCACACCCGGACCCTGCCGACGAGCGTGCTCGCCCTCGCGCCGATCACCGACCTCACCGCCACCCGCCGGGACCGCCTCAGCAACGACGCCGCCCTCCAACTGCTTGGCGGCGAGGAACACTTCGCCGAGCGGCTGCCCGAGGTCGACCCCTTGACCCTGCTGCGCGACGCCGGCACCACCGGCGTCCCCACCGTGCTGCTGCACGGCGCCGCCGACGAGGAGGTACCGCTCACCCAGTTCAGCGACTACGCGGCCGTGCACCGGGACCTCAGGACGGTCGTCCTGCCCGGCACCGGCCACTACACCCTCATCGAACCGGGAGCACCCGGTGCCCGCGCGGTCGCCGACACCCTCCGGGAGCTGGCGGCCGCCTTCACCCCGGAGCGCTCCGGCCGCGCGGGCGAGGAGGCCGCACACCGATGA
The DNA here is from genome assembly GCF_002154375.1 of Streptomyces glaucescens. Lineage (GTDB taxonomy): Bacteria > Actinomycetota > Actinomycetes > Streptomycetales > Streptomycetaceae > Streptomyces > Streptomyces glaucescens. The sequence goes on along the minus strand of NZ_MUND01000076.1, from coordinate 44,492 downwards.
CCACCGCACCGACCGCACGGACGGCACCGACCGCACCAGCCACCCTGCGCGAGCGGGCCGCACAGCTCGACGCCGACGACCCCCTGGCCCCCCTCCGCGCCCGCTTCCTGCTCCCGCCGGACGTCGTCCATCTCGACGGCAACTCCCTCGGCCCGCTGCCCGCCGCCGTGCCGGCGGCCCTGGACGACGTGGTGCGGCGCCAGTGGGCCACCGGCCTCATCGGCTCCTGGAACGCGAACGGCTGGTGGCAGGCGCCCCTGCGGGTGGGGGACGCCATCGGCGCGCTCATCGGGGCCGCGCCCGGCCAGACGGTCGCGGGCGACTCCACCAGCGTGCAGCTGTTCACCGCGCTCGACGCCGCCGCCGCGCTCCGCCCGGACCGCCCGCTGCTGGTCACCGATCCCGGACACTTCCCGACCGACCGCTACCTGGCCGACGCGGTCGCCCGCCGCCGGGACCTCGAGGTACGGCGGGTGCCCCCGGCCGACCTCCCGCGCTTCCTCGCCGCCGAGGGCCACCGGGCCGCCGTCGTGAGCTACTCGCCCGTCGACTTCCGCACCGGGGAGCTGTACGACATGCGGGCGCTGACCCGGGCCGCCCACGCCGCCGGCGCCCTCGCGCTGTGGGACCTGTGCCACGCGGCCGGCGCCCTGCCCCTCGACGTCGACGCCCTCGGCGTGGACCTGGCCGTCGGCTGCGGCTACAAGTTCCTCTCCGGCGGCCCCGGCGCCCCCGCCTTCCTGTACGTGGCGCGGCGCCACCACGCCGTGCTGGAGACGCCGTTGCCCGGCTGGACCGGCCACGCCGACCCGTTCGGCCTGGCCCAGGACTACACGCCCGCTCCCGGCATCGCCCGCGCCCGCATCGGCACCCCGCCGATCCTGTCCCTGCTCGCCCTCGAAGCGGCCCTCACCGCCTTCGACGGCGTCGACCTGGCCGAGGTCCGCGCCAAGAGCCTGTCCCTGACGGGCTTCTTCCTGGACTGCGCGGACGCACTCCTCACCCCCCTCGGCTTCACCTCCGTCACCCCGGCCGACCCGGCCCGCCGCGGCAGCCAGGTCACCCTGCGCCATCCGCACGCCCGCGGCCTCGCCGTCGCCCTGGCCGAGCACGGCGTCATCGCCGACATGCGCGCGCCCGACCTGCTGCGCTTCGGCGTCAACGCCCTCTTCACCAGCCACCGCGACCTGCTCACCGCCGCGCTGCGCCTGCGCGACCTCACCCGGGAGGAGGCCTACGACGTCACGCCACCGTCCGTGGGGCCGGTGACCTGAGGGACCGGGCGGTCGGGCACGCCGGTCAGCTCGGCTGTTCCTTCGGCACCCACCGCACCGCCAGCACGCCCAGCGCCAGGCAGAGCGCGCTCGCCACCCCGATCGCCACGTGCAGGCCGGTGAGGAAGGCGTGCTCGGCCTCGGCGAGGGCGGTGGCGGACAGACCCGGGGTGTCCAGGGTCTCGTCGAGCGTGCCCGCGACGCCGGGGCCGGTCAGCCGGAAGCAGAGGGCCGCGAGGGAGCCGAGCAGGGAGATGCCGAGGGCGTTGCCGAGTTCGTTGCTCGTCTCGGCGATGGAGGCGGCCGAGCCGGCGCGCTCGGCGGGGACCGCCGCGACCGCCGTGTCCGCCACCAGGCTGAAGGAGAGGCCGTAGCCGACACCGGTGACGACGGAGGAGGCGATGAAGACCGGCACGCCCTGACCGGTGGTCGTCAGGAGAAGGAGCAGCAGGCCGACGCCCATGAAGAAGTGCGAGGCGATGAGTGCCGAGCGCTTGCCGATCCGGTCCACCACGCCGCTCGCCCCGACGCAGGCGGCGGTGAGGACGGCCGCGCCGGGCAGCGCCAGCAGGGCCGCCGCCAGGACGCCGTGGCCGAGGACCGACTGGAGGTACGTGCCGGTGAGGTAGCCCGTGGCCGCCCAGGCGACCAGGGACAGCACGCCGGTGAGGATCGCGACGGTGAAGACCCGGTCCTTGAAGAGCCGCAGGTCGAGCAGCGGGTGGTCCAGGGTGAGCTGCCGGCGGGTGAACCAGAGCAGGAGGGCGGCGCCGGTGACCCCGCTGACGGCCTGGGTCGCGGTGAGGCCCTCCGCCGCGGCCGTCTTCACCGCGTACACGGCCAGCAGGATGCCGACGGCGGACAGGGCGACGCTGAGGGCGTCGACCCGCGCGGGGCCGGCCGTGCGCACCTCACGCAGCAGGAACGGGGCGAGGGCGACGAAGAGGACGACGACCGGGATGTTGATGAGGAAGACCGAGCCCCAGGCGTAACGGCTGAGCAGCAGACCGCCGATCACCGGTCCGGCCGCGAAGCCGGCGGCGAAGGTCGCGGCGAAGACGCCGATGGCGCGGGAGCGTTGCCTCGGGTCGGGGAAGAGGCCGCCGATGATCGCGAGGCCGGAGGGCAGCAGCGTCGCGCCGCCGAGGCCCATCAGGGCCCGGCTGGCGATGAGCAGTTCGGGGCTGGGGGAGAAGGCGGCGCCGACGGATCCGGCGCCGAAGACGACGGCGCCGGTCAGCAGGAACCTCAGCCTGCCGTGGCGGTCGCCGAGGCTGCCGAAGGCGATGAGCAGGGACGAGACCACGAACCCGTAGATGTCAAGGATCCACAGGGCCTGGCCGGTGGTGGGAGTCAGCGCGGAGGTGATGCCCGGCATGGCGAGGTAGAGGACGGAGCCGTCCATCGCGACGAGTGCGACGGGGCCCAGCACGATGAGGAGGCCCAGCCAGGCCCGTCGGCCGGCTCGCTCTGCGGCTAAGTCGAGGGATGTCACGGTGCGGCCTCTCTGGAAAAGGGCGTGCGGGGACGCGGCAGACGGTGCGTACGTCGTACGCAGGCCGCGCGTACGGCGTACGCTAGAGGTCTGCGTGCGGTGTACGCAAGCCGCTGGTTAGACTTCGCCATGGCCATCGACAAACAGCGCGGGCGGGCGAGTTCACCGGGACTGTCGCGGGGCGCCATCGTGGCGGCCGCCATGCGGATCGCGGACGCCGAGGGCGTGGCCGCGCTGTCCATGCGCCGTATCGCCACCGAGCTGGACTCCGGTGTCATGTCGCTCTACCGGCATGTGGCGAACAAGGACGCCCTGCTCACCGCGATCACCCGGGCGGCCTGCGACGAGCGTCCCTATCCCGAACCCGCTCCGGCGGACTGGCGGGAGGCGATGCGGCTCGCCGCGCGGCTCGACTGGGAGGTGTACTGCGCACACCCCTGGGCGCTGGTGACCTCCAGCTCCGCACGGCACTTCTCCGACACCACCTGCCTCGACTGGATGGTGGGCGCGCTGGCCGGTCTGACCGAGGACGCCGAGCTCGCACGGTCGTTCTCGATCGCCGTCTGGTCGTACGTGCAGGGGGTGTGCATCCAGCACGTGGCGCAGCAGTTGCTGTCCGGCGGAGACAAGCCGGAACAGTCCCCGCTGCGGGCCACGGAAGAGGACTTCGAGGCGGGGCTGGAGACCCTTCTCGACGGGATGGAGCAGCGTGCTTCGCGCACCGCGTCCCGGCCGGCGCCGCGCACCTTCGCCGCCGGCGGCCGGCGCTGAACGCGGCCCCTCCCGGCGGCACGCTCCCTCCCGGCCGTACGGGACGCGATCACGCGCTTGACTTCGAGTGCGCGCGAAGCTGAAGACTCCCGTGCCAGAGCCCGGCCGGCGGGCTCACGGGAAGGAACGGCCACCATGAAGTACCGCACGCTCGGCACGGACCCGGCGCACCGCCGCGAGGTGAGCGTCCTCGCGCTCGGCGCCATGCTCTTCGGCTCCGTGACCGACGAGAAGACCTCCTTCGCCGTCCTCGACCGCTATGTCGAGGCCGGCGGGAACTTCATCGACACCTCCGACAACTATGCCTTCTGGGTCGACGGCAGTCAGGGCGGACAGAGCGAGGAGCTGCTCGGCCGGTGGCGGCGCAGCCGGGGCGTCGGCGACGAGATCGTCATCGCCACCAAGCTCGGCGCCCGCCCCCTGGCGCCCGGCACCGGCTACATCGACAACGCCGAGGGCCTGTCGGCGAAGGTGATCCGCGAGGCCGCCGAACGCAGCCGGGAACGGCTCGGTGTCGAGAAGATCGATCTGCTCTACGCGCACATCGAGGACCCCACGGTGCCGTTGCGGGAGACCGTCGAGGGCTTCGCCGGACTCGTCGCCGAGGGCACCGTCGGCCTGCTCGGGGTCAGCAACCACGCGATCTGGAAGGTGGAACGCGCCCGCGCCCTCGCGGCGGCGGCCGGACTGCCCGGTTACGAGGTGCTCCAGTACCAGCACAGCCATCTGCGCCCGCGCTTCGACGTGCCGGGCGGCCTCTTCCCCGACGGCAGCCTCGGGCACGCGGGCCCCGAACTCCTCGGCTACCTGCGGGCCGAGCCCGCCCTCACCCTGGTCGCCTACTCGCCGCTGCTGGCGGGCGCCTACGTCCGCGAGGACAAGCCGCTGCCCCCGGATTACGACCACCCGGGCACCCCGCGCCGGCTCGCGGTGCTGCGCGAGGTGGCCCGGGAGGCCGGCGCGACCGTCAACCAGGTGGTGCTGGCCTGGCAGATCGGCGGAGCGCTGCCGGTCGTGCCGCTCGCCGGGGCCTCCTCGGTGGCCCAGCTGGAGGAGAACCTCGCCGCCGTCGACCTGGAGCTGACGCCGGATCAGCGGGCCCGGCTGGACGCGGCGCACTGAGGCCGGACCGGGCGGCCGTGACGGTCCGGCCGGCCCGTCACGGCCGCACCAGCAACTGGAAGTCGAAGGCGTAGCGCGAGGCGCGGTAGAGGTGGCTGCCGTGCTCGACGGCGCGACCGGTGTCGGCGTAGGCGGTGCGCTCCATGGTGAGCAGGGCCGCCCCCTCGTGCTCGTCCAGGCGGGCGGCCTCCTCGGCGGTGGCGGCGCGGGCGCCGACGGTCTGGCGGGCGCTGTGCAGGGTGAGGCCGGCGGCGCGCAGCATCCGGTACAGGCCGGTCGCCTCCAGCCGGCCGGTGTCCGGGGCGAGCAGGTCGGGCGGGAGGTGGTTGCGGAGGAACGCGACCGGTGTGCCGTGGGTGAGGCGCAGGCGTTCCAGGGCGACGACCTCGGCGCCCTCCGGCACCCCGAGCGCGGCGGCCACGTCGGCGGGCGCGGGAACGCGTTCGTTGCGCAGGACCCGGGTGGCCGGCCGCTGCCCGGCGGCCTCCAGGTCGTCGTAGAGGCTGCTCAGTTCCAGCGGGCGCCTGACCTGGCTGTGCACGACCTGGGTGCCGACCCCGCGGCGGCGCACCAGCAGCCCCTTGTCGACCAGGGACTGGATGGCCTGACGGACCGTCGGCCGGGACAGGCGGAGCCGGGCGGCGAGGCCGACCTCGTTGCCCAGCAGGTTTCCCGGGGCGAGGGCTCCCTGCTCGATCGCCTCCTCCAGTTGTCGTGCGAGCTGGTGGTAGAGCGGGACCGGGCTGGTGCGGTCGAGGGTGAAGCGCACGGCGTCGAGTGCGGAGCCGGTCGTCGCCACGGGACACCTCCTGGGAGCGGTGGTCACCAGGTGTAGGCCGGGGGCGGACACCTTGTCAATGCTTTGTACTTACATTCGGACCTGCTTGTGAAATGATGTCTTGACAAAGTATTGACAGCGGGCGCCCCAAGGGATGGAATCCGGTCTCAACGCAAGAGCCGCAGGCGAAAGCAGCCGCAAGGCGAAAGCAGCCGCAAGGCAAGAGCCGTGCTTCCCTCGTCGCACAGTGAGGTGCAGGAAAGATGGACCGCACTCCTCGGGACCGCTCGTCCCGCTCCCGCAGCACCACCTCAGCCCTGGCCGTGGCAGCGGCAGCGGCACTGGTCCTCGCCGGCTGCTCCAGCGGCTCCGGCGGCAAGAAGGCCGAGGAGCCGGCGGAGGGCGCCGCCGCGGGCAAGGCCTCCACCCCCCGGATGACGGTCGCCCTGATCACCCACCAGTCGCCCGGCGACACCTTCTGGGACATCGTCCGCAAGGGCGCCGAGGCCGCCGCCGCCAAGGGCAACATCAAGCTCGTCTACTCGGCCGACCCGGGCGCGGGCAACCAGGCCAACCTGGTGCAGAACGCGATCGACCAGAAGGTCGACGGCATCGCCGTCACGCTCGCCAAGCCGGACGCCCTCAAGGACGTGGTGAGCAAGGCGAACGCGGCCGGGATACCCGTGGTCGGCCTCAACTCCGGCGTCAGCGAATGGCGCAGGCTCGGCCTCCTGGAGTTCTTCGGGCAGGACGAGACCGTGGCCGGCGAAGCGCTCGGCAAGCGGCTGAACGAGTCCGGCGCGAGAAGGGCCGTCTGCGTCATCCAGGAACAGGGCAACATCGGCCTCACCCAGCGCTGCGACGGCGTGCGGAAGACCTTCTCCGGCGACACCGAGACCCTGTACGTCAACGGCACCGACATGCCCTCGGTGAAGTCCACCATCACCGCCAAGCTCAAGGAGGACGACGCCATCGACTACGTCGTCACCCTCGGCGCGCCCTTCGCGCTGACGGCGGTGCAGTCGGTGTCGGAGGCCGGGAGCAAGGCGAAGATCGCCACCTTCGACCTCAACAAGCAGCTCACCGCCGCCATCGGCGACGGCACCATCGAGTTCGCCGTCGACCAGCAGCCCTACCTCCAGGGCTACCTCGCCGTCGACTCCCTGTGGCTCTACGAGAACAACGGCAACTACAGCGGCGGCGGCGAGCAGCCCGTGCTGACCGGCCCGGCGTTCGTCGACAAGTCCAACGTCGACCGGGTCGCCGGGTTCGCCGCGAAGGGCACCCGGTGATGAGCATGTCCCAGCAGGCCGCGCCGGCGGTGCCCGCACCACCGGCCCCCGGCCCGAAGGAGAGCGACGGGCGCACCGCCCGGCGCCCGCTCGCGCTGCGGCTGCTCGCCCGGCCGGAGGTGGGCGTCCTCCTCGGGGCCGTCGCCGTGTTCGTGTTCTTCCTGGTCGCCGCACCCGCGGTGCGCGACGGCAGCTCGATGGCGAACATCCTCTACCAGTCGTCGACGATCGGGATCATGGCGCTGCCGGTGGCCCTGCTGATGATCGGCGGCGAGTTCGACCTGTCGTCCGGCGTCGCGGTGATCACCTCCGCGCTCACCGCGAGCATGATCAGCTACCAGCTGACGATGAACGTCTGGGTCGGCGTGATCGTCGCCCTCGCCGTCTCGCTCGGGGTCGGCCTGCTCAACGGCTGGATGCTGGTGCGGACCGGGCTGCCGAGCTTCCTGGTCACCCTCGGCACCTTCCTGATCCTCCAGGGCGTCAACCTCGCCGTCACCAAGCTGATCACCGGCAATGTGGCCACCGACGACATCAGCGACATGGACGGCTTCGGCCAGGCCAGGGCGATCTTCGCCTCGTCGTTCGACGTCGGCGGCGTCCAGGTGAAGATCACCGTCGTGTGGTGGCTGGTCTTCGCGGGCCTCGCCACCTGGGTGCTGCTGCGCACCCGCTACGGCAACTGGGTCTTCGCGGCCGGCGGCGACCAGGAGAGCGCGCGGGCCGTCGGCGTGCCCGTCACGTTCACCAAGATCTCCCTGTTCATGCTGGTCGGCCTCGGTGCCTGGTTCGTCGGCATGCACCAGCTGTTCTCCTTCAACACGGTGCAGTCCGGCGAGGGCGTCGGCCAGGAGCTGATCTACATCGCCGCGGCGGTGATCGGCGGCTGTCTGCTCACCGGCGGCTACGGCTCCGCGATCGGCCCGGTCTTCGGTGCTTTCATGTTCGGCATGGTGCAGCAGGGCATCGTCTACGCGGGCTGGAACCCGGACTGGTTCAAGGCCTTCCTCGGCGTGATGCTGCTCGGCGCCACCCTGATCAATCTGTGGGTCCGCAGGACCGCGACCCGGAGGTGAGCCACCCATGACCACCGTGACCGAGACACCCCTCGTGGAACTGCGCGGGGCCGGCAAGTCGTACGGCAACATCCGTGCCCTGCACGGCGTCGACCTCACCGTCCGCCCGTCCGAGGTGACCTGCGTGCTCGGCGACAACGGCGCCGGCAAGTCCACCCTCATCAAGATCGTCTCCGGGCTGCACCAGCACACCGAGGGCGAGTTCCTGGTCGACGGGGAGCCGGTCCGCTTCTCCTCCCCGCGCGAGGCCCTCGACCGGGGCATCGCCACCGTCTACCAGGACCTGGCGACCGTGCCGCTGATGCCGGTGTGGCGGAACTTCTTCCTCGGCTCGGAGCTGACCAAGGGCGCGTGGCCCCTGCGCCGCCTCGACATCGAGCGGATGAAGAAGACCGCCGACGAGGAACTGCGCAACATGGGCATCGTCCTCGACGACCTCGAACAGCCCATCGGCACCCTCTCCGGCGGCCAGCGCCAGTGCGTCGCCATCGCCCGGGCGGTCCACTTCGGCGCCCGGGTGCTGATCCTCGACGAGCCGACGGCCGCCCTCGGCGTCAAGCAGTCCGGCGTCGTCCTCAAGTACATCGCCGCCGCCCGAGACCGCGGCCTCGGCGTCATCTTCATCACCCACAACCCCCACCACGCCTACCTGGTCGGCGACCACTTCAGCGTGCTGCGCCTGGGCACCCTGGAACTCTCCGCCGACCGCAGCGAGGTCAGTCTCGAAGAGCTGACCAACCACATGGCCGGAGGCGCCGAACTCGCCGCCCTCAAGCACGAACTCGCCCAGGTCCGCGGCGTCGACGTCGAGGAACTCCCCGACGAGCGGGACCTCCGGGCCACCGCAGCGCCGATCCCGTCGCGCCCGTCGGCTCCGTCGCATCCGTCATCCCCGTCGTCTCCGGAAGGAAGCTCCTGACATGGCCCCTGTGCTCGACCGCATCCGGGTCGGCTCCGCCCCCGACTCCTGGGGTGTCTGGTTCCCCGACGACCCGCGGCAGGTGCCCTGGGAACGCTTCCTCGACGAGGTCGCCGAGGCCGGGTACTCCTGGATCGAGCTGGGCCCGTACGGCTACCTGCCGACCGACCCGGCCCGCCTCACCGACGAGGTGGCCAAGCGGAACCTGAAGGTCTCAGCGGGCACGGTCTTCACCGGCCTGCACCGCGGCCCGGCCGTCTGGGAGTCCACCTGGGAGCACGTCGGCCAGGTCGCCGCGCTCACCCGGGCCATGGGCGCGCGGCACCTCGTCGTCATCCCCTCCTTCTGGCGGGACGACAAGACCGCCGAGATCCTGGAGCCGCCGGAGCTGACCGCCGAGCAGTGGGCCCACCTCACCAAGGGCATGGAACGGCTCGGCCACGAGGTGAAGGAGGCCTACGGCCTGGACATCGTCGTCCACCCGCACGCCGACACCCACATCGACACCGAGGCGCACGTCGAGCGCTTCCTCGACTCCACCGACTCCGACCTGGTCAACCTCTGCCTGGACACCGGGCACTACGCCTACTGCGGCGGCGACAGCGTCAAGCTGATCGAGACGTACGGCGAGCGCATCGGCTACCTCCACCTCAAGCAGGTCGACCCGGAGATCCTGGCCGACGTGGTCGCGAACGGGGTGCCGTTCGGGCCCGCCGTGCAGCGCGGCGTGATGTGCGAACCCCCCGCCGGGGTGCCGGAGCTCCAGCCCGTCCTGATGGCGGCGCAGCGCCTCGGCGTCGAGCTGTTCGCCATCGTCGAGCAGGACATGTACCCCTGCGAGCCGGACAGGCCCCTGCCGATCGCGACCCGCACCCGCAGGTTCCTGCGCTCCTGCGGGGCCTGAGCCCCCACCGGGGCGGTGGACACGGCCGTGCAGCCGTTCAGGAGCCGCCGTCCGCCTCGGCGCGCCGCCGTCCGCCGCGGGCCGGCGGCACCGCGCCGCCCGCCTGAGGAACAGTCCCGTCGCCGCCGCCGTGACCGGGGCGGCGAAACCCACCGTGCGCATCCGGGGGGTGACCTCCTCGGCGCGGCTCACCGCGAACTCCTGGGCGGCGCCCGGCCGCCCCACCAGCGCGCCCCGGCACCTGGCGGGTGCCGACCTGTGTCGGCGGGACGGTGCCGGTGAAGACGCAGCCCCGGTGGCCGCGGATCTTCTCGGTGCCCCGGCAGGAGAGACACCGCCGCGCGCGGTCTGACGTACCGGACCAGCATCGGCGCGAGGACCGGACGACGCTCAAGGCCCAGCAGGACCGGGGGGGAGGGGCGAGACGCCACGGCGCATCGGCACTCCGGCACTTCAGGGCTCCGGGGTAGCGGCGGCCACTCTCAGGGACTCCTGTGCCGCCGGTAATGGCGGGCGACCCGGGTGCGGTTGCCGCAGCGGGCGGGGGAGCACCAGCGGCGGCGGGGGTGCGCCGGGAGGAACAGCAGGACGCAGTCGTCGGCCTCGCACTCCTTGACCCGGGCGACCGCCGGGTCGGCGAGCAGGGCGGCGGCGGCCTCCGCGAGCAGCGCGGCCAGCCGGGTGCCGAGCGGGCCGGTGCGGCGCGGCGGGGCGGTGACCGCCGTACCGTCCCAGACCGGGACCCGGACGGCCGGTGCGGCGCGCTGGGCGTCGGCGAGAGCGCGCAGCGCGGACTCGGGCGGCCGTCGCCCGTCCAGCAGCGCGCGCAGCGCCGCCTCGGTGTGGTCCCGTACGGCGTGCACGGGGGCGAGGTCGGCCTCGGTCGGGGCGGGGCCGTCCGCCTCCGCGCCCAGCCGGTCCGTCTGCCGGGCCAGCCAGGCGGCCAGCCGGTCCGGGGTGCCGAGCAGGTCGGCACGGCCCGTGCCGCTCAGCGGGCGGGTGTTGACGAGGTCCAGAGGCAGGGGCTCGCCGGTCGGCGGTGCGCTGGCGTCCATGAAATCTAATGCTACATAAAACAGTTGACGCATTAGAAGACGGCGGCATATGACTGTCACATGACCACCCCGGCGTTCGCCGCGCGCATCAGCCCACCCGCCCGCACCGCCCACCGGCACCTGCACGTCGACGGGGCCGACGTCTTCTACCGCGAGTCCCTGCCCGAGCGGCCGGACGCCCCGGTGCTGCTGCTCCTGCACGGCTTCCCGTCCGCCTCGCACCAGTTCCGGCGGCTCATCGACACCCTCGGCCGGCACTACCGGCTGATCGCCCCCGACTACCCGGGCTTCGGGCACACCCGCGCCCCCGAGGACTTCACCTACTCCTTCGAGCGGCTCACCGACATCGTCGAAGGCTTCACCGAACGGCTCGGACTGACCCGGTACACGCTGTACCTCTTCGACTTCGGCGCCCCGGTCGGCCTGCGCCTCGCACAGCGCCGTCCCGGCCGCGTCGCCGGCCTGGTGGTGCAGAACGGCAACGCCTACCTCGACGGACTGTCCGACGCCGCCCGCGAGTTCACCGCCCTCACCCCGGACACCCCGGGCGCCGAGCAGACCATCCTCGACCTGTTCACCCTCGCCGCCACCCGCGCCCAGTACGAGGGCGGCACGGCCGATCCCGCGCTCGTCGCCCCCGAGAGCTGGCTGCTCGACCAGCACTTCCTCGACCAGCCGGGCCGCAAGAAGGCCCAACTCGCCCTCGCCTACGACTACAAGAGCAATCTCGCCGCCTACCCGGACTGGCAGGCCTGGCTGCGCGCCCACCGCCCGCCCACCCTCATCACCTGGGGCACGGGAGACCCGTTCTTCATCCCCGACGGCGCCCACGCCTACCTGCGCGACCTGCCCGACGCCGAACTGCACCTGTTCCCCACCGGGCACTTCGCCCTGGAGGACCACCTGCCGGAGATCGCCCCGCTGATCGCCGGTTTCCTCGACCGCACCTGGGACCGACCCGCCTCGGAGGCCTCGTGATCATCCGCCCGCTGACCGACTCCGACACCGACCGCGTGCTGCCCCTGCTGCCCGCCGGCGAGGTCGGCGTCTGGGCCGACGCCGACACCTTCCGCGACCGGCTCGGCACCGGTGAGTACCGGCCCGAGCGGAGCTGGCTGGCCGAGGACGGCGGCGAGCCGGTCGCCCTCGCCGTCTGGTGGGCCGGACCGCACGACACCGAGCCGGCCGCGCTCGACGTGCTGAACGTCCGCGACCTCGACGGAACCGACGAGGCGCGCACGGACCTCGCGGCCCGCGTCCTGACGGCGGCGCACACCGCCTTCGCCGCCACCGGCCTGACCACCCCGCCCGAGTACCACGTCGCGCTGCCCGGCGACTGGCGCGAGCGCCCCGACGCGGTCGCCGCCCTGCGCTGGCGCCGGGCGGCCGCCCGGCGCGTCGGGCTCACCGCCTCCCTCGAGCGGCTCCGCTTCGAGTGGACCCCCGAGAACGGCGTGCCCCGGCCCTCCGGCCGGCTGCGGTTCCGGGCCGAGCCGGACGACGAGGTCTTCGTCGACCTCTTCCGCCGGGTGCTGGACGGCACCCTCGACGCGCACTCCGGCACCGGCGCGGCGACCGTGGGCGCCGAGGCGCAGGCCCGGACCGACGTCGCCTTCTACCGGGACGAGATGGCCGGCGACCGCGCCTGGTGGCGGATCGCCGAGACCCCGCAGGGCCGCCCGGTCGGCTTCGCGCTGCCCTCCCGGAACCCCAGCTTCCATGTCGTCGGCTACCTCGGCGTGCTGCCCGAGCACCGCGGCCACGGCCACGTGGACGACCTGCTGGCCGAGATCACCCGCTTCCTGGCCGAGGAGGCCGGAGCGGACACCGTGCGCGCCGACACCGACCTGGCGAACGCCCCGATGGCCGCCGCGTTCACCCGTCTCGGCTACCGCAACTTCGCCCGCCGCCTGGTGCTTTCGGCGCCGTAGGGCGGCCCGCGGGCCGGACCGCCGCCGTCCGGACGCGTTCGGCGCGCGGGCGGACGGCCGGTGTGGCAGATTGCGGACTGAGGGAAGCCGGGTGCGGGCTCGCTGTCCCCCACACAAGTGCTGCTCGGGTGCTCGCGCCCGGCCTCCCTCGAAGCCGTCCCGCGACCGGGAGGGCTTCGTGACCCCGCACCCGACCGGGCGGCCGGCGGCGCGGAGCGGCCGGCGCTTCACCGCTGAGTCAGATGGTGCGGACCTCCGCGATCGTCACCGGCCGGTGCTCGGCCCGCGACAGCGTGCACGCCTCGGCGATCCAGCCCGCCTCCAGCGCGTCCTCGACCGTGCACGGCGAGGGCCTGGCACCGGCCACCACCTCCGTGAACGCGGTGAGTTCGGCGCGGTAGGCGGCGGCGAAGCGGTCCATGAAGAAGTCGTGCGGCGTCCCGGCCGGGAACGTGACGCCCGGCTCCACCGAGCGCAGCGGCAGCTTGTCGTCCAGGCCGACCGCGATCGAGTCCGCGAAGCCGTGCAGCTCCATCCGCACGTCGTAACCCCGCCCGTTGTGGCGGGAGTTGGAGACGACCGCGATCGTCCCGTCGTCCAGGGTGAGCAGCGCGCCGGTGGTGTCCGCGTCGCCCGCGGCGGCGATGGGGGCGGCGCCCCGGTTGCCGCCGACGGCGTACACCTCGGTCACCTCGCGGCCGGTCACCCAGCGGATGATGTCGAAGTCGTGCACCGAGCAGTCCCGGAAGATGCCCCCGGAGGCCGCGATGTACGCGGCGGGCGGCGGCGCCGGGTCCAGGGTGGTCGACCGGACGGTGTGCAGCGGGCCCAGCTCGCCGCTGTGCACGGCGGCGCGCGCGACGGCGAAGCCGGCGTCGAAGCGGCGGTTGTAGCCGATCTGGACCGGCACGTCCGATCCCCGGACGGCGTCCAGCACCGCGACGCCCTCGCTCATGGTCCGGGCGACGGGCTTCTCGCAGAAGACGGGCACTCCGGCCCGCACGGTGGCGAGGATCAGGCCCGGGTGGGCGTCGGTCGCGGCGGCGATCACCACCCCGTCGACCCCGGCGGACAGCACCGCCTCCGGTGAGTCCACGACCTCTCCGCCGAACCGCTCCGCGGCGGTCTTGGCGGCGTCCGCGAACGGATCGGTGAGCACGAGCGACTCGACCGCGTCGAGCCCGGAGAGGGTCTCGGCGTGGAAGGCGCCGATACGGCCGAGGCCGAGGATTCCGATGCGCATGGAACGGCTGCCGTCCTTTCGCTGACAGGGGCGACGGAGTGATGTCATTGTTGTCAGGACAAACCACTCGGGCAACCATCAGCGAGCCGTCAAAAAACCCTCAACAGGCGCGAGGAGCCGTGTGTGGGCCACCCCTTCCCCCTCCGTGAGATCGCACGTCAGGCCGGGCTGAGCGAGGCCACCGTCGACCGCGTCCTGAACGGGCGCGGCGGGGTGCGCCCGAGCACCGCGCAGGAGGTGCACCGGGCCATCGCCGACCTGGACCGGCAGCGTACCCAGGTTCGCCTCGTCGGCCGCACCTTCATGATCGACATAGTGATGCAGGCGCCGGAGCGGTTCTCCACCGCCGTCCGCACCGCCCTGGAGGCCGAACTGCCCGGACTGCACCCGGCCGTGCTGCGCTCCCGCTTCCACTTCCGCGAGACCGGCCCGGTCGACGAGCAGCTCGCCACCCTCGACCGGATCGCCCGGCGGGGCTCCCAGGGCGTCATCCTCAAGGCGCCGGACGTGCCCGAGGTCACCGCCGCCGTCGGCCGGCTGGCCGCCGCGGGCATCCCGGTGGTCACCCTCGTCACCGACCTGCCCGCCAGTGCCCGGATCGGCTACGTCGGCATCGACAACCGGGCGGCGGGCGCCACCGCCGCGTACCTCATGGGCCAGTGGCTGGGCGACCGGCCCGCCCATGTGCTCACCAGTCTCAGCAGCGGCTTCTTCCGCAACGAGGAGGAGCGCGAGATGGGCTTCCGGGCCACCCTGCGCGCCCGGCACCCGGGCCGCACCCTGGTCGAGATCGCCGAGGGCCAGGGCCTGGACGCCACCCAGTACGACCTGGTGCGCGCCGCCCTGGACCGCGACCCGGAGATCCGCGCGGTCTACTCGATCGGCGGCGGCAACCTCGCCACACTGCGCGCCTTCGAGGACGCGGGCCGGGAGTGCGCCGTCCTCGTCGCGCACGACCTCGACCACGACAACACCCGGCTGCTGCGTGAGCACCGCCTGTCCGCCGTCCTCCACCACGATCTGCGGCACGACCTGCGCGAGGCCTGCCGTCTGGTCATGCGGGCGCACGGCGCGCTGCCTCCCGCCGGACCCACCCTGCCGTCCCCGATCCAGGTGGTGACGCCGTACAACGTGCCCCCGGCCGTCCGGTGACGACGGGGCGCACGCCTCGGGCGTGTATCCCCGCAGGACGGGTCCCGGCTCCCTACCGTCGTGCGCATGTGGAAATCGAACCCGGACGGCAGCCCCGAGCGGCTGATCGCGCTCGCCGACGGGGTGTTCGCCATCGCCATCACCCTGCTCGTCCTGGACCTCACGGTGCCCCGGGATCTGAACCCCGAGCAGTACCGCGAGGCCCTGCGCGAGCTGCTGCCCGACCTGGGAGCCTACGCGCTGAGCGTGCTGGTGCTGGGCGGTTTCTGGCACGGCCACCGGACGATCTTCCGCTGGGTGCGCCAGGTGGACGGACAGGTCGTCGCGCTGTCCGTGCTCGGGCTGGGCGCAGCCGCACTGGTGCCCTTTCCCACCCGGCTGATGTCCGACTACGGCGGCGAACCCGTCTCCGTCGCGATCTACGCGGGGGCGGTCGCCGCGCTGGGCGCCACCCATGTCGGCTTGGTCGCGCTCCTGACCCGACGCCCCTGGCTGTGCGGCCGGGTGGCACCCGACGAGGAGTTCGCGCACCACATCCGCGACCTCTCGGCCACCGTCGTCGTGTTCCTCGTCAGCATTCCGCTCACCCTGGTGCTCGGGGCGGCGGCCGCCTGGTGCTGGCTCCTGCTCGTCCCACTCAAGGTGTTCATGGGGCGGCGCGCCCGGAGAGCCCGCTGACCCTCACCCCACCGCGTCCGGCGAGACCCAGGCCCCGCTCTCGGCGGAACGCGCCATCGCGTCCAGGACGGCGGCGCTGCGCACGGCGTCCGTGAGGGTCGCGCCGTGCGGCACGCCCTCGGCGATCGACCGCAGGAACCGGTACGCCTCGATCACCTTCAGGTCGTCGTAGCCCATGGCGTTGGCGGCCCCCGGCTGGAACGCGCCGAACTCGCCGTCGCCCGGGCCGACGTACACCGTGCTCACGGGCTGGTCCTGGTAGCCCTCGCCGCGGCAGACGCCCAGCTCGTTCAGCCGGCGGAAGTCCCAGAACACGGCGCCCTTCGTGCCGTGCACCGCGAAGCCGTAGGCGTTCTGCTCGCCGACCGAGACGCGGCAGGCCTCCAGCACCCCGCGCGCGCCGGAGGCGAAACGCAGCAGGCAGCTGACGTAGTCCTCGTTCTCCACCCGGCCCGGCTCCCCGCCGGCCGCGCGGCCGTGTCCGGCCGTGGCACCGGCCGGGCGGGCCCGCTCCGGCACGAACACGGCCGTGTCGGCGGTCACCGAGGCGATCTCGCCGAGCAGGTACCGGGCCAGGTCCACGCCGTGCGACGCGAGGTCGCCGAGCACCCCGCTGCCACCGCGCTCCCGCTCGTAGCGCCAGGTCAGCGCGGCCTCGGGGTGGGCCGCGTAGTCGCTGAGGAGACGGACGCGGACATGGGTGGGCGTGCCGATCGCGCCCTCGGCGATCAGCGAGCGGGCCGTCTCCACGGCGGGCGCGTTGCGGTAGTTGAAGCCGACCGCGCCGCGCACCCCGGCCGCCGCCACCGCGTCCGCCACCGCCCTGGCGTCCTCGGCGGTCAGGCCCACCGGCTTCTCGATCCAGAGGTGCTTGCCCGCCTCGGCCATCGCCACGCCGATCTCGCGGTGCAGGAAGTTCGGAGCGGTGACGCTGACCGCGCGCACGCGTGGATCGGCGGCCACCTCCCGCCAGTCGCGGGCCGTCCCGGCGAACCCGAACTGCTCGGCGGCCCGCTCGGCCCGGCCCGGCACCTCCTCGGCGACCGTCACCAGCTCGGGCCGCAGCGGCAGCTGCGGATAGTGATGCCGGACCCGGGCGTAGGCCTGGGTGTGCACCCGGCCCATCCAGCCGAACCCGACGACCGCGACGCCCAGCGTCTCCGCCATGACAGCCCCTCTCCGCCCGTCTTTGGACCGGTCCATCGCCTGTCCGGGGTCACCTTGGGTGCCGCCACTGACCGGTGTCAACCCTCCGCGCCGCCTTTGACAAGGCGGCGCGGAGCATGGAACGGTCCACGCCATGAGACCGCCGACGATCCGCGATGTGGCCGAACGGGCCGGGGTGTCCAAGTCGCTGGTCTCGCTCGTGCTGCGCGGCTCGACGCAGGTGCGGCCCGAGAAGCGCGACGCCGTGCTGCGGGCCGTCCGGGAGCTGGGCTACCGGCCCAACGCCGCCGCGCGCAGCCTCAGCGAACAGCGCACCCGCACCATCGGCGTCCTGCTGCACGACCTGCGCAACCCCTGGTACGTCGACCTGCTCGACGGCCTCAACTCCCTGCTGCACACCGCGGGACTGCGCACCGTCCTCGCCGACGCCCGGCTCAACCGCCGCACCGGCCAGGACCCGGCCGGCCCCTTCCTCGACCTCGGCGTCGACGGTCTGGTCGTCGTCGGCACCCTGCCCGACCCCGCCGCGCTCGCCCCGGCCGCCGCGCGCATACCCGTGGTGGTCGCCGGGGCCCGCGAGGAGGTGCCGCCCGGCGTCGACCTGGTCGCCGGCGACGACACCCGGGGCGCGCGGCTCGTCACCGAGCACCTCATCGGGCTCGGCCACCGCCGGATCGCGCACATCGCGGGCTACGGCGCCGTCGGCGGGCTGCGCCGGCGCAGCTTCGAGGCGACCGTGCGGGCGCACGGCCTGGCCGAGGGCGCGCTGGTCGAGCCCAGCGACATGACGGAGGAGGGCGGCTACCGGGCGACCGTACGGCTCCTCGGGCGCGCCGACCGGCCCACCGCCGTGCTAGCCGTCAACGACATCGCCGCCGTGGGCGCCCTGTCCGCGGCGGCCGAACTCGGCCTGCGCGTCCCGCACGACCTCTCCGTGACCGGGTACGACAACACGGCCGTCGCCCGGCTGCGCCATCTGTGGCTCACCACCGTCGACCACGCCGGGCACGAGGTCGGCCGCCGCGCCGCCCGCTGCCTGCTGGACCGCTTCGACCGGCCGGGCGGCGAGGGCCGCACCCATCTCGCCGCGCCGACCCTGGAGATCCGCGGGACGACCGCCCCGCCGCTCACAGACTGATCGCGTACGCCTTGCGCAGCGTGTCGTGCACCGTCCAGGTCGTACGGTCACCCTCGCGCAGCACCGCCATGTCCCCGGGCCCGACCCTCAGCGTCGGCCCGCCCTCCACCTCGATCGTCGCCGACCCGCTGAGCACGACGAACAGCTCGTCCGCCTCGGTGTCGGTCACCACGCCCGGCGTGATCTGCCAGATCCCGCGCACCTGACGGCCGTCCGCCGACTCCCACACCACCTTCCCGGTGACCTCGGGCGTCCCGGAGAGGATCTGCCCGGGCTCCAGCGGCTCCGGTTCGAGCTCGGCGTCGGGGACGTGGACAACGAAACTGTGGGTCATACGGCCGACCCTAGCCAGCCGCACCCCCGCCCCGGTGCCGACAGAGTGTGCGGGATCGGCCCCGCCGGCCGGACACTTCGTCGCGCACCCGGCCGGAACGCTCGGCCGGCCCAGCCGGGCGGGCCGTTCCGTTGCCGACTGCCCGGACCGGCCGGCCGACGAACGACCGGTCCTGCCGGTCCGGCCGGTCCGGACGGCCGGCGCGCACTCGGCGCGGCGTTCGGCGCGGACCCGGGCGGGCTCGGGTGCGCCGGGCCGCCATGCTCACCGCGTTCGCCGTGCCGACCGCCGCGATCCCGGCCCACTCCCACGCCCCCAGCCCCTCGCCGAGGACGAGCCGGCCGGCCACGGCGGCCGGCACCGGGTTGACGCTCATGAACAGCCCGGAGGTGTTCGCCGGGACCCGGCGCAGGGTGAGCAGACCGGCGAGGCAGGGCACGGCGGAGGTCAGCACGCCGGCTGTGCGGGGCACCTGCGGTGCGGGCCCGCCGAACATGGAAGCGCTGGGGAAGTGGGTCCCGCACATGAGGTAGGGTTGACCTGCACGATCACGCGGGAAACCGCGTGTTCGCCGCCGGGACGTGGCGCAGCTTGGTAGCGCACTTGACTGGGGGTCAAGGGGTCGCAGGTTCAAATCCTGTCGTCCCGACACGGCGAAGGGCCCTCACAGGGAGAACCTGTGAGGGCCTTTTTCGCTGCCCGGACGTGTGCGAACGGCGCTGAGCCGGTCCTCCTCGACGACGCGGCAACGGCGTGGCCGAGCGCGTCATCTCCCCCGTGGATGACGCGCTCGGCCGCTCCCCCGGTGCCGGACTGTGGTCTTCGGGTCCGCGCGGTGGATCCGACCGTCACCAGCACATGACGGCCGTCTCTCCCGAACCCCATGCGGAGTACAGGCGCACGCGGACGACATAGCGGCGGCCCTTGACGAGCCGGGCCCGGACGGTGGCGTTGCCGGCGGTGCCGCCGTCGTCCTGGGCGGTGAGGTAGCGCGGTTCGCCGTCGCGTTCCTCGAAGACCACGACGACGGTGTCGGCGGCGCCGAAGACGCCCACCGTGTACTCCCGGGTCTCCGGCGGCTCCACGGTGAAGTCCGCCTGCCCGCCGGGCGCCAGCCGCAGCGGTGCCGACCGGAACGGCACCAGCGCGCAGGGCCGCGGCGCGCCCGCCGGCGGGTACCAGCGCAGCGCGAACTCCTTGTCCGCCGCCGACAGCGTGCCCGGCGGAAGCAGCCCCCCGCGGTACTGCTCCGGCTCCAGGATCAGCCCCGGCGGGAACGGATACCCCATGATCGACTGCGGGTCCCACACCGCGCCGTTCACCTCGTCCCGCTCCAGCTTGCGCAGGATGTTGCCGTACGTCCGGTCCCGGCTCCAGAAGTTGGGCGGGCCCGCCAGCTCCTCGTAGACGGCCTCGTCGTCCCAGTGGATACCGGCGTACGGGCTCTGGTGCTCGTGCGTCATGCCCAGCGCGTGCCCGATCTCGTGCAGGGCCGTCGCGCGCTCCCCGGGCGCGGTCAGGTCCCAGCCGAAGTTCATGGTGCGCTCGTGCAGTCCCACCCGCAGGGCGTCCCGGCCCACGATCGACCAGGACCCGTCGCCGGGCTGGAACCCGATGCGCAGCTCCGCCTCCGACCGGTCGCCGACCTCGGTGAAGGTCAGCCCGATGCCGAGGCGCTGCCACTCGTCGAAGCACTCCCGGACGACGTCCTGCTGTTCCTTCGTGCCCGCCCACGGCATCCGCCGGGTCTCCCCGGTCCCCGGCACGGGGATGACGGAGCCGTCGGTGTCGCCGTCGAAGAAGTAGTAGTGCAGCACGGTGCCGTTGACCCACATCCGGTGGCCCCGGACGAGCGCACCGATCCGCTCGGCGGCCAGCCCCGGCGCGAAGGCGGGGGCGGGCTGCTGCGCGAGGGAGCAGTAGCGTGCGGTCATGGGCCCAGACTGCCGTCCGGCGGCCCCCGGGCGCCTGAGTCGGGGTCTACTCAACCGCCCCTGTATCAGGACTGAGTAGCGCGACTCCTGCTGATGTGATGACTTACGAACAGGACGCGAAGACCCTTCACCTGCCCTGGCCGTTCACCGGCCGGGAGGACGAACTGGAGCTGGTCCGCCGCTCGATCGCGGCCGGCCGCCCCGGCATCGTGGTCACCGGCCCGGCCGGCGTGGGCAAGACCCGGCTGGTCACGGAGGCCGTCCGCGGCACCGACTGTGTCCGGACGGCCGGCAGCCCCGAGTCCCGGGACATCCCCTTCGCCGCGTTCGCGCACCTGCTGCCCGAGTCCGTCACCCTGCACCGCGCGCTCAAGGTGCTGTCCGGCGTACGGCTGCTGCTGGTCGACGACGCCCACTGGCTGGACGGCTCCTCGGCCGCCCTCGTCCACCAGCTCGCCGTGCACGGCCGCACCCGCCTGGTGGTCGTCGCCACCGACGGCGCGCCCGCGCCCGGCGCGGTGTCCCGGCTGTGGACGGGTGAACTGCTGCCCCGGCTCGCCCTGCGGCCGCTGCCCCCGCAGGAGACCGCGCAACTCGCCGCGGCGGGCGCGGGCCGACCCCTGGAACCGCTCACCGTACGGCGCCTGCACCGGCTCTGCCAGGGCGATCTGCGGCTGCTGCGGGACCTGCTGGGCGCGGTGCGCGAGGACGGGCTGCTGACCCGGGTGCCCGGCACCGACGAGTGGGCCTGGCGGGGCCCCGTCCCGGTCACCCCGGCCGTCCGCGTGCGCACCGCGCCGGTCCTCGACCGCACCGACCCCGTCGAGCGGGAGACCCTCGACCGGCTGGCCTTCGCCGAGCCGCTGGCGGCCGACGCCGACGCCTTCGACCTGGACGTGCTCGAACACCTGGAGGCGGCCGGGCTGATCGACCTCGACGAGCGGCACGGCCTCCGCCTCGCCCACCCGCTGTACGGCCCGGCCCTGCGCGCCACGGCCGGGCGGCTGCGGGCCCGGCGGCTGGCCGGCACGCCCGGCCGGTACGGCTCCGCCCTCGCCGCCGAGACGGCCGCGCTCACCCGGTCGATCACCGAGGCCGACGTCCGGGACCGGTCCGCGCCCGTGGGGGAGTGGCTGACGGCGGAGGGCCATCCGGTGCCGTGCGGGCACGCCGCCGTGCGCGCCCGCCACGCCCGGCTGCGCGGACAGCTGCCCGAGGCCGCGGCCTGGGCCCGGGAAGGGCTGCGGCACGACCCGGACGACCTCTCCTGCCGTACCGAACTGTCCCTGGCCGCCGCGCAGTCGGGGGACGCCACGGCGGCGTACGACGCCCTCGGCGGGTGTACGGCGCGGGGGACCGCGGCGACCTGGCTGGCCGCGGCCCGAGGCGAACCGGAGGAGGCGGACGCCGGCCGGGAGATCCCCGGCGAGGACGTCCTCACGCTCTACGACGCGGTGCGTCTCGGCGCCCCCGAGACGGTCCTCGGCCGGCTGCCCGCGGGCAGCGTCTTCGCCGAGCACGCCGCCGCCCTCGTCCGCCGGGACGGACCCGCCCTGGACCGGGCGGCCGCCCGCCTGGCGGAGCGCGGCCTGCTGCTGTTCGCCGCCGAGGCGTACGCCCAGGCCGTCCCCGTGCACCGCGATCCGAGCGCCGCCCGCACCGCCCGCACCCGCGCCGTCGCCCTGGCCCGCCGCTGCCCCGGCGCGCGCACCCCGGCCCTGTCCGGCCTGGTCCTGGGCGAACTCACCGCCCGGCAGCGGCAGATCGTCACACTGGCCGCAGCCGGCCTCAGCAACCGGCAGATCGCCGAACGCCTCACCCTGTCCGTCCGCACCGTCGGCAACCACCTCTACAGCGCCTACGCCCGCCTCGGCGCCGGCGACCGGGGCTCGCTGCCGTGGCTGGTGGAGCTGCCCGAGGTACGGTCCGCCTGACCGGCCGGGAGCCGGGTCCCGAGCGTGGCGTCGTCTCGGGGCCCGGCCACCCGGGTCGCACCGGTGGACGGGCAGCCGCTCGATGAACCGGCCCGCCCCACCAGGCACGCACCTGCCGTTCGCGGCATGCCGCGCCTGGACCTGGCCGTTCCCGTGAAGCACCTTGACGGTCCCGGGGAGAACCTGACCGCGCACGTGCCGTCACGCATCGCGATCGACGGCTGACACAGCGGTGGATCCGGACCGTTCAATCTCGGACGAAGTCAGGCGGGAGTGCGGGCGCCCGCGCCGCCCGTCGGCCCGGCACCCGCGCTCCACCTGACGTTCACGCGGCTCCGAACGCGGTGAACGCCCACCCCGTCGCCTGGTGCAGGGCGTCACCCGGCAGGGCCGCGCGGGCGTCGCGCAGGGCCTCGGCCAGGGACAGCCCGGCGCCGATCCCCTTGTGCAGGGCGAGCATCAGCGGGACCACCGCGGCGTCGTTGACCGGCGCGCTGCTCGCGACGACACCTGCCGTACCCAGCGGCAGCAGCGCGGTGACCAGGCCCAGCAGCTCGTCCGCGCCGACCGAGGCGAGCCGGGCGGTGTCGCAGCTGGACAGGATGATCCGGTACGGGCTGCGGTCCAGGCGCTCGAAGTCGTGGACGATGAGCGGGCCGTCCGCCATGCGCAGGGACGAGAACATCGGGCTGTCCGCACGGAACGTGCCGTGCGCGGCGATATGGGCGAGCGCCGCGCCGTCCAGCTCCCGCAGCACCCGCGGCACCCGCGCGTCCTCCTCCTCCAGCACCCGCGCCTGCGGGTACCGGTCGGCCACCTCGGGCACCTCCGCGCCACCGGTCGCCAGGCCCGGCCCGCGGACCAGCACCTGCCCGCCGCCCGGCGGCGGCTCGGTCTCCCGGGCCCGCAGCCAGCTGCTCGCCGACGGCGACACGCTGACCACCCGCTCCCGCAGCGACGGCAGCAGCGCCCACGGCACCCGGTGCAGCCGCGCGGGCGGCACGATCACCACCGGCCCCGGGCCCAGATGCGCGGCGGCCGGCCCGAGCAGCAGCTCCTCCAGACGGCGGCCCGCCGCCTCCACCACCGGCAGCCGGCCCTCGGCCCCCGGATGGGCGAGCCGCCGCAGACCGGCCTGCACGTGCTCGGCCTCCACCTCCGCCTCCGCCAGCAGCCCCGCCTCGAACCGCCGCACCCGGCCCCGCCCGCACAGCAGGACGTGCACCCGCCCGTCCAGGACCGCCAGTTCCACCAGCCGGGTCTCGCCCAGCCGGTCCAGCAGGCGGGCCACGTCGAAGCGGTGCCCGTCGCCGGGCGCGTCCCCGCGGATGTGCAGCGTCCGGGACCGCACCTCCCGCTCCAGCCGCCGCTGTTCGCGCTCCAGCGCCGTTATGGGGCGGCCCTCCCAGCGGGCCGCCTCCGCGCGGGCCGCGATCTCCCGGAACGCGGTCAGTCCGCTCAGCAGCGCCGGATCGGCCGGGGGCCGCGTCGGCGGCGCGGACAGCACGGTGGCCCGCCAGCGCTCGCTCCACACCAGCAGCCGGCGCGGCCCGCCCCCGGCGAGGCTCGCCCGCTGGGCCAGCGCGGCCAGCTCGGCGCCCTGCTCGGTGGCCCGCGCCCGCAGCTCCGACGCGCCGAGCGTCATGCGGTGGTCGTCGAGGACGTCGAGACCGCGCCGGCACGCCTCCAGCACGCCCCGCGCAGACCCGGCCGCCCGGGCCCGCAGCGCCTGCGCCGCCCACCCCGTCATCCGGGCCAGCGGCGGCCCGCTGTGCCGGCTGCGCGCGGCCACCGCCAGATGGCGTTCCGCGTCCGCCGTCCAGCCCAGGGCCAGCGCGATCCGGCCCGCCAGCAGCGACGCCTCCGGCGCGGCGGGCGCCCCGAACGACGCCAGCCGCTCGGCCACCGCGGCGGCGTCCGCGACCAGCCGGCCCGAGCAGCGCCCCGCGGCGACCCGCGCCTCGATGAGCACCAGCCGGGCATGCGTCTCCCACCAGGTGCGCCGCTGCCCGGCGAACAGCCGCACCGCCACCGCCGCGCGGGCTATCGCGGTGTGCGGGTCGCCCGCCAGCCGGGCCGCGCGCGCCGCGGCGAGCAGCAGCTCGGCCTTGCGGGTGGACTGCCCGCCCATGCCGTCCAGGACGGCGATCGCCGCGTCCGCCTCGGCCAGCGCCTCCGGGGCCAGACCGGCCGCCATCAGCACCTCGCAGCGCCGGATGTTCAGCATGAACGTCGGCGTGCCCAGCTTGGCGTACCGCTCCTCCGCCTCGTCCAGCAGCCGCAGCGCGGCCGGGATGTCCCCGGACCGGAACGCGGCCAGCCCCCGGCTCTCCACCGCGTCGGCCTTGTCGTGCTCCTGGCCGGTGGTCTCCCACAGCGCCTCCGCGGCCGTGAAGTCGGCGTCCGCCCGCTCCACCGCGCCCAGCGCCAGGTGCACGGTCGCCCGCAGCGTCAGCGCCCGCGCGGTCCAGATCACGTCGTCCGCCTGCCGCAGCACGGGAATCGCCCGGCGTACGTCCTCCAGCGCCTCGCGGTGATGGCCGAGCACCCACCACACGTACGCCCGGCGATACCGCACCCGCGCCCGGGTGTGCCCCGTGCCCCGCGCCACGCCCCGGTCGAACGCCGCGAGGCCCTGCCGGGTGCGGCCCGCGTGCACCAGGGCCACGCCGAGCGTGCCGAGGACGTCCGCCTCCCGCTCCGCTGAGTCCGCGCGCGCCGCCAGGTCGCGGGCACGCCGCAGATGGTGCAGGGCGATCCGCAGATCGCCGAAGTCCCGCTGCCAGATGCCGATCACCTGGTGCGCCACGGAGGCGTGCAGCGGTGAGGGACCGGTGGCGAGCACCTCCTGGGCCCGGTCCAGCGCCTCGTTGGGGGCGGCGAACACCATCGGCAGCAGTTCGAGAACCGAGTCGCTTCCCGCTCTCACCCCACGGATGGTAGTGGCCGCCGCCGCGCGGAACCACGGGCCACCGATTCGTCTCTGTATCAGTCGGCGACATCACGGCTCTAGTTGACGAACGTCGCGACAACGGGGAGGAAAACGCCATGGCACCACAGCGATTCCGGGAGCAGTTCGACCAGATCCAGCGCGCGATGCGAGACGTCCCGCTCGCCATGGGACCGGACGACTCCGCGGAGTTCCTCTACGAGAAGGGCGTCGTCCTCGCCCGCGACGGCGAGGAGGCCGAGATCGTCGAGGACGCCGTGCGCACCTTCTTCACCCAGGCGCCCGACCTCACCCCCGACACGGTGCGCCGGGCGAGCCCGCGACGGAACCGCTCCGGCATCACCCGGATCCAGGTCGGCGACCCCGGGGAGGGCGCCCCGGGCGCGGACCGGGCGGTGGCGGGCGCGCTGCGGGCGCTGCGGCAGGCGGAGGGCCGCGCGGGCCGCCGGCTGGTCAGCCGCAACCACGTGGTGTCGATCGCGGTCAACGCCTGCCCCGGCGACGAACCCGCCCCCGCACCGCCGCACGAGCCGCCGAACCCGGCCGCCGCGGAGGGCCTGCACGACCCGGACACCGCCGTCGGCGTCCTCGTCGTCGACACCGGCCTGATGAGCGACTACCGCTCCTACCCGCTGCTCGCGCACACCGACGGCGACCTCCAGCTCCAGGAGACCGACGAGCAGGGCGTCCTCCAGCAGTACGTCGGACACGGCACGTTCATCGCCGGGCTGGTCGCCGCCGTCGCGCCCAACACCGACGTCACCGTGCGGAACTCGCTGAACGACGCCGGGGCGATCCTGGAGTCGGAGTTCGGCGAGAGACTCTTCGACGCGGTCGACGCGAGCGGCTGGCCCGACATCCTCAGCCTCTCCGCGGGCACCTCCAACGGCCGTACCGACGGACTCCTCGGCGTCCAGGCGTTCATGGAGGAACTGCGCGAGCAGCACACCCTGCTCGTCGCCTGCGCCGGCAACAACGCCAGCGCCACCCCCTTCTGGCCCGCCGCCTACGCCGACCTGCCCGAGTGGCAGGACAGCGTGCTGTCGGTCGGCGCGCTGCGCGGCGACGGCGAGTTCGGCGCCTGCTTCAGCAACCACGGGGCCTGGGTGAAAGTCTACGCCCCCGGCGAGCGCCTGACCGGCCCCCTGACCGGCTGGGCCGCCCCGGTGCCGTACGTGTACCAGCACTCCACGTACGACGCCTGCCGCTACGGGTTCGGCTACGGCTGCACCTGCCAGTTCCCCCGGCACACCGGTGTGCTCAGCGACGAGAACGCGCTCGCCAAGCCGGACCAGGTGATGTTCCAGGGGCTCGCGCAGTGGAGCGGCACCTCGTTCGCGACCCCCGTGGTCGCCGGGCTGATCGCCGCCCACATGACGGCGCACAAGGAGACCGACCCGCGCGCCGCCCGCAGGCAACTGCTCGCGGCGAACACCGAGTTCGCGGAGGTGCGCGGGGCGCATGTGCCGGCGCTGCTGCCGCCCACCTGGCGGGCCGTGCCGGCCGAGCCGCCGGTGGCCGTCGCATGAACACCGGAGCAGTCCCCGCCACGGCGTACGATGACTTGCCGTACACGAGGGGTGGGGCCGTGGACCGTGCAGATGTCGGCGCGCTCGTCCAGTCCGCCGTCGACGGCGACGCGGCGGCCTGGAAGGCGCTCGTGGAAGGGCTGAGCCCGCTGGTGTGGTCGGTCGTGCGCGCCCACCGGCTCTCCGACGCCGACGCGCACGAGGTATATCAGACGGTCTGGTTCCGCTTCGCCCAGCACCTCGGCCGCATCCGCGAACCGCACAAGGCGGGATCCTGGCTGGCCACCACGGCGCGCAACGAGTCGCTCAAGGTGATCCGGGGCTGGCAGCGGCTGACGCCGACCGATGATCCGCACCTGCTGGACCGGGTCAGCGAGGACCGTACGCCGGAGCAGTCGCTGCTCGACTCCGAGGAGGCGGCCGCGCAGAGCGAGCGGGTCCGGCGGCTGTGGCAGGAGTTCGAGGAGCTGGGGGAGCGGTGCCGGCAGCTGCTGCGGGTGCTGATGGCGTCGCCGCCGCCCAGCTATCAGGAGGTGTCCGCCGCCCTGGGCATCGCCGTCGGCAGCATCGGGCCGCTGCGCCAGCGCTGTCTGCGCCGGCTGCGCGCCCGACTCGACGCACGGGGAGCATCGTGAACCACATCGACAACGGCGACAACGGCAGCAACGGAGACAACCGCGCGGCCGGCGCCGACGACGGCTTCGGCGGGGAAAGCGTCCTCGACGAGGCGGAGTTCGGGGCCGGGCTGCTGGAGGAGGAGCTGCGCCAGGCCGCGGCCATCCTCGACCCGGTCCCGCCAGAGCTGCGCCGCCTGGCCGTGGACGCCTACGCCCTGCACGACCTCGACGCCCGGCTCGCCGAGCTGACCTTCGACTCCCTGGTGGACGCCATCCCGGTGCGTGGCGCGACCGACGTGCCGCGGATGCTGACGTTCCGCACCGGCGAGCTGAGCGTCGACGTCGAGGTGACCGCGCACGGACTGATCGGCCAGCTGCTGCCGCCGCAACCGGCCCGCATCGAGGTCCTCGGCGGCCCGCACCCCGCCGCGCCGGCCACTCTCACCGCCGACACCATGGGCCGCTTCGCCGGCGAGCTGCCGCGCACCGGTCCGTTCGCCCTGCGGTTGCGGACCGGCGGGGAGGTGGTCGTGACGGAGTGGATGCGGGCGTGACCGCGCCGCGGGCCCGGGACGTCAGCGCGGTACGGCGGTGACGAGCGCCGCGAGCGCGTCCGCCAGCCGCTCCAGCCCGGGCCCGGCCGGGCCGCCCGGCTCCGTCATGTAGGTGTCCCGGCGGATCTCCACCATCAGCGCGCAGACCCGCGGGTCCGTTCCGTAGTACTCCAGCGGTACGTACGTCCCGCTGAACGGGCTGTCCAGGCCGGTGTCCTCCCCGAAGGCGCCGCGCGCGGCGGCGAGCAGTCCGGGCGGCGTGTGGAAGGAGTCGGTGCCCAGGCAGACGGGCGGACGCGGGCCCGCGCCGTGCAGTTCGTAGGGCAGAGCCTCGCTCGGGTACGAGTGCACGTCGATGATCACCGCCCGGCCGGTCGCGGCCAGCCGCCCGGCCACGGCCTGGGCCATGGCCCGCGCGTACGGCCGGAAGTACCGCTCGATCAGCGGCTCGGGGTCGTGTCCGTCCGCCCGCAGCACCTCCTTGTGCGTGGTCCGGGTGTACACGGCCCCCATGCCCACGGCGAGCATCTCCTCCCGCTCGTCGGGGAACCGCTCGGGATCCACGACCAGCCGCGCCAGCCGGTTCACGAACCGCCAGGGCCTGACGGCGGCCAGGTCCGCCGCCCGCGCCGCGATCCGCGCCGTGTGCGCGTCGACGATGTGGTCCAGCTCCCGCTCCAGCGCCGCGTCGTCCAGCACGATCCCCGCCCGCACGTCCGCCGGTATCTCCCGCGCGGAATGCGGCACATGCAGGATCACCGGCGAGTCGTCGGCACCGGGCAGCAGCTCGAACGAAGGACGGGACACGGGGCGGCTCCGAAGATGCGGGGACGGGGGACGGGCAGACGGGTCCGCCCCGGTCGGGCAGTGTGCCGACCGGGGCGGTTACGGAGAGCGTCTTGCGGGGCGAGCGTCAGCTCAGGGACGCCAGGGCCTCGTTCCAGGTGGCCGAGGGGCGCATGACCTCGGCGGCCTTGGCCGGGTCGGGCTGGTAGTAGCCGCCGATCTCGGCCGGCTTGCCCTGGACGGCGTTCAGCTCCTCGACGATCTTCTGCTCGTTCGCCGCGAGCGTCTCGGCGAGCGGGGCGAAGGCCTTCGCCAGCTCCGCGTCGTCGGTCTGCCTGGCCAGCTCCTGCGCCCAGTACAGGGACAGGTAGAAGTGGCTGCCGCGGTTGTCGATGCCGCCGACGCGACGGGTCGGGGACTTGTCCTCGTTGAGGAAGGTCGCCGTGGCCCGGTCGAGGGTGTCGGCGAGCACCTTGGCGCGGGTGTTGCCGGTGAACGTGGCGTACTGCTCCAGGGACGGCACCAGGGCGAAGAACTCGCCGAGGGAGTCCCAGCGCAGGTAGTTTTCCTTGACCAGCTGCTGGACGTGCTTCGGCGCGGAGCCGCCGGCGCCCGTCTCGAACAGGCCGCCGCCCGCCATCAGCGGGACGACCGACAGCATCTTGGCGCTGGTGCCCAGCTCCAGGATCGGGAAGAGGTCGGTCAGGTAGTCACGCAGGACGTTGCCGGTGACCGAGATGGTGTTCTCGCCGCGGCGGATGCGCTCCACCGACAGCTTGGTGGCCTCGACCGGGGGCAGGATGCGGATGTCCAGGCCCTCGGTGTCGTGCTCCGGCAGGTACTGCTCGACCTTGGCGATCAGGTTGGCGTCGTGCGCGCGGGTCTCGTCCAGCCAGAACACGGCCGGGTCGCCGGTGGCGCGGGCGCGGGTGACGGCGAGCTTCACCCAGTCCTTGATCGGCGCGTCCTTGGTCTGGCAGGCACGGAAGATGTCGCCCTGGGAGACCGGCTGCTCGATCACGACGTTGCCGGCCTGGTCGACCAGGCGGACGGTGCCGGCGGCCGGGATCTCGAAGGTCTTGTCGTGGGAGCCGTACTCCTCGGCCTTCTGCGCCATCAGGCCGACGTTCGGCACCGAGCCCATGGTGGACGGGTCGTAGGCGCCGTTGGCCCGGCAGTCCTCGATGACGGCCTGGTAGACGCCCGCGTAGGAGGAGTCCGGGATGACCGCGATGGTGTCGGCCTCCTGGCCGTCCGGGCCCCACATGTGGCCGGAGGTGCGGATCATCGCCGGCATGGAGGCGTCGACGATGACGTCCGACGGGACGTGCAGGTTGGTGATGCCCTTGTCGGAGTCGACCATCGCCAGGGCCGGGCCCTCGGCCAGCTCGGCGTCGAAGGAGGCCTTGATCTCGGCGCCCTCGGGCAGCGACTGAAGGCCCTTGAAGATGCCGCCGAGGCCGTCGTTCGGGGAGAGGCCGGCGGCGGTCAGCGCCGCGCCGTAGCGCTCGAAGGTCTTCGGGAAGAAGGCGCGGACCACGTGGCCGAAGATGATCGGGTCGGAGACCTTCATCATCGTGGCCTTCAGGTGCACGGAGAACAGCACGCCCTCGGCCTTGGCGCGGGCGACCTGGGAGGCGAGGAACTCGCGCAGGTGGGCGACGCGCATCACGGAGGCGTCGACGACCTCACCGGCGAGGACCGGTACGGACTCGCGCAGCACGGTGGTGGTGCCGTCCTCGGCGACCAGCTCGATCTTCAGCGCGCCGTCCTCGGCGATGACGACCGACTTCTCGGTGGAGCGGAAGTCGTTCTCGCCCATGGTGGCCACGTTCGTCTTGGACTCGCCGGTCCAGGCGCCCATGCGGTGCGGGTGGGTCTTGGCGTAGTTCTTGACCGAGGCCGGGGCGCGGCGGTCGGAGTTGCCCTCGCGCAGGACCGGGTTCACGGCGGAGCCCTTGACCTTGTCGTAGCGGGCCTTGATGTCCCGCTCCTCGTCGGTCTTCGGGTCGTCCGGGTAGTCCGGCAGCGCGTAGCCCTGGGCCTGCAGCTCGGCCACGGCGGCCTTCAGCTGCGGGATCGACGCCGAGATGTTCGGCAGCTTGATGATGTTGGCCTCGGGCGTCTTGGCCAGCTCGCCCAGCTCGGCCAGCGCGTCCGGGATGCGCTGGTCCTCGGTGAGGTACTCCGGGAACACGGCGATGATGCGCCCGGCCAGCGAGATGTCCCGCGTCTCCACGGCGACACCCGCCTGCGAGGCGTACGCCTTGACCACCGGCAGGAAGGAATACGTTGCCAGGGCCGGGGCCTCGTCAGTGTGCGTATAGATGATGGTCGAGTCAGTCACCGGGTGCTCCGCTCCACGTCTGCAACATTGCTCGACATCAAGATATCTCGTGATCGGCTCCGGATCGACAGGGGCCGGGTCCGGGTCCGAATCCGCGGGTGCCCGATCGGGGACGGTCCAGGACACGACCTCGCGTGCATGGACATGACCGGAAGGGGCAGGTGTCGCCCTGCTCGGTCCATGCCGATCGCGCCCGTGGGGGGCGCCCGCACGTGAGGACGACGACCCGATGCGACGAACCCGGCTCAGAGCCGTGCTCGGTGCCTTACTCCTGACCCTGCTCACCCCGCTCGGGGCCGCCCCGGGCGCCGCGGCGGCCCCGGCCGCAACGACCACCCCGGCTGTCACGACGACCACCCTGCCGATCCAGTACCACACAGACACGGCCGTGGATCCGCTGCGCCGGCGGCTCTACATCGCCGACCGCGTCAGCGGCTCGGTCGTCGTCACCGACTTCGACGGCCGGATCGTGCGGACGGTCACCGGCCTGCCCGGCGCCGCCGACCTGGTGCTCTCCCCGGACGCGCGCACCCTGTACGTCGCGCTCAGCCTCGGTGGCGCCATCGTCGCCCTCGACACCGCCACGTACCGGACGAAGGCGCGCCACCCCACCGGCACCGGCGCCCCCACCGGCCCGGTACGGCTCGCGCTGGTGGACGGCACCCTCTGGTTCAGCTACGGCGAGCAGTGGGAGAGCAACCTCGGTTCCCTCACCCTGGGCCGCCGTCCGGCGGTACGCCTGGCCCACCTGGCCCCGGGCACCTGGCCGGGCCCGCCGCTGCTGCTGTCCTCGCCCACCGTGCCCGGCCTGGTGATCGCCGCCGACCAGCACTCCACCGGGGGCACGGTCACCGTCTACGACGTGACCTCCGGGGCGCCCGTCCTGCGGACCACGAAGGACAACCCCGGCGGCATCTCCGACGTCCACGACCTGGCGCTGTCACCCGACGGCCGCACCCTCTTCGCGGTGAGCGGGGCGCCGTACCACCACCTGGCCCTCCGGCCGGGCGACCTGTCGGTGGAGCACGTCTACCCGACCGGCTCCTACCCGACCGCCGTCGCGCTGTCGCCGCAGGGCACGATCGCGGCGGGCATCGACCGGTCCTACGGCGAGGACGTCTTCCTCTTCGAGCCCGGGGCCGACGCCCCGTCGCGGGTCGTCGACCTGGACCCGGGCGCCGCCCCGTCCCTGCGCCCGCACGGGCTGATCTGGTCCCCGGACGGCACCCGGCTGTTCGCCCTCACCGGTGAGTACCTGGCCCCGCTGGCCCTGCACGTGATCCGTCCGTAGGCCACCGGCGCGGTGCGGGACCGGCCCGGGAGCGGCTCAGTCGAGGCGGACGGCGGCGGACACGCCGCCCGCCTCCTCCGCGCCGTCGCGCTGCTGCGGGATGGACACCGTGCCCTGCCGCAGCGTCACCGCGCGGGCCGGGGCCGGGATGCTGATGCCCTCCGTGCGATAGCGCCGGTGCAGGCGCTTGATGAACTCGTGCTTGATCCGGTACTGGTCGCTGAACTCGCCGACCCCGAGGATCACCGTGAACCCGATCCGCGAGTCGCCGAAGGTGTGGAAGCGGACGGCGGGCTCGTGGTCCGGGACGGCGCCGGTGACGTCCCGCATCACCTCGGTGACCACCTCGCAGGTCACCCGCTCCACCTGCTCCAGATCGCTGTCGTAGCCGACGCCGGCCTGGACCATGATGGTCAGCTCCTGCTCCGGCCGGTTGTAGTTGGTCATGTTGGTCCCCGCGAGCTGCCCGTTGGGGATGATGACCAGGTTGTTGGAGAGGTTGCGGATGGTGGTCTGCCGCCAGTTGATGTCGGTGACGTAGCCCTCCTCACCGCTGCTCAGCCGGATGTAGTCGCCCGGCTGCACGGTCTTCGAGGCGAGGATGTGCAGGCCCGCGAAGAGGTTGGCGAGGGTGTCCTGGAGGGCCAGCGCGACCGCCAGACCGCCCACGCCGAGCGCGGTGAGCATCGGCGCTATCGAGATGCCCAGCGTCTGGAGCACGACGAGGAAGCCGAGCGCCAGCACCATCACCCGGGTGATGTTCACGAAGATCGTGGCGGACGCGGCGACGCCGGAGCGGGACTGGGCCACCGACCGCACCAGATTGCCCACGACCCGGGCCGACGCCACCGTCACCACGAAGATCAGCAGCACGGTCAGGCTCTGGTTGGTGTGGTGCTGCACGGTCCGGGTCAGCGGCAGCGCCGCCGCCGCGGCCGCCGCCCCGCCGGCCACCGCCGCCCACGGCAGCACCGTGCGCAGCGCGTCCACGATGACGTCGTCACCGCTCCAGCGGGTGCGGTCGGCCTGCTTGCCCAGCCAGCGCAGCAGCAGCCGCAGCACGAACGCGGCCAGCAGGCCCGCGGCCAGGGCGATGCCGGCGAGGATCAGGTCGTCCAGGGTCAGCGCGCGGGTCATCGGTCACCTCCGGAAGGACGTTCCGCGGCAAACGGGGCCGCCGGCGGCCGGATGTGAAGTCTCGTCACGTTGTCACCTGCTCGATTCCGGGATGTGCGACCGTTCATCCTGCCGTATCCGGCACGCCAGTTCGTACCGGGACCGGGTCCGGCCGCACCCCGCTCAGACGATGCCCTCGGCGAGTTCCGCCTGGTCGCGGTCGGATCCGTACGCCGCGGTCTTCGGCGTTCCGTACGAACGGCGGGCGACGAACCACCACACCGTGGCGAGCACGAGTACGACGGCGAGGGCGACGGACGCGTAGTTCATCGTGTCGACCGTCACCGGCGAGGACTGCGGCAGGCAGAACAGCACCGTCACACACGCCACCCACACCACCGCGGTCCAGCCGATGGGCCTGCTCCACCGGCCCAGGTTCCACGGGCCGGGCGTGAACCGGTCCCCGGCGCGCAGCCGCAGGAGGATGGGGATGGCGTACGCCGGGGTGATGCCGATGACGTTGATGGCGGTCACCGCGCCGTACGCGGTCGCCGAGTACAGCGACGGCAGCGCCAGCACGGCGGCGACCGCCACCGA
This sequence comes from Streptomyces glaucescens, assembly GCF_002154375.1. Taxonomy (GTDB): domain Bacteria; phylum Actinomycetota; class Actinomycetes; order Streptomycetales; family Streptomycetaceae; genus Streptomyces; species Streptomyces glaucescens. The sequence goes on along the minus strand of NZ_MUND01000076.1, from coordinate 10,508 downwards.
CAGCCACACCGCGGCGACCGGCGTCTGCGTCCTGACGCTGACCTTGCGCCACAGCCGCGAGCCGGGCAGCGCCCCGTCCCGGCTGAACGCGAACACCATCCGGCTGGCCGCGGCGACCTCCGCGTTGCCGCAGAACAGCTGGGCCACGATCACCACCAGCAGCAGCGCGCTCGCCCCGTTCGTGCCGAGCCCGTCGAGCAGGATCTGCGCGGGCGGCACCCCGGTCTCGCTGGCCCGCGTCGCGTCGTAGTCCTGGATGGCGAAGGTCAGCCCGGCGAGCAGGACGAACCCGGCGATCCAGGAGGCCCAGATGGCGCGGACGATGCCGCGGGCCGCCGCCACCGAGGCGCCCGCCGTCTCCTCCGAGAGGTGGGCTGAGGCGTCGTAGCCGGAGAAGGTGTACTGGGCGAGCAGCAGGCCGATCGCGGCGACGTACAGCGGGTTGTCCCAGCCGGTGTCGTTGACGAACTCGGTGAAGACGAACGACGGCGACTGGTGGTGCTCGGGGACGACCGCCAGCGCGCCGACGATCAGCGCGACCCCGGCCAGGTGCCACCACACGCTGATCGAGTTGAGCACGCTGACCAGCCGGACCCCGAACAGGTTCAGCACGGCGTGCAGCAGCAGGATCACGACGAAGATCAGCATGGTCTTCTCGGGGGTCGGCTCGAACCCGAACCGCAGGTTCAGGAACGCCCCGGTGAACAGGGCGGCGCCGTAGTCGATGCCGGCGATCGCACCGAGCAGACCGAGCAGGTTCAGCCAGCCCGTGTACCAGCCCCAGCGCCGGCCGCCGAGCCGGTCGGCCATGTAGTACAGCGCGCCGGAGGTGGGATAGGCGCTGGTGACCTCCGCCAGGGCGAGGCCCACGCACAGCACGAACAGGCCGACGCCCGCCCAGCCCCACAGCATCACCGCGGGGCCGCCCGCGCCCATGCCGAAGCCGTACAGGGTCATGCAGCCGGACAGGATCGAGATCACCGAGAAGCTGATCGCGAAGTTGCCGAAGCCGCCCATCCGGCGGGCGAGCACCGGCCGGTAGCCGAGTTCGCGCAGGCGTTGCTCCTCGTCCTGCTGCTGGGCGCCGAGGGTGGTGCGGGACATGCGGAACCTCCTGGAAGACGAGGAACGAGGGGACGTCAGGGGCGCCGGGCCCCCGACCTGCTGCGGGCGCGGGCCTGCTGGAACACCTCCGCGGCCTGCGTGTGGTCGCCGGGCGCGGCGGTGCGGTGGGTCCAGGGCAGCGGCGTCCAGTACGGGCCGACCGCGTCGAACACCCGGTCCGCCTCGGCGAATCGCAGCGCACCCCACAGGGCGTGGGCGAGATGGTTGAGGTCGAGCGGGCCGCGCTCGGCGGCCGTGGCCGGCTCGAACCACCCGTGGAACGCCCGCAGCGCCTCCCGGGAGGCGTCCTCGGCGACCCAGTGCAGGTCGAGCGCGGCGTCCCGCCCGCCGTCGCGCCGGTAGCGCTCGACCCGGACATACAGCGGCAGCAGATGCAGCGGCGAACCCGGCGGTGCCGCGTCGGCCGCCCAGTGCGCGAAGCCCGCCGCCTCCGCCAGCCGTCCGGACGCCGAACGGCCGTACAGGAACTGGAGCATCCGGTGGTGGGCCTCGCGGTTGTACGGGTCGCGCTTGTCGGCCTCCGCCAGCAGACCCCACGGGCCGGGCGGCAGCATCGGCTCCGGCGGCGCCACGCGGTGCTCCGCCCAGCGCTGCTCCTCGTCGAGCCGGGACAGCGCCAGCAGACACACCCAGGGCACCGGGTCGTGCGGCGCGGCACGCGTCAGCGCGTCGCTCGCCCGCCACGCCTCGTGCCACAACTCCGTGGTGCGGCCGTGCCGTTCGCGATGGGCGCGCAGGGCCCGCTCGACGGCCACCCGGGCGTGCATCAGGGCGGCCGGCAGGCTGTGCGGCTCCTCGGCGAGCCAGGCCCGCACCACATCGGTACCGGCGGCGGCCGCCGCCAGGACCTGGGTACGCTGAGTCCACCGCCCCCAGGACGCGGTCTCCGCGAGCAGGGTGCGCATGGACATCCAGCGCCCGGCGCGCACCTCCTGGAGGGCCGCGCGCAGGGCGGTGTCGGGTCCGGCGGGATCGTAGGCGGGACGTGCTCCGTCTCTGGCCATCACCCTCCCGCCCCGGTCAACGGGCGGGTCAGGGTGACAAGGTGGTGTGACAACAGCCCTCCCCCGAGCGGCGGTTGAGGAGATCGTGTTCGGTCGGCCGTCACTATAGAGGCGTGTGTTCCGAATGAGACGCCGGTTTCGCCATCCGGGAAAACGACCCCACGCCGCCCCGCGTGCTGACCGTGGGTCAGCGACGCTTGACGCGGTGTGGCCGGCGACGGCAGGCTGTCGCCCCGTGATCACCACGGGGCGGGAGGCGCGATGACAGGACCGGTGCTCGCCATCGACCAGGGCACCTCCGGCACCAAGGCGCTGGTGATCTGCCCCGAGCGCGGGATCCTCGGCACCGGCTTCACCGCCGTCCGCCCCCGCTTCCTGCCCGGCGGCCTGGTCGAGGCCGACCCCGCCGAGCTGTACGACTCGGTGGTCGACGCCGGGCGCCGGGCGCTCGCCGAGGCCGGCGAACCGGTGACCGCGCTCGGCCTCGCCAACCAGGGCGAGACCGTCCTCGCCTGGGACCCCGCCACCGGCCGCCCGCTGACCGACGCCCTCGTCTGGCAGGACCGGCGCGCCGAGTCGGTGTGCGCCGAACTCGCCGAGCACGCCGAGGAGTTGCGCGACCTCACCGGTCTGCCCCTGGACCCGTACTTCGCCGCGCCGAAAATGGCCTGGATACGACGTCACCTGACCAGCGAGGGCGTGGTCACCACCAGCGACACCTGGCTGGTCCACCGGCTCACCGGCGCCTATGTCACCGACGCCGCCACCGCCGGCCGCACCCAGCTGCTCGACCTCGACCGCGCGGCCTGGTCCCCCAGGGCCCTGGAGGTGTACGGCCTCTCCGGCGAACGCCTCCCCGAGGTCGTCGACGCCGCCCAGCACGTGGGCACCACCACCGCGTTCGGCGATCCCATCCCCCTCACCGGCCTCGCCGTCGACCAGCAGGCGGCCCTGCTCGCCCAGCGCATCACCACACCCGGCGGCGCCAAATGCACCTACGGCACCGGCGCGTTCCTCCTCGCCCACACCGGCGACCGGCCCCGCCGCGGCACCTCCGGCCTGGTGAGCTGCGTCGCCTGGCGGCTCGCCGGACACACCAGCTACTGCCTCGACGGGCAGGTCTACACCGCCGCCTCCGCCGTCCGCTGGCTCACCGACCTCGGCGTCATCCAGGGCGCCGCCGACCTCGACACCGTCGGCGGGAGCGTGCCCGACAGCGGCGGCGTCACCTTCGTGCCCGCCCTCGCCGGACTCGCCGCCCCCTGGTGGCGCGGCGACCTGCGCGGCTCGCTCACCGGACTCGGCCTCGACACCGGCCCGGGCCACCTGGTGCGCGCCCTGTGCGAGGGCCTGGCCGCCCAGGTCGCCGAACTCGCCGACGCCGCCGCCGACGACCTCGGCGCCCCGCTGGACACACTGCGCGTCGACGGCGGCCTCACCCGCTCCGCGCTCCTCCTGCAGACCCAGGCCGACCTGCTGCAACGCCCCGTCGAGGTGTCCGCCCTGCCCGACGCCACCGCACTCGGCGCGGGCGCCCTCGCCCGGCTCGGCGCCACCCCCGGGCTCGACCTCGCGGACGCCCTGCCCGACTGGAAACCGTCCGCCGTCCACGAGCCCCGCATCAGCCCCGACCAGGCCGCCGAACGCCGCGCCCGCTTCCGCGCCGCCGTGACCGCCCTCCTCGACGGGGCGCCCGCATGACCGTCGTCACCACCGAGGGGCCACTGCCTCCGCAGCCGTACGACGTCGCCGTCGTCGGCGCGGGCGTGGTCGGCAGCGCGATCGCCCGTGCCCTCGCCCGGCACCCCCGTCTGCGGGTGGCGCTGGTCGAGGCGCAGGACGACGTGGGCCAGGGCACCTCCAAGGCCAACACCGCCATCCTGCACACCGGCTTCGACGCCGTCCCCGGCTCCCTGGAGGCCCGCCTGGTCCGCGAGGGCGCCCGGCTCCTCACCGCCTACGCCGCCGAATCGGGCATCCCCGTCGAACGGGTCGGCGCCCTCCTCGTCGCCTGGGACGAGGAACAGCTCGCCGCCCTGCCCCGGCTCGCCCGGAAGGCCGTACGCAACGACTGCCACGACACCCGCCTGCTCGGCCCGGCCGAACTGTACGCGCGCGAACCGCACCTCGGACCGGGCGCGCTCGGCGCCCTGCACGTCCCCGGCGAGTCCGTCGTCTGCCCCTGGACCACCACCCTCGCCTACGCCACCCAGGCCGTCCGCAACGGCGTCCACCTGCACCTCGAGTGCCGCGTCGAGCAGGCCACCCGGCGGGACGGCGTCCACGAGCTGACCACCACCCGGGGCACCCTGCGCGCCCACCGGCTCGTCAACGCGGCCGGACTGCACGCCGACACCCTCGACCGGCAGCTCGGTCACGACGACTTCACCGTCACCCCGCGCCGCGGCCAGCTCCTCGTCTACGACAAGTTCGCCCGCCCCCTGGTCCGGCACATCCTGCTGCCCGTCCCCACCGCCCTCGGCAAGGGCGTCCTGGTCGCCCCCACCGTCCACGGCAACGTCCTGCTCGGCCCCACCGCCGAGGACCTGGACGACAAGCGGGCCACCGGCTCCACCGCCGACGGTCTCGCCGCCCTGCGCGAGCAGGGCCGCCGGGTCCTGCCCGCCCTGCTCGACGAGGAGGTCACCGCCGTCTACGCCGGGCTGCGCGCCGCCACCGGGCACGAGGACTACCGGGTCCGCGCCCACCCCGGCCAGGGATACGTCACCGTCGGCGGCATCCGCTCCACCGGCCTCACCGCCTCCCCGGCCCTCGCCGAACACGTCCTCGCCCTCCTGCGGGAGACCGGCCTCGACCCCGGCCCCGCCCGCGACCTGGAGCCGGTGCGCATGCCCAACCTCGGCGAGGCCTTCCCGCGCCCCTACCAGCGCGCCGACCTGATCGCCGCCGACCCGTCCTACGGCACCCTCGTCTGCCACTGCGAACGGGTCTCCCTGGGTGAGATCCGCGACGCCCTCGCCGGCCCCGTCCCGCCGCGCTCCCTCGACGGACTGCGCCGCCGCACCCGCGCCCGTGCGGGCCGCTGCCAGGGCTTCCACTGCGGGGCCGCCGTGCGCGCGCTGTTCGAGGAGGGCCGCCGTGACGGTTCGGCGGGGTCCGGCGCGACGGTGGAGGGAGGCCGCGCATGACCGCCGTACGCCAGGTCGACGTGCTCGTCGTCGGCGCGGGACCCGCCGGGCTCACCGCCGCCGCGACGCTCGCCGCGCGCGGCGCGGGCCGGGTCGAGGTGCTGGAGCGGGAACGGACGCCCGGCGGAGTGCCCCGGACCTGCGCGCACGGCGGGTTCGGCTCGTGGCGGCGTCCGCTGACCGGGCCCCGCCTCGCGCGGGAACTGGCGGACGCCGCGGTCCGCGCGGGGGCGGCCGTCCGCACCGGAGTGACCGCCCTCGACTGGGCCGGCCCACTGGACCTCGCCACGGTCGGTCCCCAGGGCCCCGAGATCCTCCGCGCGCGGGCCGTCGTCCTCGCCACCGGCGCCCGCGAACGCCCCCGCGCGGCCCGTCTGGTCCCCGGCACCCGCCCGGCCGGTGTCTACACCACCGGCGAACTCCAGCAGGCCGTGCACCTCTACCGGCAGCCGATCGGCACCCGCGCGGTGATCGTCGGCGCGGAGGACGTCTCCTACGCCGCCGCCGACACCGTGCGCCGCGCCGGAGCGGAAGTCGTCGCCCTCGTCACCGACCTGCCCGCCCACCGGACCGCACCCGCGCGCGCCCTCGACACCCGGCTGCGCCGGGGCGTCCCGCTGCTCACCGGCACCGTCGTCGCCGAACTCCTCGGCCACGGCCGCCTGTCCGGCGTCCGGATCCGCCACCACGACGGGCGTGCGGCCGTACTGCCCTGTGACACCGTCGTGTTCACCGGCGACTTCGTGCCCGAGCAGGAACTCGCCCGCCTCGGCGGCCTGACCCTCGACCCCCGCACGCGCGGCCCCGCCGTCGACGGCGCCCTGCGCACCTCGCGGCCCGGCGTGTTCGCCGCGGGCAACCTGCTGCACGCCGTCGAGCGGGCGGCCACGGCCGCCCGGGAGGGCACGCTGGCCGCCGCCGCGGTCACCGCCGCGCTCGCCGCAGCCGGGGCCGGCGCCGCAGCCGGGTCGGGGGCCGCCTGGCCGGAAGGGGTGCCGCTCATCCTCGATCCGCCACTGCGCTGGATCACCCCCAGCCGCGTCACCCCCGCCGACACCCTGCCGTACACCCTGCGCACGGCGTCCCGGCTCACCCGCCCGCTCCTCGAAATCACCCAGGACGACCGCGTCCTGCACCGGGAACGCGTGCGCGGCGCAGCCGCCGGCCGGTCCCTGACGCTGACGGCCCGCTGGGCCCACCGGGTCGACGCGAAGGGCGGTCCGGTGCGGGTGACGGCCCGCTGACACCGGCCCGCTGACACCGGCCCGTGACGCCGGCCTCGCGGTCACCGCTCCGAGAACGATCCGTGCCGCCCCGCCCGAGCCATGGCGCAGCTCGCCGCGCAGCGCCGCCTCGTCGTCCAGGCCCTCCTGGTCCAGCACCGAGGCGCGGTCGGCGCGCGGGCGGCCCTGGGGGAAACGGGCGATCGCGGCGGCCGGTTCCTCAGCCTCGGCGCGGGCCCGGCCCGGCGCGACCCGGTTGCCCCGCCCGGTGCCCAGCGCCTTGGACCGGCACCCGCGCGGAACGTGCCGCCCGCACCCCACAGCACCACCACCCGCGCCTCCTCGAACTCCCCTGACAAAAACGAGAGTTCGGCCGCCCTCGGGGCCGTCCACCGCGCTGCGGACCTCGGGGCGGTCGAGAATCACCGTGGTGACAGGGCCATTTCGAACAGTGCGGACCGGCATGGCGGCAACCCTTCCCGGACGTCCGCGGTGGCACGCTACGGTGCGCACTGTCCCACACGGAGGAGGAACCCAGTGGCAGCGCGACGCACCGGCACCCCGCAGGGCCCGCCCGTCGCCGTGGTGACCGGCGCCAACCGCGGCATCGGCTACGAAGTGGCACGGCAACTCGCGGACCGGGACCACCGTGTCGTCCTCGGCTCCCGCGACCTCGCCAAGGGCCGGGCCGCCGCCGGCCGCCTCGACCCGGGCGGCACCCGGGTCGTCCCCGTCCAGCTCGACGTCGCCGACGCGGCGAGCGTCGCCGCCATGGCCGAGACGGTCACCCGGGAACTCGGCCGGGTGGACGTCCTCGTCAACAACGCCGCGATCCTCTACGACAGCTGGGCCCGGGCCCGCACCGCCGATCTCGACGAGGTGCAACGAGCCCTGGACACCAACCTGTTCGGCGCCTGGCGGGTCACCCAGGCGCTGCTGCCGCTGCTGGAACGCAGCCCGCACCCCCGGATCGTCAACGTCAGCAGCGAGACCGGCTCCCTCCAGGGCATGACCGGCGGCACCCCCGCCTACGCCGTCTCCAAGGCCGCACTCAACGCCCTCACCCGGCTGCTCGCCGGAGAGCTGCGCGGGCGTGGGGTGCTGGTCAACGCCGTCTGCCCGGGCTGGACCGCCACCGACATGGGCGGCGGCGGGCGGCCGGTTCCCGAGGGCGCCGCCGGAGTCGTCTGGGCGGCCACCCTCCCCGACAGTGGCCCGACCGGCGGCTTCTTCCGCGACGGCCGCGCTGTGCCGTGGTGAGGCGGCGCTCCGCTGGGTTCGCGGGGTAGGGGTGCGGTGCGTCGCCGGGTGCGGGTTGTGGGTGGCTGGTCGAGCAGTTCCCCGCGCCCCTGGGGTGGTGGTGGGGTGTGGTGTGTCGCCGGGTGCGGGCGGTGGGTGGTTGGTCGCGCAGTTCCCCGCGCCCCTGGGGTGGTGGTGGGGTGTGGTGTGTCGCCGGGTGCGGGTCGGCGGTGGTTGGTCGCGCAGTTCCCCGCGCCCCTGCGGTGGTGGTGGGGTGCGGTGTGTAGTCGGGTGCGGGTTGTGGGGGTTGGTCGCGCGGTTCTCCGTGCCCAGGGGAGTTTCCGTAGCCTGTTCGTCATGGCGCCGCCCGCATCACGTCCAGGCGGGTTCGACCCACCCGGGGGCGCGGGGAACTGCGCGATCCGCCCCCACCGGTCCGCGCCCGGCGGGGGCGCAGGCACTCGCCTGCCTCCCCACCAGGGCGGAGTCCTAGATGGCCCTCAGCCGCACCAGCGCCCCCAGCGTCAGTGCCCCCGGCAGCAGCGGCAGCCAGACCGTGATGATGCGGTACGCGAGGACCACCGCCGTCGCCACCGCCGCGGGCCCACCCGCCGCCACCAGGGCCACGATCAGTGCCGCCTCCACCGAGCCGATCCCGCCCGGGGTGGGGATCAGCGCGACGGCGACGGTCGCCGCCAGGTACGCCACGGCGATGTGCCCGAGCGGCACGGGCAGTCCCAGCGCCCGCCCCACCGCGACCAGCCCGGCGGCCTGCAGCGCGGGAAAGGCCAGTGAGCCGCCCCACAGGGCGAGGGCCCGGGAGGGGCGGCTGTGGACGGCGCGGGCCTCGCCCAGCGCGGTGCGCAGGAAGGAGCCGGCGGCCGCGCGCAGCCGCCGTACGCACAGCGGGGCGGCCACTGCCAGCCCGGCCGCCGCGCCGAGCGTGAGCAGCAGCGGGCCGACCGCGCCCGCCGGGAGGAGCGGGCCGAGCCGCAGCGCGTCCGGGAAGGCGATGAGCAGGCCGGCCAGGAGTCCCACCCGCCCGATGCTCTCGGCGAGCAGGTAGAGCGCCAGCGCCGCCGAGGAGCGGGCGAGCGGCAGCCCGCACACCGTCATGAACCGCAGATTGACCGCGCTCGCGCCGAGCCCGGTGGGCAGCAGGTGGTTGGCCGCGCCCGCCGCGAACTGGGTGGCGAGCAGCCGGCACCGGGGGAGCCGTTCGACGACCGCGCCCTGCCGGGTGAAGGCGGCAGCCACCCAGGTCAGGCAGGTCGCCACGGCGGCGGCCAGCAGCCAGGACGGGCGGGCCGTGGCGAGATGGCCGAATCCGTCGGCGAGCACGGCCCGGTGCCGCACCGCCAGGACGGCGACCAGGACGAGCGGCAGCAGGCACAGCAGGGTGCGGAGCGGGACGCGCCGGGGGAGCCGTATCGCTGTCACACCGGGAGAGGTTCGCCGTACCGCCTCAACCGCGGGTTGCGGACGCGGGGACGGCGGCTTACGGACGCCCGTCCGGTCGGCGGCCGCCCGCCCGGTCTTGACCTGAAGCTCGGTCGAGGTCCTAGCGTCGGCGTCATGAGCATGGAGACCACGGCCTGGACGCAGCTGCACAGCGTCCTCAACGCCCAAGAGGAACGCCGCCCCTTCGCCCGCGCCACCCTGCGCCGCATCGGCGCCTTCGCCCGCCCGCACCGCCACCGCATCGCCCTGTTCGTGCTGCTCGGGGTGGCCACCGCGTTGCTCGCCGTCGCCACCCCCGTGCTCGCCGGGCAGGTCGTCGACGCGCTCGTGTCGGACGGCGACCAGGACACCGTCGTACGGCTCGCCCTGCTCATCGCGCTCATCGCGGTCGTGGAGGCGGCCCTCGGCATCCTCGGCCGGAGGCTGTCGGCGACGCTCGGCGAGGGACTGATCCTCGATCTGCGGACGGCTGTGTTCGATCATGTGCAGCGCATGCCGGTCGCGTTCTTCACACGCACTCGTACGGGCGCGCTCGTCAGTCGTCTCAACAACGACGTCATCGGGGCCCAGCGGGCGTTCAGCAACACCCTGTCCGGCGTGGTCAGCAACGTGGTCACCCTGGTGCTCACGCTCGCCGTGATGCTCACCCTGTCGTGGCAGGTCACCCTGCTCGCCCTGGTGCTGCTGCCGGTGTTCGTGGTGCCCGCCCGGCGGATGGGCCGCCGGATGGCCCGCATGCAGCGCGAGGCCGCCGCGCTCAACGCCGCGATGGGCACCCGGATGACGGAGCGGTTCTCCGCGCCCGGCGCCACCCTCGTCAAGCTGTTCGGCCGCCCCGAGGAGGAGTCCCGCGAGTTCGCCGAGCGGGCCCGCCGGGTCGCGGACATCGGCATCCGCACCGCGACCGCCCAGTCCGCCTTCATCACCGCCCTCACCCTGGTCTCCGCCCTGGCGCTCGCCCTGGTCTACGGCCTCGGCGGCGCCCTCGCCCTGCGCGGCACCCTGGAGCCGGGCGCCGTCGTCGCCCTCGCCCTGCTGCTCACCCGGCTGTACGCCCCGCTCACCGCGCTCGCCGGGGCCCGCGTGGAGGTGATGAGCGCCCTCGTCAGCTTCGAGCGGGTCTTCGAGGTGCTGGACCTGAAGCCGCTCATCGAGGACCGGCCGGACGCCCGCCCGGTGCCGGACGGCCCGGTCGCGGTCGAGTTCGACGACGTCCGCTTCGGCTACCCGTCCGCCGACAAGGTCTCCCTCGCCTCCCTGGAGGAGGTGGCCGCCCTGGACACCCGGGGCGGCCACCTCCTCCAGGG
>NZ_MUND01000758.1 GCF_002154375.1 Streptomyces glaucescens | reverse complement strand
GGGTGGGGGTGCGGGGGTGTCGCTGGTCATGTCACGACGCTAGCCGATGGGCATGACCGGAGCGCTGAGTGCCCGCTTCTTGAGCAGGGTGTCCGTCATGTGGGACGCGCCAGGAGGGTGTCTCCTGTCCGCCGCACATTCGCCTCGCCGGACCCGTTGACCTCCACCGAGCGCACCTCTACCTTTTCGGCGTTCGGAATGACAGATGGCGTTCGAAATTACGAACATGCGCACTCCATGACCCCAAATCCTCCCCCCGCCCCCTCAGAGCTTCGAGCCATCGAGCCGCATGCCGAACCGAGACGCCCCATCGCGACGAGAGAGGCAGTCCGCATGAGCCGCGCCGACCGCGCCGACGATCCGTCCCCAGCCCCCCACCGCCGCCTGGTACTGAAGGGCGCCGCCCTCGCGGCGGGCGCCCTCGCCACCTCCACCCCCTCGGCCCTGGCCGCTTCCCCGAAGGCAGCCCCGTACGTGAACCCCCTGGTCCTCAACCGTGCCGACCCGCACATCAACCGGCACACCGACGGCTTCTACTACTTCACCGCCACCGCCCCCGAGTACGACCGCATCATCCTGCGCCGCTCGCGCACCCTGAACGGGCTGGCGACCGCCGCCGAGTCCGTCATCTGGCGGGCCCACCCCGCCGGCGACATGGGCGCCCACATCTGGGCCCCGGAGCTGCACCGCGTCGACGGCAAGTGGTACATCTACTTCGCCGCCGCCCCTGCCGAGGACGTCTGGCGGATCCGTATCTGGGTCCTGGAGAACGCCCATCCCAACCCGTTCCGCGGCACCTGGGTCGAGAAGGGCCAGATCAGAACCGCCTGGGAGACCTTCTCCCTGGACGCCACGACCTTCACCCACCGCGGCACCCGCTACCTCGCCTGGGCCCAGCACGAGCCCGGCATGGACAACAACACCGCCGTGTGGCTGTCGAGGATGGCGAACCCGTGGACCCTGACCGGCCCCCAGGTCCGGCTGACCACCCCCGAGTTCGACTGGGAGTGCGTCGGCTACAAGGTCAACGAGGGCCCGTACGTCCTGCAGCGCAACGGCCGGGTGTTCATGACGTACTCCGCCAGCGCCACCGACCACCACTACTGCGTCGGCCTGCTGACCGCCGACGCCGGCAGCGACCTGATGAACCCGGCGAGCTGGGCGAAGTCCCCGACGCCCGTCTTCGCCGGCAACGACGACACCCGGCAGTACGGGCCCGGCCACAACTGCTTCACCGTCGCCGAGGACGGCCGCACCGACGTCCTCGTCTACCACGCGCGCCAGTACAAGGAGATCGTCGGCGACCCGCTGAACGACCCCAACCGGCACACCCGCGTCCAGACGCTCGGCTGGAAGCCGGACGGCACCCCGGACTTCGGCGTCCCGGTCGCCGACGCGGTGCGGGCGGAGGGCTGAGATGAGACGCGCCTACGCGATCCTCCTCGCCCTCTGTCTGGGTCCGGCCGCCGCTCTCGCCGCCGCAGGGCCCGCGCAGGCGGCACCCCAGACGATCGGCAACGGCACACAGTTCGAGGACACGTCGGGCAGCCCCGTGCACGCCCACGGCGGCGGCATCATCAAGGTCGGCTCCTACTACTACTGGTTCGGTGAACACCGCAACGCCGACAACACCTTCCGCTACGTCGACGCCTACCGCTCCACGGATCTGAAGAACTGGCAGTTCCGGAACCACGTCCTGACCCAGGCCGGCCACCCGGAGCTGGCCGCCGCCAACATCGAGCGGCCGAAGGTGATGTACAACGCCGCCACCGGCAAGTTCGTGATGTGGATGCACAAGGAGAACGGCTCCGACTACAGCGAGGCCCGCGCCGCCGTAGCCGTCTCCGACACCGTCGACGGCACCTACACCTGGCGGGGCAGCTTCCGCCCGCTCGGACAGCACATGTCCCGGGACATCACGGTCTTCACCGACACCGACGGCACCGGCTACATGGTCTCCGCCGCCCGCGAGAACTACGACCTGCACATCTACCGGCTCACCGCCGACTACACCGGCGTCGCGAGCCTGGTCGCCAACCCGTGGCCGGGCGGCCATCGCGAGGCCCCCGCGCTGTTCAAGCGGAACGGCGTCTACTTCATGCTGACGTCCGGCGCGACCGGCTGGAACCCCAACCAGCAGCGGTACGCGACGGCGACGAGCCTCGCCGGCCCCTGGTCGGCGATGGCCGACGTGGGGGATGCCGTGGGCTACGGATCGCAGACCGCATACGTCCTGCCGGTGCAGGGATCCACGACCACCTCCTACCTCTATCTCGGCGACCGCTGGGGCAACTCCTTCGGCGGCACGGTCAACGACTCCCGCTACGTCTGGCTGCCGCTGACGTTCCCGACCTCCACCTCGATGTCCCTGTCCTGGGCCCCGGAGGTCACCGTCGACACCGCCGCCGGGACGGTCACCGGCGCCGCCGCCACGTACCACACGCTGACCGCCCGGCACTCCGGCCGGTGCGCGGACGTGACCAGCCAGTCCCAGTGGACGGGCGCGCAGATCAAGCAGTACGACTGCAACGGCGGCGGCAACCAGAAGTACTGGTTCAAGCCCGTCGGCGCCGGCTACCACCAGCTGGTCACGCGCCACAGCTCCCTGTGCGTGCAGGAGAACGCGAGCACGGTCACCCAGGAGAACTGCGACTCCGCCGCGACCGGCCAGCAGTGGTCGCTGACCGCCACCGGCTCCTACGTGACCATCAGGTCCCGCGCGACCGGCGAGTGCCTGGACGTGAACGGCGCGTCCACCGCCTCCTCCGCCGCGATCATCACGTACACCTGCAACGGCGGGACCAACCAGCAGTGGACTCGCGGCGGTTGACCGTACCCGGGCTCAGGCGAGCAGGTCGATCGCGTCGATCGCCGTACCGGCGCTGAGATAGGAGGTGGTCCCCGAACCGCTCACCACGTCGATCCGCAGCGTGTTGTACCGGCTGGTGTCCGTCAGCCAGGCACTCGCCGGGATGCTGTAGGTGAACGTGTGGTTGTTCCCCCGGTACGAGCCGTTGGTCAGCGACCGGGTGTTCGGCTGGGTGGGCGGTGCGGGGATCGCCGATGTCCAGGTGTCGTTGACCACGATCTGCGGCCTGCCGTTGGCGTAGGCCGTCGTCACCCCGATGCGCAGGGTGTGCGCGGCGGCGGCCTGGGCGGCGG
>NZ_MUND01000757.1 GCF_002154375.1 Streptomyces glaucescens | reverse complement strand
CCGGGGTGCGGCCCTTCGCGCGATGTCCCTCCGCGAGGCGGAAAGCGGCGGGGGCTACGACCGTGTCGGTGCGCCCCGGTACCCTGCAAGCATGAGTGCTGTTCCTCGTTCCGAAAAGCCGGTGGGCCGGTTCCGGCGCATGCTCGACCGGCTCTCCTCTTCGCAGGAGGACCTGGAGTCCGAGGAGCTGCGAGAGGACGCCGCCACCGCCGGCTGCACCCGCATCGGCGACTGCCACGACCGGCAGATCGTCACCGTAACTGGTACGTTGCGCACGGTCACCCTCCGTCCGCGCGCGGGCGTCCCGGCCCTGGAGGCCGAACTGTTCGACGGCTCCGCCGCGCTGGACGTGGTGTGGCTCGGCAGGCGCTCCATCACGGGCATAGAACCGGGGCGCAAACTGATCGCGTCGGGCCGGGTCTCGATGAGCCGGGGCCGGCGGGTGCTGTTCAATCCGAAGTACGAACTGAGACCCCTCGGACGGGAGTAGCCGGTGACGTCGCTCGACAAGCCGACCGAAGACACCCCACAGGACTCGAGGGCGGTGACGGAAGCCGCGCTCTTCGAGGCGTTCGGCGGTGTCCGCGGCATGGTCGAGACGGTGCTGCCGGGGCTGCTCTTCGTCACGATCTACACCGTCAACAAGGACCTGCACCTGTCGGCGATCGCCGCGCTGGCCGTGTCCCTGCTGCTGGTCGCGGTGCGCCTCGTCATGCGGGACACCGTCAAGCACGCCTTCAGCGGGGTCTTCGGCGTGGCCTTCGGTGTCGTCTTCGCGATGATGACCGGCAACGCCAAGGACTTCTACCTGCCCGGCATGCTCTACACGCTGGGCCTCGCGCTGGCGTACATCATCACGGCGATGGCCGGTGTGCCGCTGATCGGTCTGATCCTGGGGCCGGTCTTCAAGGAGAACCTGTCCTGGCGCACCCGCAACCCCGGGCGGAAGAAGGCGTACACCAAGGCCAGCTGGGCCTGGGGGCTGATCCTGCTCGCCAAGTGCGCCATCCTCTTCCCGCTGTACTGGTGGGCCGACACCACCCAGCTCGGCTGGGTGCTCGTCGCGTTGAAGATCCCGCCCTTCCTGCTGGCCGTGTGGCTGACCTGGGTCTTCCTGGCGAAGGCGCCGCCGCCCATCGACGTCTTCGCCGAGATGGAGGCGGAGGAGGCTGCCGCCGAGCAGCGGGAGGCGGCGCAGCGGTCGGCCGAGTAGGCGCGCGGCGGGCGCGGCCGAGCAGGCGCGCGGCGCCGAGCGGGACGTACCACGCCGCGGCCGCGCGGCGCCCGGCGGGACCACGACGCCGAGCCGAGC
>NZ_MUND01000756.1 GCF_002154375.1 Streptomyces glaucescens | reverse complement strand
GTCGGCGACGGGGTCAACGACGCGCCCGCCCTCGCCGCCGCCCACTCCGGCATCGCGATGGGCCGCGCCGGATCCGACCTGGCCCTGGAGACCGCCGACGCGGTCATCGTCCGCGACGAGCTCGCCACCGTCCCGGCGGTCGTCCGCCTGTCCCGTGCCGCCCGCCGCCTGGTGGTGCAGAACCTGGTCATCGCCGGCACGTTCATCACCGTCCTGGTCGTCTGGGACCTGGTCGGCCACCTCCCGCTGCCGCTCGGGGTCGCGGGCCACGAGGGCTCGACCGTGCTGGTCGGCCTGAACGGGCTGCGGCTGCTGCGCGAGTCCGCGTGGCGGCCCGACCGATCCGGGTGATCCGGGCCGGTCCTGGACAGCCGAGGTTGATGTCGGAATCTCGCCAGCCCGCATGCGTCCGGTACCGGATGCTGGACGCATGCAGATGGGGATGCACACCGAAACCGAGCGCTGTGTCCGCGCCGTCCGGTCCAAGGACGCCCGCTTCGACGGCTGGTTCTTCACCGCCGTCCTGACCACCGGGATCTACTGCCGGCCCAGCTGCCCGGTCGTGCCGCCCAAGCCGGAGAACATGGTGTTCCATCCGAGCGCGGCCGCCTGCCAGCAGGCCGGCTTCCGGGCCTGCAAGCGCTGCCGCCCGGACACCAGCCCCGGCTCCCCGGAGTGGAACCAGCGCGCCGACCTCGTCGCCCGCGCCATGCGGCTGATCGCCGACGGCGTCGTGGACCGCGAGGGCGTCCCCGGCCTCGCCGCCCGGCTCGGCTACAGCACCCGGCAGGTCGAACGCCAGCTGCTCGCCGAGCTGGGCGCAGGCCCGCTCGCCCTCGCCCGCGCCCAGCGGGCCCAGACGGCCCGCCTGCTGATCGAGACGACGGCCCTGCCGATGGCGGAGATCGCCTTCGCCGCGGGCTTCGCCTCCATCCGCACCTTCAACGACACCGTCCGCGAGGTCTACGCCCTCACCCCCAGCGACCTGCGGGCCCGCACACCTCGGAGATACCCGGCCGGGGCTCCCGCCGGCACCCCCGGAGCGATCTCCCTCCGCCTCCCCTTCCGCGCCCCCCTCAA
>NZ_MUND01000755.1 GCF_002154375.1 Streptomyces glaucescens | reverse complement strand
GGCCGGCACGGCCGCCCCCACCGAGGCGTCCCCGTCGCCGCCGGCCCCACGCGGCCCCGTGCGCGACCGGTACTTCGACCTGCTGCGGGCGGTGGCTCTCTTCCGGGTGGTGCTCTACCACCTCATGGGATGGGTGTGGCTGCCCGTGGTGTTCCCCTCCATGGGCGTCATGTTCGCGCTGGCGGGCAACCTCATGGCCAGGTCGCTGCGGCGCCCGGCCGTGCAGGTCGTACGGAGCCGCATGCGCCGGCTGCTGCCACCGCTGTGGCTGATGGGCGCGATCGGCGTGACCGGCATGCTGTTGCAGGGCTGGGCACCCGACGACGACGGGCATCCCGGCTGGTGGTGGCTCCACCTCACCTTCTGGATCCTTCCGCTCAGCGACCCGCCCTACGCGGAGGGGCTGTCCGGTGTGCACGGCGTGCTCGGCGAGGACTGGGCCACCGAACTGGCCGGTCCGCTCTGGTACATCCGCGCCTACCTCTGGTACGTCCTGCTCTCGCCGCTGCTCCTCAGAGCGCTGCGCGCCCAGCCGTGGGTCACGATCGCCGCACCCCTCGCCCTGTCGGCGGTTCTGGAGTTCGGCTATCTCGACCTGCCCGGGGAGCGGCTGCCCTCCGCGCTCACCGACTTCAGCACGTTCGGGGCGTGCTGGGTGCTCGGCATGGCGTACCAGCAAGGCGTGCTGCGGCGGATCCCGGCCTACGTCGTCCCGTCGGTCGCCCCGCTCATCGCCGGGGTGGGCCTGTGGTACGCCCTGTCGCACGGCCTCGGTGACGGCCGCGAACTGGACGACATCTCATTCGCCCAGGCCCTGTGGTCCTTCGGTACGGTCCTGCTCCTGCTGCACCTCAGCCCGAGCTGGTCACAGTGGCCCCGACGGCTGCGCCCCTTCGACCGCCTGATCACCCTGCTCAACTCGCGGGCGGTCACGATCTACCTCTGGCACAACCTCTGCATCCTCGTCGCCGCCACCGTGTGGGACGACCTGTGGAGCATCGACACACTCGCCGAGCACGAGTCGTGGCTCCTGGAGAGCCCCTGGCCCGTCCTCGCCCTCGCCTGGCTGCTCATCGCGGGCTGCGTGGTCGCGTTCGGATGGGTGGAGGACCTGGCGGCGAAGCGGAGGCCGCGGGTGTGGCCGGACGGCAGGCGGCGCCGGGACTGACGATCACCGGGGGCCCGTCTCGCAGGAGACGGGCCCCCGGGGGTGACTCAGCCGATGGCGATGCGGGTCTTCCAGTGGCCGGTGGGTCCGACGATCACCGTTCCGGGACCGGAGAGCGCGGTCCTGCTGCCGGAGTAGAACCGGACGGACCCGTCGGACCGCGTGGCCCAGATGTCGGGGATACGGTCCCCGTTGGCGTCCGGAGTGCCGTGCAGAAGGAGCACGCTGCTGCTGTACCAACCGGATGAGCCGTAGACGGTGTCCGCCCCGCCCGACGACCCCGCCTCGGTGGCGAGGGAGGCCGGCGAGACTCCGCCGCCGGCATCCGCCAGGCCCTTGCGCAGCATGAGCCGGCCGGTGAGGTCGGAACGGTAGACGAGGTCGGCGATCCCGTCACCGGAGACGTCCTGGACGGTCACGATGTCCAGGCTCTTCCATGAGGCCGACAGGAGGATCGCCTGGTCGATCGTGGCACCGTGGTAGCCGGTGAACGCCCACAACTGGTCGTCCGTCCCGATGCCGGCCGTGGCGAAGAAGTCGGTCCGGCCGTCCCCGGTGATGTCGCCCGCTGCCACGATCTGCGTGAGGCTCGCGGGGCTGGGCGCCCCGGAGGGCAACAGGATCTCCTGCCGCTTGTCGACGTTGACGGCGCCGTAGCCGTCGCCCGGATAGACCCACAGCTTGCCACCGACGCGCACGACGAGGTCCTGGAGGCCGTCACCGCCGAGGATGTCCCCGTTGTGAGTGATGAGCGCGCCCTTGAAGTGTCCGTTGGGGGCGGCCGCGAACGGCGGCTTGTCGTCCCCGTTGGGATCCTTCTCGGGATTGGCCCGGTAGGCGCCCGGCATGGAGTAGTCCAGGTCACCGGTTCCCGCGGTCAGGTCCGGCTTGCCCGACGAGGGGTAGAGGGCGAGGTTGCCGTCCACGGTGACGGCCATGAGATCGGGGAACCCGTCCCCCGTGAAGTCGCCGGGCTTGTCGACCTGCTCCTTCGGGCTGACGTAGAAGAGGTACCTCGTCGGTTCGGACACGTTGCCCGCGCTGTCGATCGCGCGCACGTAGAGCACATTGGGGCCCGCGAGTGGCGGCTTGGCGTCGGGAATGAGGGCGGTCACGGCTGTGGAGGTGCCGGCCGTTCGGCTGACATAGCCCGTGTAGCTCGGAGAGTTGTACCCGTACTCGTACCGGACGACGTCGCTGTTGACCGCGCGCAGTGTGAAGGTACCGGGTGTACCGAACCGCTTGGTGCTCCAGATGGCGTCCTCTGCCCCGCTGCCGAAGCCGTTCTCACTGCCGTCCGCGTTCGGGAAGTCGGTGGAGGTCACCTTGGGCGGCCGGGGCGCGGCCGTGTCGAGCACGAACTGGCAGGGGGCGGTGCGCGGGTAGTAGGGCGAGGTGGACCCATCGTCGTCGACCGCCCTGACCCGCCAGGAATAGGTGGCGCCGTTCCGGAGCCTGCTCGTCGGGAATCCCTTGGTCACCGCAAGGGCAGCCTCGGAGTCACCGCCCGTCGACACCTTGCCGACAGATCCGAGCAGGTCGCCCGTGTTCTTCCATTGGCCGTACTCCCAGAGGTCGAAGTCGAGGTAGTTGAGGTTCTTGTCCTTGTCCGTTGCCTTCGCGGTGAAGGTGAGGTCCGCCGATCCCATGCGGACGTAGGGCTTGCTCGTGGTGCACTTGCCTTCCGGGCCGAGGTCGAGGCTGTTCGGGACGATCGAGGGCTTCCGGTTGAAGACCAGTTTGAGCTGCGGCTGGAAATCGCCGTTGGCTTGGAACTTCTTCCAGGCGTACTGGGACTTCTCGTCGCGGGCGCGCAGTCCGAAGGTGATCGAGCTGTCACCGTCGTCCGCTGCTCGCTGTGCTGCGCTCACCACGTCGAACGCCTCGTAGGCATCGGGACACCCGGACTTGTAGCCGTGCGCGAAGCTCCTGGTGTCCAGCTTGTTGCCGTCGTGCAGGCGGGGTGCGTTCTTCCAGTTGGTGTGGGCGTTGATCGGACCGGTGAGGTGCACGCTCACCGAGCGCGCGCTGCACGACCAGGCGTAGGTCTCCCGCAGTACCAGGTCGGCATCGGTGATCTTCGTACCCCGCAGGTCCTTGTCGAACTCCATGTTGAAGAACGAGCGGGAGGTGCCCCAGGTGTCCGACTCGAAGCCGACGCGAGCCTCGTGTGTTCCGTTTTTGTTGAAGCCCTTGCCGTTGTAGAAGGTCGCGTTGGGGTGCCGGTCGTAGGCCGTGGTCCAGTTCTTGACGTCCTTCGTGACCGAGGGGTCGATGAAGACGGGGTAAGTGGTCGTCGGGTTCGTCAGGAATTCCTGGCTGGGAGTGAGCAGCCACGTGTCCGGAGCCAGATCGGTCTCGACGATGTCGCCGCGAGAGTCGGGGGACGGACCGTCCAGGGAGGGCAGGCTGAGCGTCGCTGCCGAGCCCGTGTGGGTGGGCGCGGGGGTGGGCTCGGGCAGTGCCGACGGCAGGGAAGGGCCCGAAACGTGGGGTGAGGGATCGTCGCTGGCGGAGGGCAGGTCCTCGACGTCGGTGTCACGCTGCTCGTCGGACTCGACGGGATCCTCTTCAGTGACGCTCGGACTCGGGCTGGTGTCCTCGGTGGGGGTC
>NZ_MUND01000754.1 GCF_002154375.1 Streptomyces glaucescens | reverse complement strand
GCCCCCGCGCCCGCTTCGGTCCGGCGACCGCTCAGCCCTGCCCCCGCAGCGCCGCCAGCTCCGACTCGCGACGGGCGACCTCGGACAGCAGTTGCTCGGCGATCTCGTCGAGGAGGCGGTCCGGGTCGTCCGGCGCCAGCCGCAGCATCCCGCCGATCGCACTCTCCTCCAGGTCCTTCGCGATCACCGCGAGCAGTTCCTTGCGCCGGGCCAGCCAGTCCAGCCGGGCGTACAGCTCCTCGCTGCGGCTCGGGCGCTGCTCCTGGGGCATCGGACCGGCGGCCCACTCCTCGGCCAGCTCCTTCAGCAGTGCCTCGTCGCCCCGGCCGTAGGCCGCGTTGACGCGGGTGATGAACTCCTCGCGCCGCGCCCGCTCGCCTTCCTCCTGGGCCAGGTCGGGGTGGGCCTTGCGGGCCAGCTCGCGGTAGAGCCGGCGGGCCTCCTCGCTAGGACGCACCCGCTGTGGGGGCCGTACCGGCTGGTCCGTGAGCATCGCGGACGCCTCCGGGAACAGTCCCTCACCGTCCATCCACCCGTGGAACAGCTCCTCCACGGACGGCATCGGCATCACCCGGGCACGCAGCTCCTGCGCGACCCGCAGGTCCTCGGGATCACCGCTGCGCGCCGCCCTGACCTCGGCGATCTCCGCGTCCAGCTCCTCCAGGCGGGCGTACATCGGGCCGAGCCGCTGATGGTGCAGCCGGGAGAAGTTCTCCACCTCGACACGGAACGTCTCCACCGCGATCTCGAACTCGATCAGCGCCTGCTCGGCGGCCCGCACGGCCCGCTCCAGCCGCTCCTCGGGCCGCGACGCGGCACCGTCGGACGACACGGACTGCGGCTGCTCAGCTTCCGGGGTGGTCACCCGACCAGCGTAGGCCACACCCGCGGACTCCGAATCTGTCACCCGGGGGGCTCCCCCCTCCCCCTCCCCTCC
>NZ_MUND01000753.1 GCF_002154375.1 Streptomyces glaucescens | reverse complement strand
CACTGGTGAGGGTGGGGCCGGGCTCCGCCGGTCCGGCCCCACCCTCACCAGTGGCGGTAGCCGGTGGCAAGATAGTCGCCGCTCACCCAGCCGGTACGGCCCTTGTAGCCACCCGACATGACGCGCACGTACGCCCACCACGCATCCCCTTGCAGCCCCCAGCACTCGGCGTAGACGTCGGTGGACCGTGGCAGGACGCCGCGCGACCGGTGATGAGCACCACGGCCCGACCGCAGATGAACGGCATCCGTCGTGTGCAACTGAGCTGCTGCGGCCTGCGAGTTGCAGGCTCGCGGCTGGGACCAGGCCACGGGCGCCGAGGACGCTGGAGCGGGAGCCACGGTCACGGCGGCCAGAGCGCCGGCCGCTACGGCTGTGCTGAGTAAGACTCGCTTCATGCCTGGTCAACGGCCGGTTGCGGCCTGCGTGGTGGGCAGTCGCCCGAACGTGGCACGGGACGCTCTGTACGGCCCGCGGACGTCGCCCCTCCCCTCGGATGCGGGGGACGCCTGTCGGGGCTACAGCGTGGCGCTCGCCTCCTCTACGAGGCGCCTCAGATCGTTGGGTGAGACCTGAGTCAGCCGCCGTGGCTCGTTTCGTGATCAGGCCGTATCGAACGGTGGTGTCACCGAAAACGCCATCGTCTGGGCCGACCGTGCCTACGCGGGCAAGCTCGTGACCTGGGCCAAACGTCACCTGAACCTCACGGTCAACACCGTCGTCCGGCCCAAGGACTCCTCCGAGTTCGTCCTACCGCCCCGCCGCTGGATCGTTGAGCGGTCACTGGCCTGGATGATGAACGCCCGCTGGCATGCCCGCGACTACGAACGGCTGATCCAGCACTCCGAGACCCTCATCGCTTAGGCCGCCCTCACCCTCATGACCCGGCGCATCACCCGATGCATGCCGCTACCGGACGCCGTGCCGGTCATCGGCGTCCCGAGCGGCACCGGTCCGCAGCCGGACTCGGAGGCCCCGGCCAGCGTGCGTTCGGCAGGGCCGGCTGCTGTCAGCGGTGTCCGCGGTCGACCCCGTCCCGGATCGTGAAGCGGGATTTCCATGCATGGTCGTACAGCGTCTGCCGCCGTTGGAGCACCGCTTCAGGCACGACGGGTTCTCGATGCCCAACTCCACCGCACCGTCGACTCGCGTAAATTTCGCCTCTCTGTCTGCTTGGTTGGCTCTGGCGTCGAGTGACTTGAAAAGTGAAAAATTGAAAATCGATAATCATCCTGAGGAGATGCCGAGAGTGTCGAGTGGCGGTCTACTGGAGACAGGCGCAGCTGTCGCCGGTGCCGTGGAACAGTATCAACGTACGGCTGCGATAAGGGTATCGGCGTTACTTGTCTACACTTGGAGGTGACCCATGCGCGTAAAGTTTCCCACAAGCCACGCTCGACGCTGCGGTTGGCTCTTGTCGGGCGGCCTGGCGCTCGCAGTGACAACAGCACCGCTTTCCGTAACCTCCCCCGCTCAGGCGCAGTATGGCCCTTACACGTGCACGCCAGGTCTCGTGTGGCGGGAAGCGGTTAGCGGAGATCGCGTCTGTGTCACTCCACAGTGGAGGGATAAGACGCGGGAAGAAAATCGGCTCGGTCCGTCACGCGTGCAACCCGGTGGCGGGCCTTACGGCCCGGACACGTGCAAGCCGGGATTCGTCTGGCGCGAGACCCGTCCTACGGACCACATTTGCGTGCCCCCGCAAAGTCGCGAAGACGCCCGTCGCGGTAACGCCAACGCGTACTCGGGATACGCACATCCGGACCAACTGCCCAAGAATGGCACTGCAGCCTGGTGGGAGAATACGCGTAGTCAGTTGCTGGTGAATCCCGCACACCTGTCCTTCTATGGTTGGGAACCATCGAGGGGCTACCACCGCCAGATGGGCACCTACGGCGACTACTACGGAGTTCGAGCAGTGACTCCTGCGAACTGTCAGAAGAGTGACGATCGATACATGTACGTGCTCGCAGTCGACGCAGCTACGGGCATTGTGAGCAATGCCGGACGCGTGCAAGTTCCTCTGTGCCTCCTTTACTGAGGCTGTTCGCCGCCTTCGGCATGTAGGGCTGGACAGGATCTGCCTTCCAAGCGGGGATGGTGCCGAGGGTGGCCTTCGCGCCGCGGGCTCCCTCCAGGCCCGGCAGTCGTTGCGGTTGCCGGGCAGCGGCTTTCCGACGGCGACGCGGGTGTCGACGCTGATGACGACCTGATGGTCGGAGTAACGGTAGTTCCTGCCGGAGGCGGCCACGGCCCGTTCGCCGATACCAAGACGGGAGACCGTACGAACCCGCAGCACCTCGCCGAGCTGGTGCGGACTGGTGCCGTAGTAGCGCAGGGCACCAGTCAGGTCGACCAGCGCGGCGTGGCGGCAGCGCCTGCACCACCGGCGACAGGCTAGCCAGCTTCCCCAGAACCTGGCGGTAGGCCTCCGACAGGCGGCCGCGGCGCAGCGCTCAGATCTTGACGTGGGAGTCGAGTGCTGCGGCGCTCTGGCTACCTGCAAGGCAGCGAAACTCTTCGGCTCCGTCCGGTTACAGCGGCAGTGTTATGCCCAGCTCATGCATTGCTTTGGACGGCGGGCCACCTTCGGAGCGTTCGGTGTCGAGAGCGTCGATGTCCTCCAGCCACACGATCTCGGTTTCGTGGCTGATCTCGTCCGCGCTGATCAGGAAATGCCCTGCGGATGCGGGGACGGCCAGGGCGGGGCGGAGTGCGGCCAGCAACAGGGGGCAGGGCACCGGGCCGCGCAGGGATCCGGAAGCGAGGGCTGCGAGTAGAGCAGGCGGGCGGCGAGAGGCCGTGCAGGCCACCGGCGGCGGGCAGCAGCGGTGCAGCGGGCGGGGTACGGGGACAACGGGGGCGCTGACAGCCAGAAACCGCACGAGCCGCAGGCGAGCGCGGGGACGGGCCGCGGGTGCTGGCGGCCGACGGGGGTGTTGTTCAGCAGGAGGACGCCACGGTGCGGTGCGCGTAGGCACTCAGGCCCGACAGACCAGGCCGCAGCTCGATGACCCGTGTGGCCAGCGCGCGTACCGCGGGCCAGCGGGCCTCTAGCGCGTGTCTCTTTGAT
>NZ_MUND01000752.1 GCF_002154375.1 Streptomyces glaucescens | reverse complement strand
GGGGTCGATGTCGACGAGGTGCGCGAGTTGCTCGTCGACCACCTCGTGCCGCTCCCGGACCACCCTCACCAGATGACGCATCAGCAGTGCCTCGTCGTCGGCGATCTTGCGGTTCGCCCTGATGACGAGCCATGCGACCCACAGCATCAACTGCGGGTGCCGACTCCGCTTGCTCAGATTCTCGGCGAGTTCGATCACCCGCGCCTCGTTCCGGAAGACGGCCTGCGCATGCCGCCCGGCGAGCAGCGTCGTGTAGCGGTTCAGCAGGACGGCGAGGGGGACGCCGACCAGGGGGATACCGATCTTGATGACGTTGCGCTGCAGAAGGTGCTTCCCGACGACGGGGAGCGCCTTCCCGGCGGTGAGCACCGAACTCGAGTAGAAGCGCTTGACCAACGGTCGCACCAGGGCCGGGACCGCTTTGACCACGGTCTTGTTGGCCGCTTCCCCGCTCTTGACCGTGAAGGCCACGCGGATGAGCTTCCACAGGTCCTCGGGGTCGTGCACGTCGAGCGGGACCCGGTAGAGCACGGAGATGTCGTAGGCCAGGCGCAGCTGGAGCTGGGTGATGAACGCGACGTCGACCATCATGGTCGCCACGGCCGCGGGGACGGTCGCCGGCGATGCACCCCCGAGGCTCCCGATGGTGGCGGCGACGGTCGCCGTGTAGGCCCCGGCGGAGAGCCCTCCTTCGAGCGCGGCGTACCGAGCCGCCATCTTGATCCGCTGATCCACGATGGCATCCGCGGGCACACCCGCGTACCGGTCCTGGAAGTACTGCCAGTCCACTTTCTCCGTGTACGCGTTCATGGCATGAGCGGCGAGCTTGGTGAACCAGTTGCCCGACTTGATGTCGTCCGCGCTCAGGCCCTTGACGAAGTCCTTGATCTCGGACTGCTCCTGCTCGACGACCTTCCGGTCGGCGGCGTCGTCGGCCTCGTTAGCGTCGGTGTGGGCAGCGTCCACAGGCGCGTCGGTCATGGTGAGTCCCCCCAGGCTGTTCCGCGAGTGGCCGAGTCGCGGGGCGCGGGCACCCCTGCTGTCGTCTCCGCGCGGTGATTCGGTGAGCGGCGCAATGGCCGCTCGATGTCCTCCCCTTGAGGCGCAACCCTAGCGCGTCGTCAGGCGGCCGGTGCCCTGGTGGGACACGCGGGGGCGGGTGTACAGGCGGGTGCTGTACGTGGGAGGGCGGACGCTCGTACGCGGTACGGGGGAAGCGGGGCCAAGTGGCGCGGAGGCGACGGTGCGTGTCTTTACAGTGACCCGTGAGTGACGGACGGGTGTGGTGCCTGCGGCGGGACGAGAAGCGGGCGCCTCACGGCGGGTGGGTGAGATGAGGTCACCATGGCGGTGCACGGTGAGAGCGAGGCGGGCATCCTCCGGTGTTTCGGGCAGCAGTTGCGGTTGCTCAGGACGAGCCGGGGCCTGACCCGGGCGGAGTTGGGTGCGCAGCTCGGGTACGGCGAGGACATGGTCACGTCGGTGGAGCTGGGGCGGCGCATCCCCAGGCCGGAGTTCATCGATCGGGCGGATGAGGTGCTGGGGGCCGGCGGGCTGCTGGTGGTGATGAAGGAGGAGGTGGCGAGGGCTCGGTATCCGGCGTTCTTCCGGGACGCGGCGAAGTTGGAGGCGGAGGCGGTCGAGCTGCATGTGTACGCCAACCAGGCGGTGCCGGGGTTGTTGCAGACGGAGGAGTACGCGCGGGCGGTGTTCGGGATGCTGCGGCCTCCGCTGGACGACGCGGTGGTCGACGAACGGGTTGCCGCGAGGCTGGCACGGCAGGAGATCTACTACCGCAAGCCACCTCCGCTGATGAGCTTCGTCATTGATGAGTCGGTGCTGCGCCGCCCCCTCGGCGGACGCGACGTGTTGCGTGGACAGATGGAGCAGGTGTTGCTCGTGGGTCATATGCGGCACATCGAAGTACAGATCATGCCGCTGGATCGTGAGGAGAACGCCGGGATGGCCGGTCCGTTCACCTTGATCGAGACGAAGGGAGAGCGCAGGATCGCGTACGTGGAGGTACAGAACGTCAGCCGGGTCCACAGCGACCGCGAGCCCGTCCGGGCTCTGGAAGCCAAGTACGGGACGCTACGTGCCCAAGCGCTGACGCCTCGCGAATCACTTGCGTACGTCGAGAAGTTGTTGGGAGAGCTGTGAGCACCGACAAGGCAACGCCGGGAACGGGTGGCCCCCTACGCTGGTTCAAGAGCAGCTACAGCAGTGAGGAAGGCGGGGAGTGCGTCGAAGTCGCCATCGATGCTGTTGCCGTCCACGTGCGTGACTCGAAGCAGGTGCAGGCGTGTGGGCCTGTACTGCGGGTGGGGCCGACGGCGTGGTCAGCGTTGCTCGAGTCGATGTGAACTTATTGGTGCCGTGAGCCAGCTGTTCCCTGGCTGGTCGAGCGTAAATGTACGGCGACTTACGAGGTGGGCGCTTCTCTCAAGGAAGCGCCCACCTTTGCTATGAGAAGCCGTACTCAGGCTACGCGGCTCCCAGGCGGAGTCCAGCGGCCAGCCGCGATCTCCTTGTCCAAGCGAGCTTGGAAGTGCGCGTGCGCGGCACGCATCTCGGCTTCGCGGTCGGCCTTGTAGAAGGGGGCGGTGTAGCCAGCGGGGGGCGGGCTGGACTGGGGGTTCTCCAAGTGAGCCAGTAGGTCCAGGTAGTCCTGCTTGCTCTGTCCGTGGCCGTAAGCGTTGTGATTCGCTGCGATTTTACGGCCCTGGGCGTCGAAGTATGTTTGCGACTCGTAGTCGGAGAGAACTGGGTAGCGAGACCTGTAAATCGCTACGAGCTGTTCAGCAGTGATGCCGAGCCAGACAGACACGAGGGCGTCGATCTCGACAAGAGCAGCTCGGCGTTCGTACTCGGTACGCAGTGGCGTGTCATGTTTCCACGTCGGCTTGAGGTGCGCGGCGAGCGGTTTGAGGTGCTGCCAGCTCGGGTTCGCCCAGTCCTCATAACCCGGCCATGTGGCTTGGAATAGCTCGGCCCAAATCGGTGCGTATGCGGTGGTTAGTGAGTTGAGGCGGAGAGTGCGAAGGAGGAGTGGGGATGCCAGTGGGTGATCGGGTGTCGGAGCTGGCATTTTGTTGGCTTCGGCAATGCGAAGATCCGATCGGCCGGTGATGCGCAGTAGATAATCCAGAGGTAGCGACGCCCAGAAACCCGCGGTCAAAGCAGTCAAGTGGTTGTCGCTCAGAGCCAATGAGTGCACGGCATCGATGTGAGCCGGGCCTGGTGGAATAAGGGCTGCGAAAAGACTACGCTCGTTAGCCAGAGGGATCATCCGGCGCCAGGCCAAACGGAAGTACTCGATATAGCGACGGCCATTCCACACGTCTTGCGCGGATTCGTATCGGTTGCTGTCTGTTGCGCGTACGTAATTCGAGACCGGTACGACTTCCGATGGGATTTGAGTCGCATCCCATGGTTCCCAGTCGTTTTTGTTAAGGCATGGGATGTTGGGCTGCTTATTGAATGGCGTTGCCACTCCGAAGTGAGGGCCCTGAATGATGACGTCGCTCAGAGTTTGTACGGGCTGATTGCCCCACTGAATAAGCCCGTCCTTCTTGCTGGTGGCCTCGTGGTAGCCGCTGCTGATTCTCGGAGCGAACGATGATAGCCGCGGAGTAAAGGAGCCCAATGCTTCAACGGCCCCCTGTTCTGCTTTTTGGACAGGGTAAAGCAGTGGAGTTTCATCGATCGCGCCCGTGTGCCCGGATACACTCTGCCAGCTCTCCAGTAGTCTCTCGTTGAGAGTCACAATGCGATCATGATGGGGGCGTAGGTCCCAGGACCCTAGGTGCTTGATCCCAGGAAGGGAGCCGTGCCCGTCGTGTTGTAGCGTCGCGGTCAGAGTGTCTGGCGAGAAAAGCCAGCTAAGATGCTGGAACTCAACTTGTGTGCGACATTCTCCGTAAATGTTGACGCTGAACTCGTTCCTGTCCCTGATGTCGAATAGGATCAGGGCGTTCATAAAGTGTGCATGTAGCCTGAGGTGCCGAAATGCGGCACTTCTGAGTGGGCCTTCCTTAGTTCCCGAGAAGTGCGTGTCGGGGTGGATTAGTCCGGCGGTGCCGGATTGGGCAATGTGACGCCACACCTGGCACATGAATGCCCGGTAGAGATTGGGCTGGGTTGCGGCAAGTAGTGGATAAAGGGTTCCAGTGCCGAGCGTTGAAGCTGTGCCAGTGTTTACTGCCTGTTCCTCAAGGAAGTATGAAGCATTCTCCTGATTTTTTAGTGCCTGTTCCTTTCGGAGGCGCCACTCTGCGGCATTAGGCTTTTCAGTAAGTGCAAACCAGGGTTCCAATTCAGCCAAAACCAAGTCCTCCTGCCATCGCGGCCGAACCCAAGGAGGATTCCCCACCTGAAGATCAAAACCACCCCTCGCTCCGAAAATCTGCCCGAACTCCAACTCCCAGTGAAAGAACCCCTGCCGCTCAGCCACATCCCGCGCGACCGCCGCCCACGGATACCGCGACTCCAGCGAGTAGAACCGCTCCATGCCCATCCACTCGGGCAGCTCGTCCTCGTACCGCTCCAGTTCGTCCAGCGTGTCGAACTGGGCCACCAGCGAGTCCACGGCCACGTCCTGCGTGCCCAGCAGCGACTCAGCGAAGTCCAGCCAGTCCTCCAGCGAGGCCAGCGGGATTACCGGGCGACGCTCGCCCTTGATCTGCTCCTTACGGCTGCCACCCCGCGCGCCCTTGGACTTGACCTCGACGACCTGGACGTCACCGAACAGGTCCTCCGACTCATACGTCTCCCGAGCGGGCGCACCCGACTGGCCCGGAACCGAAGCCGGGGCCGACGGCACAACCCACTCGCCCGACCGCGAGGCGACCTCCGCCGCCCGCGCGTACACCTCATGCGAGCCGTCCAGCAGCGCAGCCTCCTGCACGGGCCAGAACCACAGCGCGCACCACGCGTCCATCAGCGTCTTCAAGCGCCAGTACGGGGTGTCGACCGCCTCCAGGTCGGCCTTGACCTTCTCCCGCGGGACCGCGACCTCGGGTGAGCGCAGCCAGCCGTCCTCCGCGCCCCACACGTCGATCCGCCGCGAGATCTCCCGCTCGGAGATCTCCAGCCGGCGCACGACCAGCCCCCACAGGTACTCGGCCCGCCGAGCCAGACCCTGCAACCGCTTGGTCTGCGTGGCGTTGGGGGACTTGGTGATCGCCTTGCGCCAGGCGGCGAGGGCCTTGGCCTCCTCCGAAGCCAGCGCCTTGGCCTCCTTCTCGGCCGCGACCGCGCCCCACTCCTTCGCCGGGAGGAGGAAGTGGTGCACCGCGCCCTCGGGGAGCGGGGAGCCCGCCAGGGCATCCGACAGCGGGAAGCGTTCCGGCGTCGTGCCCAGCCAGCCGCCCTTCTTCAGGCGCTCGGCGGAGTAGATCTCCCTACGGCCACCGATCAGGGAGTTGCCGCGCCGCAGGTGCAGGCCGAACCAGGGGGCTTCCATGCCGGGGTGCATGGTGTTCAGCCACAGCGAGACCTCCGCCAGCTCCACGGCCGTGTCGTTGAGGTCGACGCCGTAGGAGTTGTGCAGGGCGATGTACGCCTTGGCCTTCTGGAGCTCGACCGCGTACCTCTCCGTGTCGATGGCGACGCCCAGCTCGTCCTGGCGGCGCCGCAGGTACTCCGCCGCGACCTGGTTGATCGCCTCGTTGAGGAACGCGCCCGAGCCGAGCGCCGGCTCGCAGATCTTCCACTCCAGCAGCTCGCGCGCCTCGGTCTTCGTGCCGTCCTGGTCGAGGCGGTGCTGCAACGCCAGCTGGACCGTCACCCGGGTCAGCGACTCGGGCGTGTAGTAGGAGGCCGAGGTCTGGCGGTCGCGGCCCGACAGGCGGTACACGAACGCGCCCGGCGCGTACCACACGCGCTCCTCCGTGCCGGTGTCCTCGTCCCTGTGGCGGACGAACACCTCGTCGGGGTACTCGTCGGCCTTCGACGCCGGGATCAGCCAGGAGCCGTCCTTCGGGTCGCCGTTCTTCGCGACCTCGTACAGCTTCTCGCCCGCGACGAAGCCCGAGTAGGACATCAGGCCCTCGTACACGGCGCCGAGCTGGTTGATGCCGAGCTGGGCGTAGGAGATGAAGCCGCCGCGCTCGCGCCGCTTGCCGCGGGTCAGCATCAGCAGGCGCAGCACCCGGTACAGCGTCTCGTTGCGCAGGCGGGTGTCGATGAAGCGCTCCCCGCCTTCGGCACCGGCCTCGGCTTCCGTGTCGACGCGCGGGTCGGGGACGGCGTACCGGCCGATCAGCCGGATCGCGTCCGGCTCGAACAGCTTGGAGTGCAGCGGCTCGAAGCGCAGGCCCACGTCCTCCGACGTCTTCGCGGACACGGTCGTGGCCGACTCCGCGTCCGCGCCGTGCGTGCGGCGCGGGCGGTGGCCCTCCTGGACCTTGCGGAACAGCAGGTCCAGCGACTCGTACAGGTAGAAGCCCTTGCGGGACTTCTCGTCGACCAGGTCGCGCTCGGCGATCAGCTCGCCGAGGCGTCCGAGGCCGTAGCCCATCTGGTACTCGGGGTAGTCCGAGGGCAGGATGCCCAGCTCGGGGCGGGCCTCCGCGTACAGCAGGAACAGGATGCGGTACAGGTAGCGCAGCGACTCGCGGGTCAGCTGGCGGCCCAGCTCGGGGAGTTCCCTGACCTCCTCCGGGCGGACGCCGGCTTCGCGCAGCCGGTCCAGGACCTCGTTGGCGATCAGTTCGACGCTCAGCCGCAGGCCGTCGCGCAGTTCGCTGGAGACGCCCACCGCGTGCTTGGTCGACTTGTCGAGGAGCGTGGCGAGGGGGTTCTCGCCGCCCTCCTCCGGGGTGCGCAGCGAGTCGGCGCCGAACAGGGCGGCCACCGTGTCGATCTCGCCGCCCGCCTTGGTGTCGTTGCGTTCCAGCACCCGGTCCAGCGACACCGCCAGGTAGCGGCCCTCGCCCCAGGCGGCCCGGTCGGCGAGCACGACGACACCGCCGACCAGGAGCAGGACGTAGCGGGGGGCGTCCTCGCAGGCGAACAGGAAGGAGGCGAGCTTGGAGCCGGTGGTGAGGGTGTGCTGGCCGTCCAGGCGCACCTCGTCCAGGAGGCGTCCCGCGCCGTCGGGGTCCAGGGCGTCGTCGGCCTCGGCGGACCAGCCGCAGTTCAGGGCGACGAGGTCCTTCTCGCTGTGCGCGACCGTCACCTCGTGCGACTGGTCGGCGCGGACGACGGTGAGCGTGCCCGGCTTCGCGTCGTACCCGAGGGCGCGCAGCACCTGCGTGTTGAGCGCGCGGACGCGGTCGCGCCATTCGGGGGCGTCGTACGTCACGGCGTCGTCGCCGGTGGCCGCCCGCTCCTCGTCCATCGTGAAGTAGGAGCGGGCCGCGAAGTACGGGCGGCGCAGCGCCCGCAGGCCCGCGCGGGGGGTGACGGGCAGGGCGTCCTCGGGCCGCTCGGTGTCGGCGGCGTCCTCCTCGCGCTGCTTCCACTCGGCGAGCAGACCGGACTTGAGGTCCTTGGGCAGGACCTCGGCGAGGTAGTGCGCGGAGAAGTAGTCGCCGCGGTTGACCAGGGAGTCGAACGTCATCGTGGTGAACCTCTGGGTGATGGGTCAGGCG
Organism: Streptomyces glaucescens; assembly: GCF_002154375.1. Classification (GTDB taxonomy): domain Bacteria; phylum Actinomycetota; class Actinomycetes; order Streptomycetales; family Streptomycetaceae; genus Streptomyces; species Streptomyces glaucescens. The sequence continues at coordinate 2,390 of NZ_MUND01000752.1, read as the reverse complement.
GCGTGGGCCGGGGCGAGGACGGCGAGGACGCGGAGCATCGGGCGGCCGGTGGTGAGGAGGGAGTCCGCGAGGGAGGCCAGGCGTTCGCGGGTGCCGGTGGGCCCGGCGCCGCCGCCCGTCAGCGTCGGCTGCTCCCAGGAGCCCAGGCGGGCCTTGTACTCCTCGATGGGCGCCCTGAGCGGTTCGTCCCACGCCTCGCGGTGCCGCTCCAGGAACGCCTCCGCGGTGTCCAGGACGCCGGGGATCGCCTCGGCGAGGCGGGCCGTGTCGTGGGCGAGGCCCGGGTTCGCCATCGTCGGGCCGACCTGGGCGCGGCGCAGGACCGCCACCATGTCGTCGTCGACCTCGCCGTCCGTGGTGACCGCCATCCACTTGACGACGGTCGGGCGGCCGAGCGCGTTGGAGTAGATGCCCTGCACGAGGTACGTGGGCTCGGGCACGTCGGCGGTCAGCACCGGCGCCTCCTGGCGGTCCAGGCGGACCAGGACCTTGTCCGTGAGCCACTCCATGACCGGGTGCAGGTCGGTCAGCAGGGAGATGTCGGGCCAGCTCGACGTCGCCGAGGCGCGGGCGCGCGTCAGGCTGTGGTCGGCGAGCCGCCGGTTGAAGGTGACCTTCAGGCGGTCGCGCAGGCCCTGCTCGCGCACGTAGTCCGGGGGCAGCGCCTTGAGGCGGTGGACCAGGTCGGACGGCGGGACGAAGGAGAGCAGGCCGGTCTCGGGGTCGGCGGACAGGTCCAGCCGGTCGTGGGCGTCCGGGTAGACCTCGCGCAGCGCCTCGTCGAGGAACTCGCGGGCGGAGGCGAACAGCCGGGGCACGTGTGCCCTGGGCACCGCCGCGGTGCCGTCTCCGCCGCCCGCGCCGGAGGCGGCGGCATCTTCCTCCGGTGCGTCGTTCACGGCGCCGAAGAAGTCGGCGAGGAAGTCGTCCACGCCGTCGTCGGCACCGGCCTCGGAGGTGTGGCGGGCGTCCAGGGACTCGTCCACGGTGCGGCCCCGCAGCAGGTCCTGGATCAGGGACTTCTCCTCGGCCTCCGCCCGGTAGAGGCCGGACACCGCCTCCGCCGTGCCCAGTGCCTGGTGGGCCTGCGCCTCGCGCTCCAGCAGGCGTTCGGCGACGAGGGTGTCGTCCTTGGCGCCGTCGACGGAGCTGGTGAGGATCAGCGCCCGGAACCGCGGCTGGTGCGGCTGCCCGTAGCGGTCGATGCGCCCGTTGCGCTGCTCGATGCGGATGAGCGACCAGGGCACGTCGTAGTGGACGAGCTGGTGGCACTGGCGGTGCAGGTTGACGCCCTCGGAGGCGACGTCGCCGGTGAAGAGGATGCGCACGGGCGTGTCCGCGAGGCCGAAGTCCTCCACGCACTGCATCTGCTGCTCGTCCGACAGGCCGCCGTGCATGACCCGGGCGGCCTCGTGGGCGGCCTTCCCCTTGAAGCCGAGGGCCTGCGGCACGGTCCGCGCCAGCCACTCCAGGGTCTGCACGCGCTCGGAGAAGACCACGACCCGAGTGTCGGACTTCGGGCCGACCCCGATCTCCCGCAGCTGCTCCAGCAGTGCCCCGAACTTGCCCGAGTCCGCCTCCGTCATGCCCGACGCCAGCTCAAGGAGCCGGTGCAGGGCCGCTCGCTCGGCCGCGGTCGACTGCGGGGCGTTCTTCTTCTCCAGCGTCTTGATGCGCGTGGTGACCGTGGCCTTCAGCGCCGCGTGGGAGGAGAGGAAGGACTTCAGCAGCGTGTACGGGAACAGGGGGACGTCGCTGACCGACTGGGAGCCGTCGGACGGCAGCCAGACAGCGGCCAGCTCCTCGAAGATCTTCTCCTCGGCGGGCGTGGCCGTCACCCGGATCGAACGGGAGGGGCCGCGGTCCGCCCACTGGCCCTTCATCTGCTCCCGGACCTCGGGGCTGACCTTGGTGCGCCGGATGAACAGGTGCTTGATGTCCTCGGCGCGGTAGTGCTCCGGGTCGCGGATCGCGGCCGGGTCCAGCAGGGAGATCAGCTCGGCGAAGGAGCGGGCGTCACCGTTGTGCGGGGTCGCGGAGGCCAGCAGGAGGGCGTCCGTGTGCGGGGCCAGCGTGCGGGCCAGCTGGTTGCGCAGGGAGCCCTTGTTGATGAGGTTGTGCGACTCGTCGATGACCACCGCGTCCCAGGTGATCCGCTCCAGGTGGTGCTTGTACTGGTCGGTGTTCTTCAGGGTGTCGATGGAGACGATGACGCGCTTGAAGTACGTGAACGGGTTGCGGCCGGCGGGGATCTCCCGCTGGATCCGCTCGATGCCCACCGAGTCCAGGCGCACCAGCGGGATCGCGAACCGCGTCCACAGTTCGTGCTGGAACTGCTCCAGGACGTGCTGCGGGGTGACGACGAGGATGCGCTCGCCGCGGCCGCGGCG
>NZ_MUND01000751.1 GCF_002154375.1 Streptomyces glaucescens | reverse complement strand
CGAGGTGGCCCGCGCGCGGGCGGCCGTCGCGGACCTCTTCGACCCGGCGCGGCCCATGCCGCCGTACGAGCCCGCCGCGCAGCAGCTGTTCAGCCGGGCCGGCGACGACTCGGTGCTCGCGCTGCGCTCGGCCGTCGGCGAGCTGCGCCGGGCCGCCGAGACCGCAGGCGGACGCGACGCCGCCTGGCTCGCGGGCTGCGCCGACACCGCCGGGCAGCTCGCCGACGAGGTGCACCGGCTGGCCGACGAACACGCCAAGCTCTTCGCCGACCAGGGCCGGGCGGCCGGGCAGTCCGCGGAACTGTACGACCTGGCCAAGCAGTACAGCGCCGTCTCCGCAGCGGCCGCCTGTGTCCACCTCCACCTGCACGGCCGGGACAGCCTCACCCCCGCCCTGCGCTCGCCCGCCGTGCTGCTGCTCTGCCTCGAACGGCTGCTGCGCCGCTTCCACCCCACCCGCCGGGTCACCGGCCCCGACGACATCGACACCGTCGCCGGCGTGCTGGCCGAGGCGCACCGCGAGGGGCGGCTGTTCTCCTTCCGGCCGTACCGGGTCGGGTGGTGACCGCCGATGTCCGCGACCGCGCCGTCCGCCGGCCCGCCGCACCCCACCGCCGACGGCGACCCGCTGGCCGGCGGGGCCGACGTGTGGCTGCTCGCGGAGGAGGACGTCCCCCGGTTCGCCGCGGCGACCGGCGGACTCGACCTGCTCACCGAGGAGGAGCGGGCCCGCCACGACCGGCTGCTCTTCCCCGCCGCCCGCGCCCGCTTCCTCGGCGCCCGGCTGCTCTCCCGGCAGGTGCTGTCGCAGTACGCCGACGTGGCACCCGCGCAGTGGCGGTTCGAGAAGGGGAAGTTCGGCCGGCCCACCGTCCAGGGCTCCGACTGGGGGCTGGACTTCAACCTCACCCACACCAACGGGCTGATCGCCGCGATCGTCGTACGCGGCCGTACGGCGGGCGTCGACGCCGAGACGACACCCGCCCGTCCGGAGGCCCTCCGCTTCGCCCCCAAGGTGTTCACCCCGCTGGAGCAGGAGATCCTGCGCCGCGACCGGGAGGACCAGCAGGGGCACGCCTTCGCGGACTCCTGGGTCGCCAAGGAGGCCTACACCAAGGCCACCGGCATGGGCATGGCACGCGGCTTCGACGCGTTCTCCGTGCACCGGCTGCGCGGCGGGGGACTGGCCGTCGTCGACGACGAGATCCCCGAGCCGGAACGCCCGCTCTGGCAGATCCAGGTGCTCCAGGTCTGGGACCGCTTCGCCCTCGGCATCGCCATCCGCGCCAGCGAGGACGACACCGGACCGATCCCCGTGCGGCTGCGCTCCGCGATGGCGGAACTCCTGCCGCGCCCGGCCGTGGACGGTGTCCGATGACCGGCCCCGCTGTCCACTCCTGGCATGGCCGCTACCGGACAGCGGTGCACGTTTCCGGCCACCGCGCGCGGTGTGTTGCATGGAAGACGCAATCCGCCGGAGTGCGCGCCGCAGCGCGGGAGTTGGCATACGGAGGCCGAGCCATGCCGTCGAAACCGAAGGGGAACGCGGAGCTGCTGGCCGGCTGCGCCCGCGGCGAACCGGAAGCCTGGGACGAGACCGTGGACCGGTTCGGCGCCCTCGTCTGGACGGTGGCCCGCAGCCAGCGGGTCAGCTGGGCCGAGGCCGAGGACGTACGGCAGCTCACCTGGTTCCGGCTGATGCAGAACGCGCACCGCATCCGCGACCCCGACCGGCTCGGCGACTGGCTCGCCACCGTCGCCCGGCGCGAGGCCGTCAAGGCGGCCGGCCGCGCCCGGCGGCTGGTGACGATCGGCGACACCGAGACCCTCGAGTACCTGGTCGACCACCGCCGCGGCCACCACGAGAGCCCCGAGCAGATCACCCTGCGTGCCGACCGCGACCGCGAACTCCTGCGCGCGATCGACACCCTGTCCCCCCAGTGCCGGGACGTCCTGCTCCACGCCCTCCAGGACCCGCCCCCCAGCTACCAGGACCTCTCCGCGGCCCTCGCCGTACCGGTCGGCTCCATCGGCCCCATCCGCACGCGCTGCCTACGCCGCCTGCGCCGCGCCCTGGACGCCCCGGCCCCCGCGGAGAACCCCACGCGGGGGTGCACCGGCTGCCCGGCGGCGACCGCCGAACCCGCGGCCCCGCCGCCCCGCGAGGGGCGCGGGGAACGGCGCGAGAACCCCGCACGACCCGCCCCTGCGCAGCGCCCGGCACCACCCGCGGTGATGGCAGCCGGCGGGCAGCCCGCACCGCCGCCCCGCGAGGGGCACGGGAAACCGCGCGAGAACCCCGCACGACCCGCAGCCGCCCGACGGGCAGGCCCTGGACTCCCCGGGCGCGCAACCCCGACCGCCGCTGCCGCCCGTTCGGCAGAGTACGAAAGCGAGGTCCGCAGGTGACCGCCCCCACCGACACCCCGGCCCGGCTGGCCAGCCGGGAGATCACCACCGGCGAGGAACTGGGCAGCGTCGAGCGGGCCGGGCCCGACCGGGTCGCCTCCGCCGCCCGCCGGGCCGCCGCCGCCGCGCCCGGCTGGGCCGCGGTCCCGGCCGAGCGGCGCGCCGCGATCGTCGAGCGGGCCGCCGAGCTGCTGGAGGAGCGCACCCGGCGGGCGCAGGACCTGCTGGTGCGGGAGGGCGGCGCCATCCCCGGCAAGGCGTACTTCGAGGTGCTGCTCGCCGCGCAGGAGCTGCGGCACGGCGCCCGGCTCGCCCGCGACCCCGGCACCCCGCACCCCGGCTCGGACGACCCGTCCCGTGCCGCCGAGGTGACCCGGGTCCCGCTCGGCGTGGTCGGCGTGGTCGTGCCGTGGAACTTCCCGCTGCTGCTCGGCGCCCGCTCCCTCGGCCCGGCGCTGGCCCTCGGCAACGCGGTGCTGCTCAAGCCCGACCCGCACACGCCGCTGTCCGGCGGCAGCCTGTTCGCCGAGGTGTTCGCGGAGGCGGGGCTGCCGCCGGGGGTGCTGGAGGTGGTGCACGGCGACGCCGAGACCGGTGCCGCGGTGGTGCGGGCGCCCGATGTGGCGATGGTGTCGTTCACCGGCTCGACACAGGCGGGCCGGGAGATCGGGGCGGTCTGCGGCCGGCTCCTCAAGCGGGCCGTCCTCGAACTCGGCGGCCAGAACGCGTTCGTCGTCCTCGACGACGCCGACGTCGAACAGGCGGCGGGCGCCGGGTCGTGGGGTTCCTTCCTGCACCAGGGCCAGATCTGCATGTCCGCCCGCCGCCACCTGGTGCACCACTCGATCGCCGAGGAGTACGCCGGGGCGCTGGCCCGGCACGCCGCCGCCCTGCGGGTCGGTGACCCGTACCGCAGCGACGCCCAGATCGGCCCGATCGTCGACCGCCGCCAGCTGCGCGGCATCGCGGCCGCCGTCGAGCACGCCGTGGCGCAAGGGGCCCGCCTGCTCACCGGGGGCCGGCCGGACGGACCGTACTATCCGCCGACCGTGCTCGCCGACGTCACCGAGCGGATGGACATCTTCCACACGGAGGTGTTCGGCCCGGTCGCCACCATCACCGCCTTCACCGACGACGCCGACGCCGTACGGCTCGCCAACACCTCCGACCACGGCCTGACCGCCGCCGTCTACACCGGCGACACCGCCCGCGGCACGGCCCTCGGCCGGCAGTTGCGCTGCGGTGTCACCCACATCGGCGACCAGACCGTGGTGCAGGACGCCGCCCTGCCGTTCGGCGGCATCGGCGCCTCCGGCAACGGCTACGGCTTCGGCGGGCAGGCCGCCCTGGAGGCGTTCACCCGCTGGCGCACCCTCACCACCAGCACCCCGCCCCGCACGTACCCCTTCTGACCAACCCGCCAGCCATTCCCGTCTCGCCGCAACCGGAGGGAACCCCCATGGACCTGAAGGTCATCACCGAGCCCCGGATCGCGGCCCCGCCCGAGGGCACGGTGGTGCTGCTGATCGGCCTGCGCGTGAACAAGTTCTGGATGGTGCACCGCTGGATGCCGGTGATCGGCTCGATGATCCCGATGCTGATCGAGCTGCGGAAGAACAAGGAGCACGGCTTCCTGGGCTCCCGCGCCTGGTTCAACCGCACGGTGATCATGGTGCAGTACTGGCGCAGCATGGACGACCTCATGCGCTACTCGCACCGCAGCGACGGCAAGCACCGCTCCATGTGGGCCTGGTTCAACCGGGCCGTACGCAACGACGGCGCCGTCGGCATCTTCCACGAGGCGTACGTCGTCTCGCCGGACCGGATGCACACCGTCTACCGGAACATGCCCCGCTTCGGCATGGCCGCCGCCACCGAGTCCGTACCGCAGAAGGCGGCCCCGCCGGTCCCCGGCGGCGAACGCAGGAGGAAAGCCGCATGACCACACCCCGGCAGGTCCGGGCCGACCAGGACGTCCAGTGGCGCCGCTGCGCCTCCTGCGGAGCGTTCGTCTACGGCAAGCGCCTGGACCGCAACCGCAAGGTCTGCCCCGAGTGCCAGTTCCACTTCCGCATCCCGCCGGACGTCCGGATCGGCCAGCTCGCCGACCCGGGCAGCTTCCGGCCGCTGCCGGACCCGCCCGCCCCCGG
>NZ_MUND01000750.1 GCF_002154375.1 Streptomyces glaucescens | reverse complement strand
CGGTACTCGGCGAGCCCGCGGCGGCGCTCGCCGAGTACCGGGCGCTGCTGCCGTACTACGAGAACCAGTACGTCTCCGGCGACCCCGAGCAGGCCCACGACGTCCGCCGCCGCATCGGCCACCTCCTGCTCGCCCTCGGCGACCGGGCCGCCGCCCACGACACCCTGCTCCGGCTGCTGCAGGACGTCGAGCGACTGCACGGCCCGGCCCACCCCCTGGCCGCGGACATCCGCCGGACCCTCCAGTGGCTGGGGCAGGTGCGCGGCTAGGGAACGGGGGACGGGCCCCTGGAGGGACGCCGCCGGAGGACGGGGTGCGGACGGCACCTCGCGCGTCGGCCCGCACGCCCCCTGGGGGGACGCCGCCCGCGGGCAGCGCGCCGGTGCCCGAAGTCGGCGTGAATCGTTGGTCGAATGGGTTGGCCAGAGCCGATCCCCTGCCTACCATCGATCACCGCAAGACTTTGTGCACCGCCGCACAATCTCCTCAGGAGGTCTCCTTGCACCGCCGCCGTCGCACCGCGCTCCTGCTGTCCGCCGCGATCGCCGCGGCACCGCTCCTCACCGCCTGCGGAGACGACGCGCGTCCCGGCGCGGCGGCCGTCGTCGGTGATCAGCGGATCACCGTCGCACAGCTGGAGAACCGGGTCGACGAGGTGCGCGCGGCCCAGCGCGCCGCGGTCGCCGACGACGCGCAGTACGCCCAGGCCATCGCCAAGACCGGCAGCCTCACCCGCGACACCCTGCACGGCATGGTCCTCGACCGGGTGCTGCACCGTGCCGCCCAGGACGCCGGCGTCACCGTGACCCGCAAGGAGGTCCAGGAGATGCGTTCCGGCCTGGAGCAGCAGGTCGGCGGGGCCGAGGCCCTGGAGACGGCCTGGCTCCAGCAGTACAGCGTGGCCCCGGAGCGCCTGGACGAGAACCTGCGCCTCCAGCTGGAGGCGCAGAAGCTCGCCGCCAAGCTCGGCACCGACACCAGCCGGCCCGAGTTCTGGAAGGCCCTCTCCGAGGCCTCCGCGAAGCTCGGCGTCGACCTGAACCCGCGCTACGGCAGCTGGGACGTGGAGAAGAGCAGCCGCGTCGACGCGAGGACCCCGTGGGTGCGGGAGGTCACGGCGGCGCAGGAGCAGCAGCCGGCGTGAGGACCCGGCGGGAGGCGGGGGCTTGCCGGGAACGGCACGGCCGGGGGATGCCGGCCGGATGATCACACCGGGACTGTGGACAACGTCCGAGGTCTGCCGGCGGCGTGGGTTACGTTCGGATCGTGAACGCAACCAGCTCCAGCCCGGCAGGCGCACCGGACCAGGCCGCCCCCGGCCGTGTCGTCCTGCTCACCACCAGCCACCGCGTCGCCCCCGGCCTGCTCTCCTGGCCCGCCTGGCAGGCCCTGCGCACCGCCGACCGCGTCCTCTGCGCGGACGGGGCGCACCCGCAGCTGCCCTATCTGCGGGAGGCGGGCACAGCGGTCGACGAGGCCGCGCCGACCGCTGTGCCCGCCTCCC
>NZ_MUND01000749.1 GCF_002154375.1 Streptomyces glaucescens | reverse complement strand
GGCGCGCCCCTCTTCGCGCCCGGCGCGGTTCGCCCGACGCCGCCGCCGTGGCAGGGCCCGGCCCGGTGACTCCGGGCCCGGCTGCGCCTCAGGGGCGGACCGGTGCACGCGGGGCGGGGAGGCCGCCGACCGCGGCCGGCCTGCGGTGCACCGGGGTGAGCGCCGACGGGGAGCAGACGATCACCTGCCTCAGAGGGCGGTCGGCAGCGTCCGTGAGAGGTGGGCCCGGTCCGGGGCGGCCTTCAGGGCCCGCACGACCAGCGGGTGGGGTTCGGCATACAGGGTCGGATAGTCCAGCTCACCGGAGTCCGGGTCGGCCGTGAAGGCCAGGCCCTCGCCGGCGAGGGAGAACCGGGCGCCGGCGCCCGGCTTCCCGCCGCGCGGATCCAGCCGGTGCCAGGCACCCTTGAACCGGACCGCCACCAGCCCGTGGACCGCCTCGAACTTCTGGTAGCACAGAGCCGCGGGGATGTCCTCGGCGCGCAGCAGCGCGGCCAGCGCGTGGGCCTTGGCGTAGCAGATGCCGGTCCGCTGCGCGATGACGTCTGAGGCACGCCAGGTCACCCGGGGGTCGCCGGTGTCGGCGGAGTGCGGGATCGCGTCGCGCACGAACTCGAAGGCCGCTCGTGCATAGTCATACGAGTCGTCGACGTTTTCGGCGAGGTGTGCCGCCGTCTCCCGGACGAGGGGATGGTGATGGTCGATGACCTCGTCGGCGGCCAGATACGCCGACAGGTCGGGGGTGCTCTGGATCAGCTGCATGCCCGCAGAGCATAGGTATGCGATCACCCGACGGTCAATGACTTTTCAGGTGATCGCATACCTATGCATACTGTGAGAGGCGGTCAGCGCGCCATCTCCTCCTTGAGCGCCGCGAGGAACGCGTCCACGTCCTCCTCGGTGGTGTCGAAGGCGCACATCCAGCGGACCACGCCGGCCCCCTCGTCCCAGAAGTAGAAGCGGAACCGCTTCTGCAGGCGCTCGCTCACGTCGTGCGGGAGCTTGGCGAAGACACCGTTGGCCTGCACCGGGTACAGGATCTCCACGCCGTGCACCGCCCGGACGCCCTCGGCGAGCCGCTGGGCCATCTCGTTGGCGTGGCGGGCGTTGCGCAGCCACAGGTCCTTGGCGAGCAGCGCCTCCAGCTGCACCGAGACGAACCGCATCTTGGAGGCCAGCTGCATGGACAGCTTGCGCAGATGCTTCATCCTCCGCACGGCGTCCTGGTTGAGGACGACGACCGCCTCGCCGAACAGCGCGCCGTTCTTCGTACCGCCCAGGGAGAGGATGTCGACGCCGACCGCGTTGGTGAACGTGCGCATCGGCACGTCCAGCGAGGCCGCGGCGTTGGCTATCCGGGAGCCGTCCAGGTGCACCTTCATGCCGTGCGCGTGGGCGTGCTCGCAGATGGCGCGGATCTCGTCGGGCGTGTAGAGGGTGCCCAGCTCCGTGCTCTGGGTGATGGACACCACCTGCGGCATCGCCCGGTGCTCGTCCTCCCAGCCCCACGCCTGCCGGTCGATCAGCTCCGGCGTGAGCTTGCCGTCCGGGGTGGGCACGGTGAGCAGTTTCAGGCCGCCCATGCGCTCGGGGGCACCGCCCTCGTCCACGTTGATGTGGGCGCTCTCCGCGCAGATCACCGCACCCCAGCGGTCGGTGACCGCCTGGAGCGCGACGACGTTGGCGCCGGTGCCGTTGAAGACCGGGAACGCCTCGGCGCTCGCCCCGAAGTGGCTGCGGATGATCCGCTGGAGGTTCTCGGTGTAGGCGTCCTCGCCGTACGCGACCTGGTGCCCGCCGTTGGCCAGGGCCAGGGCGGCGAGCACCTCCGGGTGGGCCCCGGCGTAGTTGTCACTGGCGAAACCGCGGACCTCCGGGTCGTGATGGCGACGCGCGTCGGTCTTCGGGGGGTTCACGGCTTCTCGGTCAGCCACAGACGGTTTCCGTTCACTTCCGCGGCGGGCTTGTCCCAGACGCCGGCGATCGCGTCGGCGAGATCCTTGACGTCCGTGAAGCCCGCGAACTTCGCGTTGGGCCGCTCGGCGCGCATCGCGTCGTGCACCAACGCCTTCACCACCAGGATCGCAGCCGCCGAGGTCGGCCCCTGCTCGCCCCCGGCCTTGCGGAAGTAGTCGCCCATGGCCAGCGTCCACGCCTCGGCGGCGGCCTTGGCGGCGGAGTAGGCGGCGTTGCCCGCGGTGGGCTTGCTGGCGCCGGCGGCGCTGATCAGGACGTAGCGGCCGCGGTCGCTGCGCTGGATCGCCTCGTGGAAGGCGAGCGAGGTGTGCTGCACCGTGCGGATGAGCAGCAGCTCCAGCAGGTCCCAGTCGTCGAGGTTGGTCTTGGTGAAGGTCTCGCTGCCGCGCCAGCCGCCGACGAGGTGCACGAGGCCGTCGACGCGGCCGAACTCCTTCTCGGTGCGCGTGGCCCAGTCGCGGGTGGCCTCCAGGTTGAGCAGGTCGACCGTCTCCCCGGTGACCGTCGCGCCGCCGGAGGCGTACCGGGCCGCGTCCACGGCCTCGGCGAGCCGCTCCGGGTCGTTGTCGGCGCCGACGACCGTGGCGCCGGCCTCGGCCAGCCGCAGCAACGTCGCCCGCCCCGCGGGTCCGCCCGCACCGGCGACCGCGATCACCGCACCGCTGAGAGCCCCGTTCCCCATGTTCTTCGCCTCCTGAGCAGCGTTCTCGGTACGGCGGTCGCTCACGTCACTCCCGTTGCTCACGCGGCGATCCGCTCGACGCTGTCCGCCGTGATGCCGCGAGTCGACGCGATCACGTTGCGCAGCTTCTTGGACAGCGCCTCATAGAACATGCTCAGCGGAAACTCGTCCGGAAGCACGTCGTCGACGAGCTTGCGCGGCGGCTGGGTCAGGTCCAGGGCGTCCGGACCCTTGGCCCACTTCGAGCCCGGGTGCGGGGCGAGGTAGGTGGAGACCAGCTCGTAGCCGGCGAACCAGTGCACCAGCTTCGGGCGGTCGATGCCGTCGCGGTACAGCTTCTCGATCTCCGCGCACAGCTGGTTGGTGACCTCGGGGGCACGCTTCCAGTCGATGGACAGCTTGTTGTCGGTCCAGCGGACGACATCGTGCTTGTGCAGGTAGGCGAAGAGCAGCTGGCCGCCGAGACCGTCGTAGTTGCGCACCCGCTCGCCGGTGACCGGGAAGCGGAACATCCGGTCGAAGAGGACCGCGTACTGCACGTCACGGGCCTGCGGGACGCCGTCGGCCTCCAGTTTCACGGCCTCCTTGAAGGCGGTGAGGTCACAGCGCAGCTCCTCCAGGCCGTACATCCAGAACGGCTGGCGCTGCTTGATCATGAACGGGTCGAACGGCAGGTCGCCGTGGCTGTGGGTGCGGTCGTGGACCATGTCCCACAGGACGAAGGCCTCCTCGCAGCGCTTCTGGTCGTGGACCATCGCGGCGATGTCCTCGGGCAGCTCCAGGCCGAGGAGGTCGACGGCGGCGGCGGTGACCCGGCGGAAGCGGGCGGCCTCGCGGTCGCAGAAGATGCCGCCCCAGGTGAACCGCTCCGGGGCCTCGCGCACGGCGATGGTCTCGGGGAAGAGCACGGCGGAGTTGGTGTCGTAGCCGGCCGTGAAGTCCTCGAACTTGATGCCGCAGAACAACGGGTTGTCGTAGCGGGTGCGCTCCAGTTCGGCCAGCCACTGCGGCCACACCATGCGCAGCACGACCGCCTCGAGGTTGCGGTCGGGGTTGCCGTTCTGCGTGTACATCGGGAAGACGACCAGGTGCTGGAGGCCGTCCGCGCGGTTGGCGGCGGGCTGGAAGGCCAGCAGCGAGTCCAGGAAGTCCGGCACCTGGAAGCCCTCGTCCGCCCAGCGGCGCAGGTCCTTCACCAGGGCCGCGTGGTAGGCGGCGTCGTACGGGAGCAGCGGGGAGAGCGTCTCGACGGCCTCGGCGACCTCACGGACGGCGGCCTCGGCCCGGGCGCGCTCGGGGGCGCCGTCGGCCTCGAAGTCGATCGATCCGTCCTTGGACTGCCATGGCCGGATCCGCTCCACGGCATCCTTGAGCACGGGCCATGCCGGGTGCTCCACGACCCTGGCCACCGGAGGAACCTGCCCCTCCGCACCCACCTGCACAAGAATTTCCGTCATGTCCCATCCTCCGCTGGAGAACCTTGCGTAACGACACCGTACGCATATGCGGTTTCTCCCAGCAAGAGGAGGAGCGGGAAATTATCCTGCGCACCGCCATCGCCACCGAACTTTTTCCTGTCCATCACGTTGGAGGCAGCCGCTCCGGACTGTGCCTCGCACGTCCGGCGCTCTGCGGCCGCGTCCGCACTAGGCTGGCGAGCCTGTCCGTCGACAGGAAGCGAGGGAACCTTGAACTTCCTCACCATCGGTCATCGCGGAGTCATGGGCGTCCAGCCCGAGAACACTCTTCGTTCCTTCGTCGCCGCCGAACAGGCCGGCCTCGACGTCATCGAACTCGATCTGCATCTCAGCAAGGACGGCGCCCTGGTCGTCATGCACGACGCCGAGGTGGACCGCACGACCGACGGCAGCGGTCCCATCGCCGAGATGACGCTCGCCGAACTGCGCGCCCTCGACGCGGGCGACGGCGAGCGGATCCCGGTCTTCGAAGAGGTCCTGGACACGGTGAACACGCCGATCCAGGCGGAGATCAAGGATGTGGCGGCGGCCCGGGCGCTGGTGGAGGTGATCCGGCGGCGGGAGCTGACCGGACGGATCGAGGTGTCGTCGTTCCACGACGAGGCCGTCGCGGAGACGGCCCGGCTGCTGCCCGGCGTGCGCACCGCGCTGATCGCGAGCCGCTACGGCACCGACATCGTGGAGCGCGCCGTGCAGGCCGGCGCCCGCACGGTCTGCCTCGACATCCGCCGGCTCACCCTGGAGGTCGTCGAGCACGCACGCCGGGCCGACCTCGGCATCATCGGCTGGGTGGTGAACTCGCAGAAGCACCTGCGGCTGGTCCGGGCCCTGGAGCTGGACGGCGCGACCACCGACTACCCGGACATCAAACGCACCGGCCGCTTCACCGCGTGAGCACGCCCGCGCGGCGCGGCCAGGCGGCTCACACCAGCGGCTTGACCAGCAGCTCGAACTGAAGATCCGGCCGCTGCGGGATGCCGAAGCGCTCGTCGCCGTACGGGAAGGGCGACATCTCTCCCGTACGGCGGTAGCCGCGCCGCTCGTACCAGGCGATCAGATCCTCGCGTACGGAGATCACGGTCATGTGCATCTCCCGCACGCCCCAGGTCTCCCGGGCCTGCCGCTCCGCCTCCGCGATCACCGCCTTGCCCAGGCCGCCCCCCTGGAGCGCCGGGCTGACGGCGAACATGCCGAAGTAGGCGTACTCGCCGCGGTGTTCGAGCTGGCAGCAGGCGACCACGGTGCCGTCCCGCTCCACGGTCAGCAGCCGGTTGTCGGGCGACTTGACGACCTCCAGCACACCCTCCGGATCGGTCCGCTGCCCTTCGAGGATGTCCGCCTCGGTGGTCCACCCGGCCCGGCTGGCGTCCCCGCGGTACGCCGACTCGATCAGCGCCACCAACGTGTCCACGTCGGCTTCCGTGGCGTCGCGGAAGGTCAGTCCGGTGGTCGCGGTCTCCATGCGGTGGCTCTCCGATTCTCGGCGCGGCTCGGGCTCGGACGAGGGTAACCCCGCCGCTGGTGCCTGTCCGGCGATTCCCGCCTGCCCCGCGGCCCGAGCGGAGGGCGGGATCGCCGGACAGGCCCTAGGCTCCCGTGCATGGTGCATGTACTCGGCAGCCGGATCCTGCTGCGCCCCACCGACCCCGAGCGGTCCCGGACCTTCTACGGCGAGCGGCTGGGTCTCGCCGTCTACCGGGAGTTCGGCACCGGTCCGGAACGGGGCACCGTCTACTTCCTCGGCGGCGGCTTCCTGGAGCTCTCCGGCCGCTCCGACACCCCGCCCTCCCCCGCCGTACGCCTCTGGCTGCAGGTCGCCGACGTCCACGCGGCCCACGACGAGCTGCGCGCCGCCGGGGTGGAGATCGTCCGGCCGCCGGTGCGGGAACCGTGGGGCCTGGTCGAGATGTGGACCGCCGATCCGGACGGGGTGCCGATCGTGCTGGTGGAGATCCCGGCGGACCATCCTCTCCGGTACCGGCCGGGGATCTGACTTCCTGGACCGCGCTGTGGTGTGGCACGGACATGAGGTCCGGGCGCGAGGCGGTGCCGCAGTGGCCGAGCCCTCGCCCGGACCCAGCGACCTTCCGGTCTTCGCCGACGCCCGGGTCGACGACCGCGGTCGGCTGTGCGGGCCCGTATGAGCGTGAACATGTCCGGTACGCGCGTGACGGTGACCCTGGCCCTGTCGGACATCGGCGAGCCGGTCCGTGTGACGGTTCCGCGGGCCGCGGACACGGTCCCCGTCACCGAGGGCGGCGGCGTCCCGAACGGCTGAGCCCCGGCTCGGATGGCCGTCGGGCAGGGCCGGGGCTAGCGTGCTGGCAGGGACGCCCCGGCGTCCCCGCGCCCTGCCCTCCTGCGGAAGGAACGCCATGAAGCCCGACGCGCCGGTGACCGGTGGGCCCTGCTGGGCGGAACTGGGGACCAGCGACCTGGAGGCGGCCCAGCGGTTCTACACGCGGCTGTTCGGCTGGCGGCCCGAGACGGATCCGCGCCAGGAGGCGGGCGGCTACTCCGTCGCCCACCTCGGCGACGCGCCGGTCGCGGCACTCGCCCCGCTGTATCAGGAGATGCAGCCGGTGGCCTGGAACGTGTCGTTCGCCGTGGCCGACGCGGACGCCACCGCCCGGCTGGTCGAGGAGGCGGGCGGAAAGGTCGCGCTGGGGCCCATGGACGTGTTCGACCTGGGCCGTTTCGTCGTGGCCTTCGACCCCGGCGGGGCCGCCTTCCAGCTGTGGCAGGCGCGCGAGTTCGCCGGCGCCGGGGTGTTCGACGCGCCGGGCGCGCTCGGCTGGGTGGAGCTGCTGACCCGGGACCCCACGCGCGCGGAGCACTTCTACACCACGGTCTTCGGCTGGACGGTGCGCCCCTCGGAGCAGTACCCGCAGTTCGGTGTCGACGACGCCGACTTCGGCGGCATGATCACGATGGACGACAAGTTCCCGCACGAGGTGCCCCCGCACTGGCTGCCGTACTTCGCCGTCGAGGACGTCGACGACGCCGCCGCGACGGCGACCGCGGCGCACGGCACCGTCCTCATGACGCCCACCTCGGTACCCGAGGGCCGGCGGATCGCGGTGCTGCGGGACCCGCAGGGGGCGATGTTCGGGGTGTACCGGGCCTCCGGCGAGAGATGACGTGTCCCCCGCCGGGACTTGCCTTGGAGTGCGCTCCACCTCCTAGCGTCGACCGCACGAACTGCTGAGAGGGAAAAGCGACGTGCGGTACACACTGTTCGGCAGAACCGGTCTGCGGGTGAGCGAGCTGAGCCTCGGTGCCATGGTCATGGGCGACGGCCTGGACCACGGCTCCGACAAGGACACCAGCGCGCGGATCCTCGACGCCTACGCGGACGCCGGCGGCAACTTCGTCGACACCGCGAACATCTACGCCGGCGGCTCCTCGGAGCGGATCCTGGGCCAGCTGCTGGAGGGGCGGCGCGACGAGTTCGTGCTGGCCAGCAAGTACACGTGCGGAACCCGCGACGGCGATGTCAACGCCGCCGGGAACCACCGCAAGAACCTGGTGCGGTCGGTGGAAGCGAGCCTGGAGCGGCTGCGCACCGACCGGCTGGACGTGCTGTGGGTGCACGCCCGGGACAACTTCACCCCCATCGAGGAGGTGATGCGGGCCCTGGACGACCTCGTACGGGCCGGAAAGGTGCTGTACCTCGGCGTCTCGGACTGGGCGGCGTGGGAGATCGCCCAGGCCTGCACGCTCGCCGAGCTGCGCGGCTGGACGGCGTTCGCGGGCTCCCAGCTGCGCTACAACCTGCTGGAGCGCACCCCGGAGCGTGAACTGCTCCCCCAGGCCCGGGCCTTCGACCAGGTTGTGCTGGCGTGGGCACCGCTGGCGGCCGGGAAGCTCACCGGCAAGTACCTGCGGGGCGAGCCGGGCCGGCTCGGCCCGGCGGGCGGCAGCGCCGACCCGCGCGAGGAGGCCGTCGTCAAGGCCGTGGTGGAGATCGCCGAGCAGGGCGGCTGGAGCCCGGCGCAGGTGGCGCTGGCCTGGCTGCTGGGCCGGCCCGGCAACGTGGTGCCGATCGTCGCCGCCACCAAGGAGAGCCAGCTCGCCGACAACCTGGGCGCCGTGGACGTCCGGCTCGACGCGGACGCCGTCGCCAGGCTCGACGAGGTGAGCGCCGTACCCCTGGGCTTCCCGCACGACTTCGTCCGCGAGCCCCGCGTCACCCGGACCATCTACGGCGACCGGTGGACGGAGATCGACGAGCGCCGCTCCACCTACCGGCGCACCGCCCACGACGTGCTCTGAGCCGCACGCCGGGCGGGGCTCAGCTCCGCAGCCCGCCCAGCCGGCCCTCCAGCTGAGTGAGCAGATCGCCGAGCAGGCCGGCGAGTTCGCCCTGCTCGGCGGCGCCGAGTCCGGACAGCACGGCGCTCTCGTAGGCCAGCTGATCGGGCAGCAGACCGTCGACCAGCTCCCGACCGGCGTCGGTGAGGCGGACGTGGGCGACGCGGCGGTCACGCACGTCGCCGCGCCGCTCGACCAGGCCGCGCTCGGTGAGCTGCTTGAGCCGTTTGGTGACGGCGGCACCCGAGGAGAAGGTCTCCCGGGCCAGTTCGCCGGGTGTCAGCTCGTGGCCGGTGCGGCGCAGCGCGCCGAGCAGGTCGAACTCGGGGCGGCTGAGCCCCGCCCGGCGCAACGGGGCGTCCTCGGCCTGCTGGAGGAGGGCGGCGCAGCGGTTGACCCGGCCGATGATCTCCATGGGTCCGGTGTCGAGGTCCGGGCGGACGGCCCGCCACTGCCGTACGACGGCGCCCACGGTGTCGGCCCGCACGGCCTCACCGCTCGCTCCCGCACCCGGCCGCCCGTTCGTCCCCGTCATGGCCGTAGATCCTCCGTGCTGTCGTCCGCTGTCGCGCGGTGCGCCACCGGGCCGTCCGACGTCGGATCGTTCGCCGCCGGACCGTCCGCTCGCCGGTCCAGGACGAGTCCCCGGCGGCGTACCGTCTCGGCGAGCGTACGGTGTCCGGCCTGCTCGGCGCGCTCCACCCGGTCCTCGGGCGGGGTGCGCTGCCACCATTCGCCGGACGCGGCGTCGGCCGTGGCACGCAGCTCGACCAGTGCGGCGGCGAGCGTGCGGCGGGCGGCCTCCAGGGCGCCGGGCGCGGGGTGCGGTTCGGCGAGCAGCCGGGCGGCGCGCTCGCGGGCCCGCTCGGCGGCGGCGAGGGCGTGGCCGAGGCGGATGCCCGCGCGGCGGTTGGTGACCGCGGCGGCGGCGACGAGGCCGACCAACGCGCCGACGAGCGTGTCCACGATCCGCTCGGTGACCAGGTCGCCGGGGTCCTGGTAGCCGGTGAACTCGGTGATGAGCAGGGCCATCGGGGTCACGCAGACGCTGCCGAGCCAGTAGTTGCGGCTGATCAGCGCCTCCGCGCCGAAGCTGAAGGCGAGACAGCACAGGACGAGGGCGGCCGGGCCGAGGTGGGCGAGCGGGGCGACGGCGGCGAAGACGAGGACG
>NZ_MUND01000075.1:396-14706 GCF_002154375.1 Streptomyces glaucescens | reverse complement strand
CCGTACGACAGGGTGGCGGACCCGCTCCCCCACTGCGGGTCCGCCGTCCGCCCCGCTTCGTACGGAAGGCCCCCGGGTGTCCGCGCTCAATCGTGTGCTCACTGCCCTGTCCGCCCTGCTCGTCCTGCTCGCGCTGCTGTTGCCGAACACCCTGCACACGCTCACTCCGGACAAGTTCCTGCGGATCCCGGTGGAGGCGGTGGTCGGGGCGGCGTTGCTGCTGGCGCTGCCGGGGCGGTGGCGGCGGGTGGTGGCGGTGCTGGCCGGGCTGGCGCTGGGGGCGCTGACGGTGCTGAACCTGCTGGACATGGGGTTCCACGCGTATCTGGGGCGGGGCTTCAACCTGGTGCTGGACTGGGAGCTGCTGGACGACGCGCAGGCGTACGCCGGGGACACGATGGGCTCGGCGGGTGCGTTCGGGCTGGCGGCCGGGGCGGTCGTGCTGGCGCTGCTGCTGTGCGCGCTGCTGACGCTGGCCACGGTCCGGCTGGGCGAGCTGCTGGCCCGTCATCGCACGGTGGCCGTGCGGTCGACGCTCGCCGCCGCCGTCGTCTGGACGACGACAGCCGCGCTGGGGGTGCAGTTCGCGGGGCTGCCGGTGGCCTCCGACCACGCGTCGGCGCTGGTGCGGATCCAGACGGAGCGGGTGCGGGCCACGCTGCGGGACGAGGCGGCGTTCGCGAAGGAGGCGAGGAACGACGCGTTCGGGGCGACCCCGCCCGGGCGGCTCGTCCCCGATCTGCGCGGCAAGGACGTGATCTTCGCGTTCATCGAGAGCTACGGCCGCAGCGCCATCGAGGACCCGGCGATCCGGCCGGGCGTCCACCGCACCCTGGAGTCGGGCACCGGGGCGCTGGCGAAGGCGGGGTTCCGGGCGAAGAGCGGCTGGCTGACCTCGGCGACGTACGGGGGCAGCAGCTGGCTCGGCCACTCCACGTTCCTGTCCGGGCTGTGGATCGCCAACCAGCAGCGGTATCGCACGGTGACCTCCAGCGACCACCTCACCCTCACCAAGGCGTTCCGCAAGACGGGGGCGTGGCGGACCGTGGGGGTCATGCCGGGGGTGCGGAAGGGCTGGCCGGAGGCGGAGTTCTACGGCCTCGACCATGTCTACGACGCGTTCCGGCTCGGCTACCGGGGGCCCAGGTTCAGCTGGTCGACGATGCCGGACCAGTACGCGCTGGAGGCGTTCCAGCGGCTGGAGCACGGGAAGAAGCGGGACAAGCCGCTGATGGCGGAGGTCATCCTCACCTCCAGCCACCAGCCGTGGGCGCCGCTGCCCGAGCTGGTCGGCTGGGACGAGCTGGGCGACGGGCGGATCTTCGAGGGCATCGAGGCGAAGGGCGAGGACCCGGCGGACGTGGTGGCCAGTTCCGCCCGTTCCAAGGAGGCGTACGGCCGGTCGGTGCAGTACTCGGTCGCCAGCCTCACCCAGTGGCTGCGGCGCTACGGCGGTGAGGACACCGTCCTGGTCTTCCTCGGCGACCACCAGCCGATCGCCCGGGTCAGCGGCGAGGGCGCCAGCCGGGACGTGCCGGTGTCGATCGTCGCCAAGGACCCGGAGGTCCTGGCGAAGATCGACGGCTGGGGCTGGTCGGACGGGCTGGAGCCCGCCCGGGACGCGCCGGTGTGGAAGATGGACGCGTTCCGGGACCGGTTCCTGACGGCGTACGGCTCCACGCCCTCGGGGAAGCGGGACTGATCAGCCGCCGGAGGTGTCCAGCTCGGCGTCCTCGCCGACACCGGCGCAGTCGTAGGGGTCCTTCAGCCAGCCGTCGGGCAGGACGACCCGGTTGTTGCCGGAGGTGCGGCCGCGGGGGCCGTCGGCGCCGGCCGGCCAGGGCTGGTCCAGGTCCAGCTCGTCGAGCCCGGCACGCAGCTCCTCCAGGGAGGAGGTGACGGCGAGCCGCTTGCGCATCTCGGAGCCGACGGCGAAGCCCTTGAGGTACCAGGCGACGTGCTTGCGGAAGTCGACGACGCCCTTGGACTCGTCGCCGATCCACTCGCCGAGCAGCCGGGCGTGCCGGACCATGACGTCGGCGACCTCGCGCAGGGTGGGGCGCGCGATGTCCTCGGGGCGTCCCTCGAAGGCGGCCACCAGGTCGGAGAAGAGCCACGGCCGGCCGAGGCAGCCGCGCCCGACGACGACGCCGTCGCAGCCGGTCTCGCGGACCATGCGGACCGCGTCCTGGGCGGACCAGATGTCGCCGTTGCCGAGCACCGGGATCTCCGGGACGTGTTCCTTCAGCCGGGCGATGGCGTCCCAGTCGGCGGTGCCGCCGTAGTGCTGGGCGGCGGTGCGGCCGTGCAGGGCGATGGCGGTGACGCCCTCCTCGACGGCGATGCGGCCGGCGTCGAGGTAGGTGATGTGGTCGTCGTCGATGCCCTTGCGCATCTTCATGGTGACGGGGAGGTCCCCCGCGCCGTCGACGGCCTCGCGGAGGATGGCGCGGAGCAGGTTGCGCTTGTAGGGCAGGGCGGAGCCGCCGCCCTTGCGGGTGACCTTCGGGACCGGGCAGCCGAAGTTCAGGTCGATGTGGTCGGCGAGGTCCTCCTCCGCGATCATGCGGACGGCCTTGCCGACGGTGACCGGGTCCACGCCGTACAGCTGGATCGAGCGGGGCTGCTCGGTGGGGTCGAAGGTGACCAGCTGCATGGTCTTCTCGTTGCGCTCCACCAGCGCCCGCGTGGTGATCATCTCGCTGACGAACAGGCCCTTGCCGCCGCTGAACTCCCGGCACAGGGTGCGGAAGGGGGCGTTGGTGATCCCGGCCATGGGGGCGAGGACGACGGGCGGCTGAACGGTGTGGGGGCCGATCTGCAGGGGCTGCGCGGGCGGCGGCGTGGGCGTGGACATTCCTCCATTGTGCCGCGCAATGAGCGGGCGAAGTTCTTTAGTTAGGCGCACTATCCAACCCGGCGTACGATGGGGACATGCCCGGGCTCAGCCACCGACGACGCCTCCTCGTGCTCGCCATCTGCTGCATGAGCCTGCTCATCGTCAGCCTCGACAACACCGTGCTGAACGTGGCGCTCCCCTCCATGCAGGACGACCTGCACGCCACCACGTCCGGCCTCCAGTGGACGATCGACGCGTACACCCTGGTGCTGGCCTCGCTGCTGATGCTCGCCGGGTCGACGGCCGACCGGATCGGCCGCAAGCGGGTCTTCATGGCCGGACTGGTGGTCTTCACCATCGGCTCGGCCCTGTGCTCCATGGCTCCCGGCCTGGACGCGCTGATCGCGTTCCGGATGATCCAGGCGGTGGGCGGCTCCATGCTGAACCCGGTCGCCATGTCGATCATCACCAACACCTTCACCGACCCCGGCGAGCGCGCCCGCGCGATCGGTGCCTGGGGCGCGGTGGTCGGCATCTCGATGGCCGCGGGCCCGCTCGTGGGCGGCCTGCTCGTCGAGTCGGTCGGCTGGCGGGCGATCTTCTGGATCAACCTGCCGGTGGGTCTCGCCGCGCTGCTGCTGACCCTGCGGTACGTGCCCGAGTCCCGCGCGGCGAAGGCCCGCCGGGCCGACCCGGTCGGACAGACGCTGGTCATCCTGCTGTTCGGCGGACTGACGTACGCGATCATCGAGGCACCCGCGGCCGGGTTCGCGGCCGTACTGCCCTTCGCGCTGGTGGCCGGGGCCGCGCTGACCGGGCTGCTGGTGTACGAGCCGCGGCGCGCCGACCCGCTGATCGACCTGCGGTTCTTCCGGTCGGCGCCGTTCAGCGGGGCCACGGTGATCGCGGTCGCGGCGTTCGCCGCGCTGGGCGGCTTCCTGTTCCTGTCCACGCTGTACCTGCAGAACGTGCGCGGCCTGGACGCGCTGCACGCCGGACTGTGGATGCTGCCGATGGCCGTACCGACGTTCCTCTGCGCGCTCCTGTCCGGACGTCTCGTGGGCAGCAGGGGACCACGGCTGCCGCTGCTGATCGCGGGCGTCGCGATGACGGCGAGCGCGCTGCTGTTCGCGGTGTTCGAGGCGGAGACGTCCAACGCGGGGCTCCTCACCGGATACGCGCTGTTCGGCGTGGGTTTCGGCTTCGTGAACGCGCCGATCACCAACACGGCGGTGTCGGGGATGCCGCGGGCGCAGGCGGGCGTCGCCGCCGCCGTCGCCTCCACCAGCCGGCAACTGGGGCAGACGCTGGGTGTCGCGGTGGTGGGCGCCGTCCTGGCGGCGGGCGTGGGCACGTCGGCGTACCGGGACGTGTTCGTGTCGGCCGCCCTGCCCGGGTGGTGGGTCCTCGCGGGGTGCGGGGTGGTGGTGCTGGTGGCCGGCGCCCTGTCGAGCGGCCGGTGGGCGCGCCGGACGGCGGAACGGACCGCCGAGCGGCTGGAGGCGGCGCAGGCGCGTGAGGCGGCGCCGACGCCCTGAGCGTGATCACCGGCGCCACCCCGCTGGCGCTGGCGTTCGGCCCGGCGGGGATCGCTTACGGCGTGTGGATCGAGGGCAGCGGCGCGGACACCCGCTGCTGCCGCAGAACCTGTCGAGGAACGCCGTGATGTGCACCGTCGGCCTGGGCGTCGCCGGGCTGGTCCGGGCGTCCACGCAGCTGGCCCGGGCGTACGGCACGGGCCGGGGCGGGCAGGACGCGGACGAGCCGGGCGACCGCCCCGAGGTCGTCATCGACACCGGGGAACCACTGGACGACCTGCCGCGGGGGGTGGTCGCGAGCCGCCTGGACAAGGCTGCGGGCGGCGAGCGTGCGTACCCCTACCGGTACGAGGGTTTCCGGCTGCTCCTGGCCTCGGGCGGGCGGCTGTTCCTGGTGACGCCCGGCCGGCGGCCCGGCCGGGACCGGACGATCGTGCTGCCCTGCAAGGACGTCCGAGTCCGGCTCGTCGCGCAGTCCCAGGGGACCGCGAAGCGGCGTCCGCCCCGGCGACCGGCACCCCTAGGGGCGCGGGGAACGGCGCACCCGACCACGACGCCGCCGCACCCGCAGGACACCAGAACCCCCGCAAGGGGCGCGGGGAACGGCGCGACCGACCACAATGCCGCCGCACCCGCAAGACCCCGGTACTAGGCGCCCCTCAGCCCCCGCACCACCAGGTCCACCACCGCCTCGTACTCCGCCTCGACGCCGGGGGCTTCCCACTCGTCGGCATAGCACGGGTCGTGGAAGCGGCCGGTGGCCTGGAAGACCGCGCGGGCGGTGACGGCCGGGTCGGTGGCGGTGAAGGTGCCCGCGTCGAGGCCGGCGCGGACGATGTCCGTCAGCTGGGACGTGAGGTCGGCGATGTGCTCGGGGACCGCCTCGCCGCTCTCGCGGGTCAGGACCATGTAGGTGGCGAACAGCTCCGGGTCGTGGCCCGCCTTGCGGCGCTTGGCGTCGAACAGGGCCCGCAGCCAGGCGCGCAGCCGCTGCTCCGGGTCGCGCTCCTGCTCGGCGACGATGCCGGCCAGCTCCTGCGACGTGCGGTCCAGCCAGCGCTTCGTCACGGCCTCGCGCAGGGCCGCCTTGGTGCGGAAGTGCCGGTAGACGCTGCCGTGGCTGACGCCGAGCGCGCGGGCCACGTCGACCACGGTGGCCTTGGCCGGGCCGTGGCGGCGCAGCACCTCCTCGGTCGCTTCGAGGATGCGCTCGGCGGTCAGGGTCTCGCTGGGGGCCATGGCCTAGACGGTACCCGGCGGGCGGATCACCGCTCGCTGTCGAGGTGGGCCATCTGCGACTCCGGGTAGCGCGCGCCGGCCGCCGCGTCCGCCGGGACGGCCTCCTCGATCGCCGCGAGGTCGGCCGCGTCCAGGGTCACGTCCAGCGCGCCCAGCGCCTCCGTCAGCCGGTCCCGGCGGCGGGCGCCGATCAGCGGCACGATGTCCTCGCCCTGCGCGAGCACCCAGGCGATCGCGATCTGCGCGACGGTCACGCCCTTCTGCTCGGCGATCTTCCGCAGTGCCTCGACGAGCCGCAGGTTGTGCTGGAGGTTCTCGCCCTGGAAGCGGGGCGAGAGGGCGCGGAAGTCGCCCGCGGCGAGCTGCCGGTCCGCGGTGAAGTGGCCGGAGATCAGGCCGCGGGAGAGGACTCCGTAGGCGGTGATGCCGATGCCCAGTTCGCGGACGGTCGGCAGGATCTCCTCCTCGATGCCGCGGGTGATCAGGGCGTACTCGATCTGGAGGTCCGCGATCGGCGCGGTCGCGGCGGCTCTGCGGACGGTGTCGGCGCCGACCTCGCTGAGGCCGATGTGCCGGACGTACCCCTGTTCGACCAGTTCGGCGATGGCGCCGACGGTCTCCTCGATGGGGACGGCCGGGTCGAGGCGGGCGAGCCGGTACACGTCGATGTGGTCGACGCCGAGGCGCTGGAGCGAGTACGCGGCGAAGTTCTTCACGGCCTCCGGCCGGCCGTCGATGCCCAGCCAGCTGCCGTCGGGGCCGCGCAGCGCGCCGAACTTCACGCTGACCAGCGCCTGTTCGCGGCGGGCTGCGGGGGCGGTGCGCAGGGCTTCGGCGAGGAGCAGTTCGTTGTGGCCCATGCCGTAGAAGTCGCCGGTGTCGAGCAGGGTGACGCCGGCTTCGAGGGCCGCGTGGACGGTGGCGACGGACTCGGCGCGGTCGGCGTCGCCGTACAGCGCGGACATGCCCATGCAGCCGAGGGCGAGGGCGGAGACCTGGGGGCCGGTGGTTCCGAGGGGGCGGGTCTGGATCGTCGTCATGCCTCCACCCTCGCATGACAGCTGACAGATTTCAATATCTGTCAGCTGTCACTTGTCAGGTGGCTTTCGCGGTCCGTCACCTGTCGGCCGTCACCAACGTCGCCCCCAGCGCCACGAAGGACCCCGCGAAGCCGCGTCGCAGCCAGGCCATGACGCGCGGGCGGGAGACGACCTGGCTGCGGACCGAGGCGGCGAGGACGCCGTACAGGGCGAAGACGACGAAGGTCGCCAGCATGAAGACACCGCTCAGCAGCAGCATCCGGGTGAGCACGTGCGGCTCGCCCGGGTCCACGAACTGCGGCAGGAAGGCGAAGAAGAAGATGGTCAGCTTCGGGTTGAGGAGGTTGATCAGCACGCCCCGGACGATCATCCGGCCCGCCGGGACGGGGGCCGCACCGCCGTCGACGCTGATCGCGTCCTTGTCCCGCAGGGTGGCCCAGGCCATGTAGAGGAGGTAGGCGACCCCGGCGTACTTGAGGACCTGGAAGGCGGTGGCGCTGGTGTGCAGCAGGGCCGCCGCGCCGGTGAGGGTGGCCAGGATGTGCGGCACGATGCCGAGGGTGGAGCCGAAGGCGGCGACGACGCTCGCCCGGCGGCCCTGGGAGAGTCCGGCGGCGAGGGTGTAGACGACCCCGGTGCCGGGGGTCGCGACGACGATCAGGGTGGTGAGGAGGAAGGCGATGCTCATGGGCACCACCCTGGACGCGCGAAGGCCCCCGATACAGGACCGGTCAGGGTCCCGTATCGGGGGCCAATCGGGTGGCGCGGAGGTCAGCAGCCGATCAGGCGGCCGGCCAGGTAGCCCTCGATCTGGTCGAGGGAGACGCGCTCCTGCTTCATCGTGTCGCGCTCGCGGACGGTGACCGCGTTGTCCTCGAGGGTGTCGAAGTCGACGGTGACGCAGTACGGCGTGCCGATCTCGTCCTGGCGACGGTAACGGCGGCCGATGGCGCCGGCGTCGTCGAACTCGATGTTCCAGTGCTGGCGCAGCGCCTGGGCGAGGCCCTTGGCCTTCGGGGACAGCTCCGGGTTGCGGGACAGCGGGAGCACCGCGACCTTCACCGGGGCCAGGCGGTGGTCCAGGCGCAGCACCGTGCGCTTCTCCATCTTGCCCTTGGCGTTGGGCGCCTCGTCCTCGATGTAGGCGTCGAGGAGGAAGGCCAGCATGGTGCGGCCGACACCGGCCGCGGGCTCGATGACGTACGGCGTCCAGCGCTCGCCGGCCTCCTGGTCGAAGTAGGAGAGGTCCTGGCCGGAGGCCTTGGAGTGGGCGCCGAGGTCGTAGTCGGTGCGGTTGGCGACACCCTCCAGCTCGCCCCACTCGCTGCCGCCGAACTGGAAGCGGTACTCGATGTCGGCGGTGCGCTTGGAGTAGTGGGAGAGCTTCTCCTTCGGGTGCTCGTACCACCGCATGTTCTCTTCACGCAGGCCGAGACCGGTGTACCAGTTCCAGCGCTGCTCCATCCAGTACTCCTGCCACTGCTCGTCCTCGCCCGGCTTGACGAAGAACTCCATCTCCATCTGCTCGAACTCGCGGGTGCGGAAGATGAAGTTGCCGGGCGTGATCTCGTTGCGGAAGGACTTGCCCATCTGGGCGATGCCGAACGGCGGCTTGCGGCGCGAAGTGGTCTGCACCTGGGCGAAGTTGGTGAAGATGCCCTGGGCGGTCTCGGGACGCAGGTAGGCGATGGAGCCGGAGTCCTGGGTCGGGCCGAGGTGGGTGGAGAGCAGACCGGAGAACTGCTTGGGCTCGGTGAACTGGCCCTTGGTGCCGCAGTTGGGGCAGTTGATGTCGGCCAGGCCGTTCTCGGGGGCGCGGCCCTTCTTCTCCTCGTACGCCTCTTCCAGGTGGTCCGCGCGGAACCGCTTGTGGCAGGAGGTGCACTCGGTGAGCGGGTCGGTGAAGGTGGCGACGTGGCCGGAGGCGACCCAGACCTCGGGGGCGAGGATCACGGACGAGTCGATACCGACGACGTCCTCGCGCGACGTCACCATGTAGCGCCACCACTGGCGCTTGATGTTCTCCTTGAGCTCGACACCCAGCGGCCCGTAGTCCCAGGCGGCGCGCTGACCGCCGTAGATCTCACTGCACGGGAAAACAAAGCCACGGCGCTTGCTCAGGCTGACGATGGTGTCGATCTTGTCGGCGGCCACGGTGCTCTCTTCATTACGACGACGGGCGACGAAGCGAGGTGCTTCCAGCGAATGCTTCAGGTTACCGGCGCGGACTCCCCCTGAACCAAATCGGGATGCCCCCTGTCCCGAATGAGGACTTTGTTGACAACCGTTTCCACTTTTGTTGAAAATGACTCTCATGAACGTACGACGACACCTCATACCCACCGCAGCGGTGACCGCCCTCGGTCTCGCTGCCCTGACCGCCTGCTCCAGCGACTCCGCCGACGCGGGCAACACGGACAAGTTCGATGTCGTCGCGTCGTTCTACCCGATGCAGTTCCTCGCCGAGCAGATCGGCGGGGACCACGTGAACGTCACCACCCTCACCGAGCCCGGTCAGGAACCGCACGACCTGGAGCTCAGCACCAAGCAGACCGCCGAGCTGCAGGAAGCCGACGCGGTCCTCTACCTGAAGTCCCTCCAGCCCGCCGTCGACGAGGCCGTCGCCCAGGCCGGCGCGAAGACCAAGATCGACGCCGCGTCCCTCACCGAGCTGGAGGACCACGGCAGCGTCGAGCACGACCACGGCCACGAGGGCGAGGAGCACGCCGAGGAGCCCTCGGAGGAAGAGGAGCACGCCCTCGACCCCCACGTCTGGCTCGACCCGGTGAAGTACGCCGAGGTCGCCAAGGGCGTCGGCGCCGCCTTCGAGAAGGCCGACCCGGACCACGCCGCCGACTACAAGAAGAACACGGACGCGCTGGTCGGCAAGCTGAACGACCTCGACACGCGGATCGCGGACGGGCTGAAGAACACCACGACCAAGGTCTTCTTCACCAACCACGCCTCGTTCGGCTACTTCGCCGAGCGCTACGGCCTCACCCAGGAGGCCATCAGCGGCCTCGACCCGGAGTCCGAGCCGAGCCCCGCCCGGATCAAGGAACTCCAGGAGGAGGCCAAGGCCGACGGCGTGACCACCGTGTTCTACGAGACACTGGTGAGCGACAAGACCGCGAAGACGCTCGCGAAGGACGCCGGCCTGAAGACCGACGTGCTCGACCCGCTCGAGGGCATCACCGACAAGTCCGGGGGCGACGACTACTTCCAGGTCATGGAGTCCAACCTCAGCGCGCTGAGGACGGCCCTCGGCGCCAAGTGATCGTTACGGAGGCCCCATTGTGAGCGAGCCCGTCATATCCCTGCGCGGCGTACGCGCCGAGCTGGGCTCGCGCCCCGTCCTGCGCGGTATCGACCTCACCGTGTCCCGCGGTGAGGTCGTCGCGCTGCTCGGCGCGAACGGCTCCGGCAAGTCCACGGCCGTGCGCAGCATCATCGGCCAGGTGCCGGTCAGCACCGGCGAGATCGAGCTGTTCGGCACCCCCCGCCGGCGGTTCCGCGACTGGGCGCGCGTCGGCTACGTCCCACAGCGCACCACCGCCGCGGGCGGCGTCCCGGCGACGGTCGACGAGGTGGTCTCCTCCGGCCGCCTGTCCCGCACCCGCTTCGGGGTCTTCCGCAAGAGCGACCGCGAGGCCGTCCGCCGCGCCCTGGACCTGGTCGGCATGGCGGACCGGGCCGGGGACTCCGTGGGCGCGCTCTCCGGCGGCCAGCACCAGCGGGTGCTGATCGCCCGCGCGCTCGCCGCCGACCCCGAGCTGCTGATCATGGACGAGCCGATGGCGGGCGTCGACCTGGCCAGCCAGGAAGTGCTCGCCTCCACCCTGCGCGAGCAGGTCGCCCAGGGCGCGACCGTGCTGCTCGTGCTGCACGAGCTGGGCCCGCTGGAGCCCCTGATCGACCGGGCGGTGGTGCTGCGCGACGGCTGTGTGCTGCACGACGGCCCGCCCCCGAAGGCGGTCGGCCAGCACGCGCTGCCCGGCCACGACCACGTCCACCCGCACGCGGCTCACGACGCCGAACCGATCCGGACGGGACTGCTGAGCTGATGGAATTCCTGAACTACGACTTCATGCAGCGGGCGCTGCTCGCCGCCGTCCTGGTCGGCATCACCGCGCCCGCGGTCGGCATCTACCTGGTGCAGCGCCGCCAGGCGCTGATGGGCGACGGCATCGGCCACGTCGCCATGACCGGCGTCGGCCTCGGCTTCCTGCTCTCCTGGTCGCCGGTGTGGATGGCCACGCTCGTCTCCGTCCTCGGCGCGGTCCTGATGGAGCTGATCCGCTGGTACGGCAAGACCCGCGGCGACATCGCGCTCGCGATGCTGTTCTACGGCGGCATGGCCGGCGGTGTGATGTTCATCAACCTCGCGCCGACGGGTTCCAACGCCAACCTGACCTCGTACCTCTTCGGCTCCCTGTCGACGGTCTCCGAGTCGGACGTCACCGCGATCTGCGTGCTGGCGGCCTTCGTGATGCTGGTCACCCTCGGGCTGCGCCGCCAGTTGTTCGCGGTCAGCCAGGACGAGGAGTTCGCGCGGGTGACGGGCCTGCCGGTGCGGGCGCTGAACCTGCTGACGGCGATCACCGCGGCCGTGACGGTCACGGTCGCGATGCGCGTGGTCGGCCTGCTGCTGGTGTCCGCGCTGATGGTGGTGCCGGTGGCCGCCGCCCAGCAGCTCAGCCGCAGCTTCGCCGCCACCTTCGCGATCGCGGTGGCCATCGGGGTGGCCGTGACCCTCGGCGGCACGGTGACCTCGTACTACCAGGACGTGCCGCCCGGGGCGACGATCGTGCTGCTGACCATCGGCGCGTTCGTGGTGCTGACCGGGCTGGCGGCTCCGCTGGCCCGGCGCAGGGCCCGGGCGGCGGCTGCCGCGCGGCCGCCCGCGGACCCGGCGGAGTGCACCATTCCGGCCAGTCGTCCGACCGGGGACCAGATCGGCGTCTGACCGCTGCGGTCCGGGCTGGCACAATGGCCCGGACCGCAGCAGGACGTGAGGAGGCAACGGTGACGACCGCTGGACCGCCCGTGAAGGGCCGCGCCACCCGGCAGCGTGCCGCCGTGGCGGCAGCCCTCGACGAAGTCGACGAGTTCCGCAGCGCGCAGGACCTGCACGACATGCTCAAGCACAAGGGCGACTCCGTCGGGCTCACCACGGTCTACCGCACCCTCCAGTCCCTCGCCGAGGCCGGTGAGGTGGATGTGCTGCGCACCTCCGACGGCGAGGCCGTCTACCGCCGGTGCTCCACCGGCGAGCACCACCACCACCTGGTCTGCCGCGTCTGCGGCAAGGCGGTCGAGGTGGAGGGCCCGGCGGTGGAGAAGTGGGCGGACGCGATCGCCGCCGAGCACGGCTACGTGAACGTGGCGCACACGGTGGAGATCTTCGGTACCTGCGCGGACTGCGCACGGGCGGCCACCGAGGACTGAGCCCGCCTCGGACTCGGGCTGAGCCCTTTCAGACGCGGGTCAGATGGCGGTCCAGGACCGCCCGCAGCCGGTCGGCGCCGTCCAGACCCTGAACGCCCCGCTTGGGCAGCATCGTGACCCCGAGGGCCTTGCTGTCGCTGCTGAGCAGGACGAACACGTCGGGGGTCTCCGCGTACCGCGGCATGCCCGCCCAGCTGATCGTCTGCGTGCCGGTGTCGGTGGCCAGGCTCACCCCGGTGTCCGACACCACGGAAGGTGCCCTGCCGTTCGGCGAAGCGGTGCACCTGGCGGGCCTGGAGCCAGGGCGTGGCCGCCGTCAGCAGGGCCGCGAAGAGCAGCCAGGGGACGGATCCGAGCGACTCACCCGGCCCGGCGATCACCAGCGCCGCCTGGAGCGCGGCGAGCACGGCCAGGGCGCCGGGCAGCCACCGCAGCATCCGTCCCGACCGGGTGGCGCGCAGCCGCGCCCGCAGTGCCTGGGTGATGTCCCCCACCGTCGGCTCGTACACCAGCTCGACCGTCTGTTGTTCCGGCGCGGCGCCCCGCCCCATGTTCATGATCATGAGGCGGGATCGTACCGGCCGTGATCAGTCCTGCTGCCTGCCCTCCATGGCCAGCAGCTCCTCGTTCGGGACGGCGCCGCCGAACCGGCGGTCGCGGGAGGCGAACTCGAGGCAGGCGCGCCACAGGTCACGGCGGTCGAAGTCGGGCCACAGCACGTCCTGGAAGACCATCTCGGCGTACGCGCTCTGCCAGAGCAGGTAGTTGGAGGTGCGCTGTTCGCCGCTCGGGCGCAGGAACAGGTCCACGTCCGGCATGTCCGGGTAGTACAGGTACTTCTGGAGCGTCTTCTCGGTGACCTTGGCCGGGTCCAGCCGGCCCGCCCTCACGTCCTCCGCGAGCGCCTTCGCCGCGTCGGCGATCTCCGCCCGGCCGCCGTAGTTCATGCAGAAGTACAGGGTGAGCCGGTCGTTGTCCTTGGTCTGCTCCTGGGCGATCTGGAGTTCCTTGGCGACCGACTTCCACAGCTTGGGCATCCGCCCCACCCAGCGCACCCGGATGCCCAGCTCGTCCAGCTGGTCGCGGGTCCTGCGGATGAAGTCCCGGTTGAAGTTCATCAGGAAGCGCACCTCGTCGGGCGAGCGCTTCCAGTTCTCGGTGGAGAAGGCGTACAGCGAGATCGCGCCGACGCCCATCTCGATCCCGCCCTGGAGCACGTCCAGCACCCGCTCGGCGCCGACCTTGTGCCCCTCGGTGCGGGGCAGCCCGCGCTCCTTGGCCCAGCGGCCGTTGCCGTCCATGACGATCGCCACATGGTTCGGCACCAGCTCGCCGGGGAGCCTCGGCGGCCGCGCGCCGGACGGGTGCGGCTCCGGCGTCCTGTACTCGCGGCGCTGGCGCCCCAGGAACCCGCGTACGACCATGTGCTTCTCGTCTCCCTAGTTCTTCTTCGCCGTGCTTGTTTCTCGTCGGGTCACTTCTCGACGTATCTGAGCGAGCGCAGTCCGCGCTCCAGATGCCAGTGCAGATAGGCGGACACCAGTCCGCTGCCCTCCCGCACGTACCGCGGCTCGCAGGCGTCCGCGGTCTCCCAGTCTCCCGTGAGCAGCGCGGCGAGCAGTTCCAGGGTCCGCGGCGAGGGTACGACACTGCCGGGCACCCGGCAGTCCACGCAGACCGTGCCGCCGGACGCCACCGAGAAGAACCGGTTGGGGCCGGGCATCCCGCACTTCACACAGTCGCTGAAGCTGGGGGCGTACCCGTTGACGGCGAGGGAGCGCAGCAGGAACGCGTCCAGCACGAGGTGCGGCGCGTGCTCGCCGCGGGCGAGCGTGCGCAGGGCGCCGACCAGCAGCAGGTACTGCTGCACCGCCGGCTCCCCCTCGTGGTCGGTGAACCGCTCGGCGGTCTCCAGCATGGCCGTCCCGGCCGTGTAGCGCGCGTAGTCCGTGACGATCGTGGCTCCGTACGCGGCGATGGTCTCGCTCTGCGTGCACAGCGGCAGGCCCCGGCCCACCAGCTCGCTCCCCCGGGCGAAGAACTGCACGTCGACGTGGGAGAACGGTTCGAGGCGCGCGCCGAACTTGGACTTCGTCCGGCGCACGCCTCTCGCCACGGCGCGTACCCGGCCGTGACCGCGGGTGAGCAGCGTGATGATCCGGTCCGCCTCACCCAGCTTCTGGGTGCGCAGCACGATGCCGTCGTC
>NZ_MUND01000075.1:0-380 GCF_002154375.1 Streptomyces glaucescens | reverse complement strand
CAGCCGCTCCGCGGGGGTCGCGTGGCGTACGGACCGGGGGTCCGCGTCCCACTCCCTGCCGCCGCCGTACGGTCTCAGCTGTACGTAGGGTCCCTCGTGGTCCATCACGATGCCCGCCTTCCCGGTGCGGGTGTCGATGACGTACGAGCCGATCGGCGGCTTCGTCGGTGTCATTGGTTCCGGCCTTTTCGTGCGGTTCTTTCCTGCGGGCGGCGTTGCGCCTCCCCGTGGCTCCCCCGCGTTCCCGGGCTTCACTCTTCTCGTCCCCGGCGTGGGCGGCCGGCCCTGGACCCGGCAGGAGTCCGTGCGTGAAGTGCCCTGCGCCGCGCAGGCGTTGGCCGTGAGGCGCCGGTCCGGCCGCACCCTCCCCCGCGCTCCCC
>NZ_MUND01000748.1 GCF_002154375.1 Streptomyces glaucescens | reverse complement strand
CCCCCCAACCATCCCGCCTCCGCCTCCGCGCCCGCCGGCCGCACCCGCTCCGCCTCCGCGCTCCACAGCCGTACCCCCACCGGCGTGGCGCCGGGCTGCTTGGCGCGTTCCTCTGCGTCCTCCTCGCCGTCCCGCTCCTGGCCGCCGCCCACGAGGCCCGGCGTGCGCCCTTCGGGGACCGGCTCAGCGCGTACACGCGCGTGGTGGACGAGCGCGCCGTCCGGACCCGCGTCCACGGGGCCGCCGTGGAGGCCCGCGACCCCCGCAGCGGCGCGCTCCACTGGCGGCACACCCGCGACGGCCGGCGCCCGCTGGCCGTGCTGCACGCGCGCGGGGAGGCGATCGCGCTGTGGGACGACGGGCTCGTCACGGACACCGACGGCCGCCGCGTGCGCTGGCACCGTGCCCTCCCGGCCGCCGCCGGCTGGCTCCGCGCGCAGGGCGGCACCGGCGTGTTGCGCCCCCTGGGCCGGGGCATGCTCGCGGTCGTCACCCCGCGCCGCGTCACCGCCTACCGCGTCGCCGACGGCGATCTGCGCTGGGTGCTGCCCGCCCGCCAGGGCTGCGCGTTCGCCCCCGCACGCGCCGTCCGGCACAGCGGGGCCCTGCTGCTCGCCCAGCCCTGCGCACCGTCCGCCGCCTGGACGGCGC
>NZ_MUND01000747.1 GCF_002154375.1 Streptomyces glaucescens | reverse complement strand
CTGCGCCGACGACTGGCCGGACGGCCAGGTCGTGGCCGTCGACACCGCCGAGGACCACGCCGACGCACGGACGAACGGGGCGCGGCGGTGCGCGGACCAGACCCGCGCGATCGTCGACGCGCTGCCCGACGCGGGCGGCTACGCCGTGGTGCCGACCCGGGAGGGCTTCGACGCGGCGGGCGGCGGCACGGCCTGCCTGGTGCTGGGCCGGCACGCGGCGATCGGCGGCGAGGTGGGCCACTTCCGTGGCCGCGGCACCGACCTGTGGGTCGGGCAGATGAGCGTCGGCGACTGCTGGGTCTACAAGGACCTGAAGGACGGCTACGAGTCACTGCTCACCGACTGCGCCGAACCTCACACGGACCAGGTCATCGGCACCGCGCAGGCTCCCGCCGGGATGAGCTTCGACAAGGCGGGCGACAACGCGACCAAGCTGTGCAGCAACAAGTTCGAGTCGAGTTGGGCGCCGGGCTCCGAGCGGACCGTCTTCGGCTGGATGGCCGACGAGGAGGACTGGGAGCAGGGCTTCACCAAGGTCGTCTGCACGGTCAGCCGGGAGGACAACGCAAAGACGACCGGAAAGATATCCGCGCCCGGTCCCGTCTGAGTCCGCGCGGTGCCTTCCCCGGCTCCTCGGGGAGCGCTCGGCGGCCCACGCGGGCAGTCGTCGGTCTCGCGTTCACCCCAGGTTCGCCTGCGCGCAGCCCGCGCGTGTCAGCCTCCGGGCGGTGGGGCACGCGCGGACGCGGAACTGGGGGCACGGGGAGTATGGAGAACGGGCCGGCGATCTTCACGGGGATGGTGTTCGCC
>NZ_MUND01000746.1 GCF_002154375.1 Streptomyces glaucescens | reverse complement strand
CGCACCGGACGCCGCAGGGCCGTCCTGCGGACGACGACGAGAGTTTGACGACACCCCCTAGGGGATCACCACGAGATCACTTCCGCGCGGATCGCCGCACAGGTCGCCGTACGATCGCCGCACGGATCGTCATACGCATCAGCTCGCCGGGTACGGCCAAGGGTTCGGCTCGCAGCGGATGCCGTCGTGCTCCAGGAACTTGGTCTGCTGCTGCATCACCGGCGCCAGGTCGCCGTCCTTGTCGCACGTGACGTGCGAATAGCCGAGCCGGTGACCGACCTCGTGGTTGATCAGCATCTGACGGTAGGCGTGGATCTCGTTGCCGTACGTCTCCGAGCCCTGCGCCCAGCGGTACGCGTTGATCATCACGCGCTCGGTGGCCGCGGAGTCGCACGAGACGTTGTCGACCGTCGTGTCCAGGCCGGACTTCGCACACCAGTCCGCGGTCGTGCCGGGGCTGGCAAGGGTGATCACGAAGTCGGGCTCGCCCGAGTAGATGCGCTCGAACGTACGGCCGCCGTTGTGCGCCCAGCTGCGGTTGTCGTTGAGGGTGCGCTGCACGGCCTGCGCGAACAGCTCACCGTCCAGCCGCAGCCCCTGCTCCACGTCCACCCGGTAGGTGTACTTCTGCCCGGTCCCCGGCGCCTTGTCGACGCCGGGGACCGCGTCGAAGGTCCCGGGGCCGTCGAGCGACGCGCTCAGCGGGTACGTCTTCGCCATCTTCTGGTCGTACGTCAGCGGCACCGCGCTCGGTGACCCGCTGGGCGTCGGCCGGCCGTCCCCGCGCGAGGCCGGGCCATGGGCGCCCCGAGCCTGGTCGGTGGCGGCCTGCGACGCGACGGAGCCGTCGTCCCGTCCCTCGCCGACCTGCCCGGCGACCACCACGGCCAGCACGGTGGTCACCGCGGCGGCGGCGACTCCGGCGAACGCCCGTCCCTTGCCGCCCCCACCGCCCTTGCCGCGCGCGGGCTCGCCGGTGGGCGGACCGCCGTCGCCCGGACCGCCGCCCGCCGGGGTGTCGTCCCAGCGGCTGCCGGAGGCGTACGGATCGGCCCCGGCCGCGGACGTGCGGGAGGGGAAGCCGTCGCCGGCCGCGCCGTCCGCGTCGAAGGCGTCGAGGTAGTCCTGTCGCGGCGCCGCCGGACCTCCCGGTCGCGAGGGCGGCCGCGATCGGGGTATCCCGGCACCGCCGGACGAACCCGCGGCACCCCTCAACTCACCCCAGCCGCCCCCGGCCTCCCGCTGCTCGGGATGCCCACCGCGAACCTGGCGCACACCCCGCGCGGGCGTGCCGTCGGAGAATCGAGGCGTGCCGTGCGCGGGGGTGCCGTCCGGGAACCGAGGCGTGCCATGTGCCGGAGTCCCGTCGGCGTACCGCGGCACACCGCGCACGGGTGTCCCGTCGGCGAACCCGGGCACGCCGTGCGCAGGCGTCCCATCCGCCCGAGGCGCCGGTCTCGCAGGAGTCCCGTCCGCCAGCCGGGGCACCCCTCGCACCGGCGTCCCGTCCGGCAGCCGGGGCACCCCGCGCGGGGGAGTCCCCTCGGACAGGGGAGTCCCCCCGTGCCCCGGCGTCCCCGGAGGGACCGCCCTGGGCGCTCCCTCCTCACCCCCGGCGGCAGGCCCGGGCTCCGAGGCCCTTCGTCGTCCCGAAGGGCTGGCGCCCGCGGTCTCACCCTTCGGTGCCGGACCGCGGCGGCTGTGGCGTCCCACGTCGTCTCTCAGCTCCCCGCGCTCGCGGACTCGGCGGCACCACGCGCGGCCTGGCCGGCCAGCAGGTCCCGGAACGCCCCGGCCACCGTCTCCGGATACTCCATCATCGCCACGTGCCCGGCGTCCGGCAGGGTCACCAGGCGGGAGTCGCGGAAGGTGCGAGCCGCCTTCTGGGCCATGCGGAAACCGATGAGCTGGTCGCGCCCGCCGTACACCAGCAGGGTCGGCGCGAGCACCCGTTCGGCCTGGCGCCACAGCGCGTGCTGCCCGCCGAGGGTGTACGCGTTCACGATCCCGCGCGCGGAGCGTGCCATCGCGTCCCAGAAGTACGGCAGCCGCAGCCGTCGCTCCATCTCCTCGACCGCGTTGCGGAAGCCCTCGGGCGAAACCCGCGTGGGATCGCCGTAGCAGAGCGCCATGACCCCGCGGACGCGCTGCTCCGCCGTCCAGCCCTTGGTGTACCGGGTGAACAGCGCGGCCACTCCGGGCAGCGCCAGCAGCCCCGTCGGCACGGCGGTGCGCTGGACCCGCAGTTCGGGCAGCGCGGGCGAGATCAGCGTCAGCGTGCGCACGAGGTCGGGCCGTACCGCGGCGACCCGGGTGGTGATCGCGCCGCCGAGGGAGTTGCCCACGAGGTGCACGGGGCCGCGGCCGGACGCGTCGAGGTAGCGGATCACCGCACGCGCGTGCCCGCTGACCGAGTAGTCGCCGTCGTCCGGCGGTGGCGAGTCGCCGAAGCCCGGCAGATCGAGGGCCTCGTTGTCGACGATGTCGTCGAGCAGCGGCATCATCGCCGACCAGTTCTGCGAGGAACCGCCGAGGCCGTGGACGTAGAGCGCGGGCGGCAGGCCTTCGCGCGCGGGCGGCCGGGAGCGGACCGTGAGGGTCATCCCCGGGAGCCGGACCGACCGGAGCCGCTCGCCCTCCGCGACCCGGACGGGCGCCACCTTCGGGAGCACGTTGGCGGGCGGCACGAAGGCGGGCTCGGTCGAAGACATGCGGCAATGTTACGAGGTGATCACGCCGTGGATCGTGTGTTCGCCATCACAGACGCAGAGTCGTTTCGGCAAGGCACCCCGGCGGAGGCGGCCGGGTTCCGGTGCGCACGGTGTGACGATCCGGACGCGGATCGCATAGCGTCCGGATCGGGTGTCTCCTAGGCTCGTACAGAGGGCACCCGCGTGTGGCCCCTGCTTTTCCCAGGGACGTTCGTAGGAAGGGAGCCCACCATGGCCGTAGATCCGACCGACCCCGAGACCTTCGAGAACGGCGACGAGGTGAAGGAGTTCGGCGTCGAGGCCCCCGAGGTCGACGCCGCGGAGCAGCACGCAGAGGTGAAGCCGGACCGCGACGATCCGCTGACCGGGGTGAACCCCGACCGGGCGAACGAGGCCGATCTCGTCGAGCAGGCCCGGGTGGTCACCCTCGACGAGGACGACTACCGGTGACACCCGCGCGGGCGCGGAGGGCGAGCCGCAGGGCGGCCCTCGCGCCCCGGCGGGCCCGGCCACCGGCGCCCGGAGTTCGCGCCGGGCACCGCTGAGCAGGAACGGGGCCGTTTTTTGCCCGCTCCGCGTTTGTTCGAAACCTTTTGCGCGGCTTTCGCCACCGTCCGGTCCGTGAAATTCTGCGCTCGCACCGCGCGCGACACGGTTACCGAAAAGTACGATGGCGGCGCGGCGCACACCGCATGTGGACGATTTTGGGAGGCGGCGTGACAGCCATCGAGCAGACAGAGGCGGCACGCCCGCGGGGCACGCGCCTGCCGCGCCGTGCCCGACGGAACCAGCTGCTGGGCGCCGCTCAGGAAGTCTTCGTGGCGCAGGGCTACCACGCGGCCGCGATGGACGACATCGCCGAGCGCGCCGGCGTCAGCAAGCCGGTGCTCTACCAGCACTTCCCGGGCAAGCTGGACCTGTATCTCGCACTGCTGGACCAGCACTGCGAGTCCCTGATCCAGTCCGTACGCAGCGCCCTGGCGTCGACCACCGACAACAAGCAGCGCGTACGGGCGACGATGGACGCCTACTTCGCGTACGTCGAGGACGACGGCGGCGCGTTCCGGCTGGTGTTCGAGTCGGACCTGACGAACGAGCCCGCCGTGCGCGAGCGCGTCGACAAGGTCACCAACGAGTGCGCCGAGGCGATCTGCGACGTCATCGCCGAGGACACGGGGCTCTCCCGCGCGGAGTCGATGCTGCTCGCGTCGGGGCTCGGCGGGCTCGCCCAGGTGGTGGCCCGTTCCTGGCTGCACAGCGACCGCAGCGTGCCGCGCGACCAGGCGGTGCAGTTGCTGGCCTCGCTCGCGTGGCGGGGCATCGCGGGCTTCCCGCTGCACCACAGCGAACACCACAGCGAACAGCAGCACTGACACCGCGGGCCGGGGCGCGTCTGTTCCCGGCGGCTGTTCGCTCATGGCGTTCTCGCGTGGAGCGTGCGGGTCCCCTCACCGGGCTAATGTGTGCTGGGTACGGCGCGGACGCCCGCGCAACACTGACCGTTCGGAGGGACATAGCCGTGGAGGTCAAGATCGGCGTGCAGCACGCGCCCCGCGAGATCGTTCTGGAGAGCGGTCAGAGTGCCGAGGAGGTCGAGCGGGTGGTGGCCGAGGCACTGGCCGGCAAGTCGCAGCTGCTGAGCCTCGTGGACGAGCACGGCCGCAAGGTCCTCATCCCGGCCGACCGCCTGGCCTACGTGGAGCTGGGCGAACCGGCGCCGCGCAAGGTGGGCTTCGGCGCGCTCTAGGCGGCGAACCGAGCACGAGAACGACGGCCCGCCGGGTGGGAGCACCCGGCGGGCCGTCGCGTGTGTGCGGCCCCTGTGGCGTGCCTGTCGCGCGCCGTCGTGCGTGCGCGCCTCGATGGACGTGTCACCCACAGGAAGAACACAAGTCGCCCAAAGGGGAGGATTGCATTCCGCAGGTCAGGGGTAGGACGGGCTGTAACCGTTAGGGCAGGACGGCCAGGTGGGAGGACCCCTACATGCTCTTGGAAGCCTTCAGCTCCGCGATCCTCGGCCTCGTCCTGGCGTGGGCGTACGCGCATCGGCTGCCGCACCGCCTCCCGGCGCGCCCCCTGGTGCTGTCGACCGGTGTCGCCGGTGCGCTCTTCGGCGCCTTCATCGCCCGCAGCGCCCTGGACGCCGGGGGCTTCCTGCTGGCGCTCACCGGGGCCGCCGTGTTCTGTGTCGCCTCGCTGTCGCTGCTGCTGCGCCCCGCGGGAAGACTCCGCCGGCACTCGGCGACGGCCTGAGCCGCCGCCGGGCCGAAGCCGGCCCACGACGACGGCACCGGCGCGAGCACGGCCGGGACGGGCGCGGCCATGACCCTCGTGAGGGCGGTCGCTCCTAGGCCGTGTCCGCAAAGTCCCGTCTGCCCCGCGAC
Source organism: Streptomyces glaucescens (assembly GCF_002154375.1). Taxonomy (GTDB): domain Bacteria; phylum Actinomycetota; class Actinomycetes; order Streptomycetales; family Streptomycetaceae; genus Streptomyces; species Streptomyces glaucescens. Next base: position 153 of record NZ_MUND01000746.1, on the reverse strand, counting down.
GCCTGGCACGCACTCTCGCCGCGCCGGGCGAAGCCCCAAGTACATCCAGTACGAGGGACTCCGCCCGGCGCGCCGAGAGCACGCACCAGACGCCGCGGGGCCCGCCCTTCGGGCGGACGACGGGACTCTGCGGACACGACCCAGGAGGAGCAC
>NZ_MUND01000745.1 GCF_002154375.1 Streptomyces glaucescens | reverse complement strand
CACCCAGCCGTCCGCCTGTCGCGGCGGGGGTGCGGACACGGAGCGGGCGACGCCCCGCGCCACCGCGTCGTTGATGGCCGTGGCGAGCCGGGGTGCCTCGGGCAGCCCTTGGTCGGTGAGGAGGTCGGCGAGGCCGCCGGCGTAGCCCTGGCCGACCGCGCGCACCTTCCAGGCCTCCTGCCGCCGGTAGAGCTCCAGGGCGACGACGGCCGTCTCGGTCTCCAGGCCGGTGAGCGTGAAGGTGGCGATCTCCGTGCCGTCGAGACCGGTGACGGCGACGAAGGGGGCGGCGACCGCCCCGAAGCGGCCGGGGCCGCCCGCGGTGCCGACGGGGAGGGCGAGCAGCACATTGACCCGGTGGACCGTGTCCGGCATGGCGTCCAGGTCCACCGCGAGCCGGTGGTCCGCGGCCGCCTGGCGGGAGACTTCCAGGCCGGGCAGGGTGGGGGCGCCCGGATGGGCCACCCGCTCCACGCCGTGGACCTTTCCGTTCTCGTCACTGAGCGTGGCCGCGGTCACGATCGGCGTGCCGGCCGAGATCCTGATCTCCAGACGGGCCTGGGAGAGCGGGTGGTTCTGTCCCCGCGCCAGCTCGGCCGTCATCGCCTTCGTCCCCCTGCTGTCGCTGTGTAGGTGTGTGGTGTGCGCTCGCCCGGCCGCGTCAGAGCAGCGGCAGGATGGACGGCATCAGGTCCTGGAAGGTGCGGCCGTTGGCCGGGGTGCCGAGGGCGGTCATCGACCAGCCGGTGCCCACCCGGTGCACCTTCGCCATGATCTGGGCCGTGTAGGCGCCGCCGCCCGCGAGGGTGTAGCGGGCCAGTTCCTGGCCGTTGGTCTCGTCGACGAGGCGGCAGAACGCGTTCTGCACCTCCTGGAAGGTCTGGCCCGTGAAGGAGTTCACGGTGAAGACGATCTGGTCGATGTGGACCGGGAGGCGCTGCAGGTCGACGAGGATCGCCTCGTCGTCGCCGCCCTGGCCGACACCGCCGACGAGGTTGTCGCCGGTGTGGCGCACCGAGCCGTCGTCGCTCACCAGGTGGCGGAAGAAGACGACGTCGACCGGCTGCTTGTCCGCGAAGAGGACCGCGGAGGCGTCGAGGTCGATCTCGCGGGTGCGCGAGCCGAACAGGCCGCGCCGCGGGGCCGCCTGCCAGCCGAGACCCATACGGACCGCGGTCAGGCTGCCGCCGTCGTTCTTCTGCAGACTGATGGCCTGACCCTTGGTCATGTTGACGGTCACGCGCTGTTTCCCCTCTCGGACAAGTCCCCTGTTGCCGCGATGCCGCGGTTGACCTGAACCCTACGCAGGGGCACTGACAGTGCCGTACCCCGGACCTGACTTTGTGTCGGTCTTGCAACACTGCGCAGCCGGTGGCGGGGCCCGCGGGACTGCCGGGGCGCCGGTTGCGCGCGGGCGCCGGGCGCGGACGGGCGCGGTGTCGCAGCGCGGGCGGGTGCGTGGCGCGGGGACCGGGGCGCCGGGTCCGGGCCGTCCCGGCGCCCGCGCGGGCCGCCGGGCCGCCGGGACGGCCCGACGGCCGTCAGGACAGGCCCGCCTCCTTCATCTGGCGCAGTTCCTTCTTCATCTCCGAGACCTCGTCGCGCAACCGGGCGGCGATCTCGAACTGGAGGTCCGCGGCGGCGGCCCGCATGCGGGCGGTCAGTTCCTCGATCTGCTCGGCGAGCTCGGCCGCCGGACGGTCGGTGGGCACCGTCTCCTTAGCCTTGCCCTTGGCCGCCTTGCCCTTGGCGCCCTTGACCGAGTGCTCGGCGAGCGCGGGCACCGGGGCCTTGGTGCCGCGGCCGTCCTTCTTGGCCCGGTAGCCACTGCCGAGCAGCTGCTCGGTGTCGACCTCCTCGCGGGCGATCTGCGCGACGATGTCGTTGATCTTCTTGCGCAGCGGCTGCGGGTCGACGCCGTTCGCCTTGTTGTACGCGACCTGCTTCTCCCGGCGGCGGTTGGTCTCGTCGATGGCCTTCTCCATCGCCGGGGTGATCTTGTCGGCGTACATGTGGACCTGGCCGGAGACGTTGCGCGCCGCGCGGCCGATGGTCTGGATCAGGGAGGTGCCGGAGCGCAGGAAGCCCTCCTTGTCGGCGTCGAGGATCGCCACCAGGGACACCTCGGGCAGGTCCAGGCCCTCGCGCAGCAGGTTGATGCCGACCAGGACGTCGTACTCGCCGGCGCGCAGTTCGCGCAGCAGCTCGACGCGGCGCAGGGTGTCGACGTCGCTGTGCAGGTAGCGGACCTGGATGCCGAGTTCCAGGAAGTACTCGGTCAGGTCCTCGGCCATCTTCTTGGTCAGGGTGGTGACCAGGACGCGTTCGTCGCGCTCCACGCGGGTGCGGATCTCGTGCACCAGGTCGTCGATCTGGCCCTCGGTGGGCTTGACGACGACCTCGGGGTCGACCAGACCGGTCGGGCGGATGATCTGCTCCACGAAGCCGTCGGAGCGGGACATCTCGTAGGTGCCCGGGGTTGCGGACAGGTAGACGGTCTGGCCGATGCGCTCCTGGAACTCCTCCCACTTCAGGGGGCGGTTGTCCAGGGCGGAGGGCAGCCGGAAGCCGTGGTCGACGAGGGTGCGCTTGCGGGAGGCGTCGCCCTCGTACATCGCGCCGATCTGCGGCACGGTGACGTGCGACTCGTCGATGACCAGGAGGAAGTCCTCCGGGAAGTAGTCGAGCAGGGTGTTGGGCGGGGAACCGGGCAAGCGGCCGTCGAAGTGCATCGAGTAGTTCTCGACGCCGGAGCAGGTGCCGATCTGGCGCAGCATCTCCAGGTCGTAGGTGGTGCGCATGCGCAGCCGTTGGGCCTCCAGGAGCTTGCCCTGCTTCTCCAGCTCGGCCAGTCGCTCGGTCAGCTCCTTCTCGATGTCGTTGACCGCCCGCTCCATGCGTTCGGGACCGGCGACGTAGTGGGAGGCGGGGAAGATGTAGAGCTGCTGGTCGTCGCTGACGATCTCGCCGGTGATCGGGTGGAGGGTGGAGAGTGCCTCGATCTCGTCGCCGAACATCTCGATGCGGACGGCCAGCTCCTCGTAGACCGGGAAGATCTCGATGGTGTCGCCGCGGACCCGGAAGGTGCCGCGGGTGAACGCCATGTCGTTGCGCGTGTACTGGATGTCCACGAAGCGGCGCAGCAGCTGGTCCCGGTCGATCTCCTCGCCGACCCGCAGGGGGACCATCCGGTCGACGTACTCCTGGGGCGTGCCCAGGCCGTAGATGCAGGACACCGAGGCGACCACGACGACGTCGCGGCGGGTGAGCAGCGAGTTGGTCGCGGAGTGGCGCAGGCGTTCGACCTCCTCGTTGATCGAGGAGTCCTTCTCGATGTAGGTGTCCGACTGCGGGACGTAGGCCTCGGGCTGGTAGTAGTCGTAGTACGAGACGAAGTACTCGACGGCGTTGTTCGGCAGCAGCTCGCGGAACTCGTTCGCCAACTGGGCGGCCAGCGTCTTGTTCGGCGCCATGACCAGGGTGGGGCGCTGGAGCTTCTCGATCATCCACGCGGTGGTGGCGGACTTGCCGGTGCCGGTCGCGCCGAGCAGCACGACGTCCTTCTCACCGGCTTCGATGCGCCGGGCGAGCTCGGCGATGGCCGCGGGCTGGTCGCCGCTCGGCTGGTAGGGGCTGACGACCTCGAAAGGCGCCACCGTACGTTCGATCTGGGAAACGGGCCGCATGCCATCCACCGTACGACCCGCCACTGACAACCGGCTCTGATCAGCGTTTTCCGTTTCCGCGACGTTCCGCGGGGCGCGGGCACGCGCACCCGGCCGGCGGCGCCGGGCGGCGGTCAGCGGTTCTGCGGGGTGCGGGCACCGCGGCCGGCCGGCCCGCGGCGGGCACCCGCCGCGAAGCGGGTGCCCCGGTGGTGCGCCGGGACGTGGGCGGGGACGCCGGGCTTGTCATCCGGCCGCGGCCAGTCCGGCTTCCCCATGACCATCAGCGGGTCGAACAGCACGACCACACCCGCGAGGCAGAGGAAGGCCAGCGGCCCGACCAGCATGGGGGCGAGCAGGGCCGCGGTCGAGTCGCCCGTGCCGGGGGCGGCGGTGCCGTGCAGGTGGACGCTCAGGGCGGCCATCCCGGTGTAGTGCATGCCACTGACCGCGAGGCCCATGACGAGGCTCGCGCCGATGCTCCACAGGAGCCCTCTGACCTGGCCGGCCGCCCAGAGGGCGGCGGTGGCGGCGGCCATCGCTATGACGACCGAGGCGGCGACGGTGAGGGTGTTGTACTCCAGCTGTCCGTCCAGGCGCATTCCGGCCATGCCCAGGTAGTGCAT
>NZ_MUND01000744.1:869-2358 GCF_002154375.1 Streptomyces glaucescens | reverse complement strand
GCCCCGGTGCTCCGGGTCGGCGGGCTCACCGTGGACCCGCTGCGCCGCCAGGCCGAACTGGACGGCGTCCGACTGGACCTGACCCGCCGCGAGTTCGACCTGCTGGCCTTCCTGGCCGGCCGGCCCGGCGTGGTCGTGCCCCGCCGCGAACTGCTGGCCGAGGTGTGGCAGCAGTCCTACGGCGACGACCAGACCATCGACGTCCATCTGTCCTGGCTGCGCCGCAAGCTGGGCGAGACGGCGGCCCGCCCGCGCTACCTGCACACCCTGCGCGGGGTCGGCGTCAAGCTGGAGCCCCCGGCGGCGGACGTCCCGGACGTGCGGCCCCCGGGAGCGGAGCCGGCGCGATGAGGTGGGCCCTGGTCAAGGTCTCCCTCGCGGTCACCGCGATGGTCGTGGTGGCGTTCGCCGTGCCGCTCGGGCTGGTCGTCAAGGAGCTGGCCCGCGACCGCGCCTTCTCGAACGCCGAGCGGGACGCCGCCGAGATCGCCCCCGCGCTGTCCATCACCACCGACCGCGCCCAGCTGGAGCGGGTCGTCGCCGCCGCGGGCTCCGACGCCGGGATGGCCGTGCACATACCGGCGGCCGAGGACGGCGCAGGGGTCGAGATCGGGCGGCAGCGGGCCGCCGACGCGGACATCGCCGCCATCCGGGAGCTGGGCCGCGCCTCCACCGCCGAGGTGCCCGGCGGATCCGTGCTGCTCCAGCCCGTCGCGCTCAGCTCCGGGAAGTTCGCGGTCGTCGAGGTGTTCATCCCCGACACCGCCGTCTCCAAGGGCGTCGGCACCGCCTGGGCGGTGCTCGCCGGGGTCGGCCTCGCGCTGATCGTCGGGTCGGTCGCGGTCGCCGACCGGCTGGGCGTGCGCATGGTGCGGCCCGCGCGGCGCCTGGTGGAGGGGGCGCGCGAGCTGGGGGAGGGCAGGCTGGGCTCCCGGGTGCCGGAGGAGGGGCCGACCGAACTGCGGCTGGCGGCGGTCGCGTTCAACTCGATGGCCGACCAGGTCGTGCAGCTCCTCGCCAACGAGCGGGAGCTGGCCGCCGACCTCTCGCACCGGCTGCGCACCCCGCTGACCGTGCTGCGGCTGAACACCGCCTCGCTCGGCGACGGCCCGGCCGCCGAGCAGACCCGGGCCGCCGTGGCCCAGCTGGAGCGCGAGGTGGACACCATCATCCGCACCGCCCGGGAGGCCAAGCCGCAGACCGCCGCGGCCGGTCCGGGCGCCGGCTGTGACGCGGCCGAGGTGGTGCGTGAGCGGATGGCCTTCTGGTCGGCGCTCGCCGAGGACGAGGGCCGCACGGTGCGGCTGGCCGGGGTCGACCGGCCGGTGCGCATCCCGGTGGCCCGCGCCGACCTCGCCGCCGCGCTGGACGCGCTGCTCGGCAACGTCTTCCGGCACACCCCGGAAGGCACCGCCTTCGCGGTCGACGTGCACAACGGGGAGGACGCGGTGATCGTCCTGGTCTCGGACGCGGGCCCGGGCATACCCGA
>NZ_MUND01000744.1:0-819 GCF_002154375.1 Streptomyces glaucescens | reverse complement strand
GCGGCCGGGGCTCCGGCAGCGACGGCTCGACCGGCCTCGGGCTGGACATCGTGCGCCGGCTCGCGGAGTCCACCGGCGGGGACGTACGGATCGGCCGCTCGGTGCTCGGCGGCACGGAGGTGCGGATCTGGATCCAGCTGGACAGACGCGGGCCGGTGCGCAGCGGCCCCCGAGGGGCGGTGCGCAGACGCCGTCCGCGCGGGACGGCACCGATCTTTAACCGGTCCCGATCCCTTCCTTAAGCCCACCCTAAGATCCTCGACTCCCGACCGCCGAGGGCGTTTTGCCCGGTCCGTGCTCGCTAGCGTGCTGCCGCACCCCACCCCCGTACCGTGAGGCAGACACGCGATGAGCACGCACCGACGCAAGCTGAGCCGCAGGAACAAAGTGATCGGCGCGGCCCTCGCCCTCGCCGTCGCCGGAGGCGGCGGGCTGCTGCTGACCGGCACGGCCCAGGCCGCCGCAGTCGGCGCCGCGTACACGAAGACCAGCGACTGGGCGGGGGGGTACACCGCGCAGTACGTCGTGACGAACACCAGCGGCCACGCCAAGAGGGACTGGACCCTCGAGTTCGACCTGCCGGCCGGGTCCCGGCTCGGCTCGCTGTGGAACGGCGAGTCCGGCGTCAGCGGGCAGCACGTCACCGTGAAGCCCCCGAAGTGGGACACAGACGGTCTGGCCGCCGGTGAGTCCGTCACCGTGGGCTTCGTGGTCACCGGCACCGGGGACCCCACCGGCTGCCGTATCGACGGGGCCACGTGCTCCGCCGACGACGGCGCCACCCCGCAGCCGAGCGGCCGCCCGACCGATCCGGCGACC
>NZ_MUND01000743.1 GCF_002154375.1 Streptomyces glaucescens | reverse complement strand
CGGGTGACCACGTCGTGGCCGATGCGCCGGTAGCGGTACAGGTCGGCACGGACGTCCTCCAGGAGCCGGGCGGAGGGGGCGGTGGTGCCGTCCGGGTCGAGGGCGACGTCGGCCTCGTACCAACTGCCGGTCCAGCGCAGGGCGGCGGCGGCGCGCTGCACCCCGGGCCGCTGGGCGGCGAGGGTGGCGTAGTCCTCGGCGGTGACCGCGCGCAGCAGGGTGCGGAAGGGGGCGCGGGGTGCGGCGAGGCGTACCTCGGCGACGGGTTCCGGGTCGGTGCCGCCGGTCGCGGGCAGCGGGTTGCGGACGCGGGTGACGATGCCGTCCAGGCCTCCACCGCGGGCGGCGACGCGGTTGACGGCCTCGCGGCCCGCGTTGCCCGCGCGGCCGTTGCCCACCCGGTAGACGGCGCTCAGCTTGCTGCCCGGGGTGGGGGCCCGTCCGCACCGGCCGTCACCGAAGCGCAGGGAGAGCACGCCGTCGTCGTCGGTCTCGGCGGTCACATGGCGGTCGCGGGGTCCGCTGGCCAGCAGGTCTCGGCGGGGCAGCCAGGTCGGTTTCGCGGTGTGGCCGACCTCCTCCTCCACCGGGCGCGGCGCGGGGGACGCCGCGCAGGCTCCTTCCGCCGGCAGGTCCCGGCGGGGCGGCCGGACCGGGTTCCCGGTACGGCCGGCCTCTTCCTCCACCAGGCGCACGGCGGGCAGGGCTTCGCGGGGGTCGGGGCGCAGCGCGGTGCTCGCCGGGCCGTGCAGGGCGGGGTTGCCGGGGAGCAGGGAGGCACCGGCGATGCCGCCCCAGGTGCGGTCGAACTCCCAGCCGACGTCCGCCGGGTTGAGGACGTATCCGGATCGGGCCTTGCGGACCAGGCGCTCCAGCTGGCGGATCTTGGGGCGCAGCAGTTCGTCGAAGCGGGACCGCAGACGGCGCAGCATGTCCTCGGGGTCGGAGTCGTCAGCGAAGGACCGGCCGAACAGCAGCCGCAGGAAGGCCCGGTCGTCGTCGGTGAGTTCGGTCGCCGAGTACTGCAGGTCGCGCAGCCGGTCGCGGGCCTGGGCGGCGAGGTCGAGGAGCCGGTGGGCCTGTGCGGCGGCCATGTCGCCGGGGCGCGGGTAGGGCGGCGACCAGGTGACGGGCCGGCCGTTCAGCCGGGCGGTGAACGGCCGCTGTCGTACACCGTCCCGCTCGGGTGCGCCGGCCGGCACGTGGATGATCTCCGCGGTGGCGTCGGCCAGCCAG
>NZ_MUND01000742.1 GCF_002154375.1 Streptomyces glaucescens | reverse complement strand
CCGTCCCGGCGACCGAGCCGCTGCGGCTGCGCGTCGCGCACAACGCGATCCGGCTGTGGACGTGGGGCGGTGAGGTCCGCGCGCTGCCGAAGGGCGCCACCGCCGCCACGCTGCGCGACGGCTGGGCCGACCCGGAGACCTGCCGGGAGCGGCGGCTCGACCTGCACCCCGGTGACGTGCTGATCCTGGAGGAGGTGAAGGGGCCGCGCACCGGTACGCCCGGTGACGCCGACCCCGCCCACCGCCAGGCCGTCCGCCTCACCTCCGTCACCCCGGCCGTCGACCGCATCGAGGACCAGCCGGTCCTGGAGGTCACCTGGGCCGCCGAGGACGCCCTGCGCTTCCCGCTGTGCCTGGTCACCCGCGCGGGCCGGGGCTGCCCGCCCGTCGAGGACGTGACCCTCGCCCGCGGCAACGTCGTCCTCGTCGACCACGGCCGCACCATCGACGGGCTGCCGGAGACGTTCACCGTGCCCGCCGACCCGGCCGTGGCCGGCACCTGCTGCCCTCCCGCCTTCGGCTGCCCCGACCCGGACGAGGGCAACGCGCCCGCCCGGCTGATCAACGCCCTCACCGACCGCACCGCCGAGGGGCACTCGCTCACCCCGGACGACGTGCGGGACCTCTTCGACACCGTCGGGGAGGCCGCCGTCCACCGCGCCGGCATCGGGCTCGAACGGGCCGGGCAGCGGCACGACCGCGTCGTGCCCGGCACCGCGTACGCCCAGACCGCCGCCCTGCGCACCCTGCTCGCCCAGTCCGTGTACCCGGGCATCCGGCCCCGCTTCCGCCCCGTCCTCGGCGGCGCGCCCGTCACCCAGGCCGCGCCCTTCCCCGAGCCCGGCACGGTCGCCGCCGGACAGGCCGAACGGATCGCCGCCGTCCCCGGCCGGCTCCGGCAGCGGCTGGTCGAGCTGTGGCGCAGCGCCCGCGACCGGGACGGGCTCGACGCGGAGGAGATCGCCGAACTCGCCGTCGTGTTCGGGCTGCGGATCCTGGAGCGGCTGGAGCTGCGGCTGCATCCCGTGCGCGCGCTGCGCGAACTCCTGCACCGCTCCGACCGGCTGCTGGACGGCAAGCTCCGCCGCATCGAGGTGCTCGCGGCCCGCGCCCGCGCGGGCACCGTCCTCGGCCCGCACATCGCCTGGGAGATCGCCCACAGCTGGGGTCCCGGCTACGCCGAAGGGCTCCACCCCGACGAGACCGTGCTGCGCGGCTCCGCGACCGGCGCGCTCACCCAGGACCCGCGCCGCGCCCTGCCCGCCGTACGCCTCGAAGAGCCGGACGGCGTCTGGGAGCCGCGCCGCGATCTGCTGCGCAGCGCCCCCCGTGACCGGCACTTCGTCGGGGAACTCGAGGACGACGGGCGGCTCGCCCTGCGGTTCGGCGACGGCCGGCACGGTGCCCGGCCCGCCCCGGGCGCCCGGCTCACCGCCCGCTACCGGATCGGCGGCGGCACCGCGGGCAACGTGGGCGCCGAGGCCATCAACCACCTGGTGGTGCGGGACTCCGCACAGGAGCTGCCGGCCGTCGTCGTCCGCAACCCGCTGCCCGCCATCGGCGGCACCGCCCCCGAACCCGTCGACCAGGTACGCCAGCTCGCCCCGCTCGACCTGCGCCGCACCCGGCTGCGCGCGGTCACCGCCGAGGACTACGCGGCCCTCGCCGGCGCCCTGCCCGGCGTCCAGCGCGCGGCGGCCGAGCTGCGCTGGACCGGCAGCGTGCGGGAGGCGCACATCGCCGTCGACGCGGTCGGCGACGGCACCCCGTTACCCGAGCTGCTGGACCGGGTCGCCCAGGCCCTGGAGCCCTACCGGCGCATCGGCCACGACGTCGTCGTGCGTCCGGCCCGGCTGGTGCCGCTCGACATCGCGCTGACCGTGTGCGCCCGGCCCGGCCACCAGCACGGGCAGATCCTCGCCGAGCTGTACCGCGTGCTCGGCGGCGGGCGCGGCGGCTTCTTCCACCCGGACGCCCTGACCTTCGGCGAACCGGTACGCCTCAGCCGCCTCGTCGCGGTCGCCGCGGCGGTGCCCGGCGTGGAGAGCGTGCGGGTCACCCGGCTGCGGCGGCTGTTCGAGCCGGACCGCGGGGAACGGGAGGACGGCGTGCTGCGGCTCGGCCCGCTGGAGATCGCCGCGTGCGACAACGACCCCGACCGGCCGGAGCAGGGCCGGCTGGAGATTTCCCTGGGAGGTGTCCGATGACCGCGACCGACGAGTGCGCCTGCGGCGGGGCGTGCGGCGGCGGACACGACGAGCGGCGGGCCCCGGCCCCGCTCCACAACCCGCCCGGCCGCACCGCCCTCGACTACCGCGTGGGCACCTACGGCTCCTTCCTGGCCGCGCTCCTCGACCGGCTCGCCTCCCCCGCGTATCCGGCGCTGAACGGGCTGACCGTACGCACCCCCGACGACCCGGCGATCGGCCTGCTGGACGCCACCGCCGTCCTCGGTGACCTGCTCACCTTCCACTCCGAGCGGATCGCCGACGAGGTCTACATCCGTACGGCGAACGAGCACCGGTCGCTCGTGCTGCTCGGGCGGCTCGTCGGTCACCGGCCGCGGCCCGGCGTCGCCGCCGCCACCCACCTGGCGTACACCCTCGAACGCGACCCGCGCGCCGAGACCCTGCCGGTCGTCGTCCCGCGCGGCGCGCGCAGCCACAGCGTGCCCGCCTCCGCCGACGAGGAGTCCCTGACCTTCGAGACCAGCCGGGACCTCACGGCCCGCTGGGACTTCAACGAGCTGAAGGTACGGCGCCGCCGGCCCTCCCTCGTGACCCCGGAGGACCTGGAGCGCCGCTCGGAGCTGTTCGTCGAGGGCACGGCCAACTCCCTCCGGACCGGTGACCAGTTGCTGTTCGTCTTCGGGGAACGCGCCGGTGGGGAGCGGATGCTGCTGCCCGTCGCCAAGGCGCGGCTCGACCGGGAGGACGAGGTCACCGCGATCTCGCTGCCGCGGTCGGCGCCGCGCACGCTGCGGGAGCTGGTCGACGAGGTACGGCGGTGGACCGCCGCGCCCGCCGCCCCGGGCGA
>NZ_MUND01000741.1 GCF_002154375.1 Streptomyces glaucescens | reverse complement strand
CGCTTGGCGCCGTCGACGGCGAAGTCGACGTACTGCCGGCCGCGGTCGTCGAGCTGGTCCCCGTAGCGCTTCTCCAGCAGCTGGCAGAAGGACGCCACCTTGCGCAGCGGCTCCTGGAGGTCGTGCGAGGCGACGTAGGCGAACTGTTCGAGTTCGACGTTGGACCGGCGCAGCTCCACGGCCTGGGCGTTCAGGTCGGCGGCCTGCCGGGACAGCGTCTTCTGCTGGTCGTGGGAGGCCTCGAGTTCGGTCACGATCCGCCGGCGCATGCCCTCCACGTCGCCTGCCAGCGCGGTCAGGTCGACGGGCCCTTCCCCGGTGATGACGTACGAGAACTCCCCGCCCGCCACGCGCCTCGACGCCCCGCGCAGCGCCTCCAGCGGGCGGGTCACCAGCAGCCGCACCAGGATGGCGAGGGCCACACCGGTCAGCAGGAAGACGATCACCATGCCGGCCAGCACCGAGTCGCGCACCGTCCGCTCGTGGGCCAGGCGGTCGCGGCCGTCCCGGACCGCCTCGTCCAGCCGGGCGCTCTGCTCGGCCAGCCGGTCGCGCACGTGGTCGAACTCCGTCTTGCCCCGTTCGGCCATCCGCTGGTCGATCGGCGCCGGCTCGCCGGGGGTCACCGAGGCGGTGACGGGTCCGGCGTAGACGCGCCGCCAGTCGGCCGCCTGCTTCTCGACCGCGCGCAGGTCGGCGAGCAGGCCGGGCCGGTCACCGATGAGGTCGCGCAGCCGGGCGGCGGCGTTCCTCTCGTCCCGCTGGCCCTCGGTGTAGGGGGTGAGGAACTGGGGATCGGCGGTGATCGTGTAGCCGCGGATGCCGCTCTCCTGATCGACCAGGGCGGCCTGGAGCTTGTACGCCTCGGTCTGGGCCGGCTGGGTCCGCTGGAGCAGGCGGTCCGTCATGTCCGCGGTCTGGTTCAGGAGGTTCGTGCCGATCACGGTGCCGATCACGACCAGCAACGTCATGAGCGCCAGCACCAGATAGAACCAGCCCTGCACCGTCAGCCGACGCCCGCTCCACGCGCCGACCGTGTTCACCGCTCTCTCAGACACCACTCGTTCCACTCGTTCAGTTCCAGCTCAGATGGACAACGGCCACGTCGTCGGCCAGACCGCCCCGCTCCTCGGCGAGTTCCTCGGCCCGGGCGATCAGGCGGTCCACGAACTCCTCCGGCGGCAGGTCGGCCGCCTTGCGCGCGAGTTCCAGCAGGCCCTCCTCGCCGAGGCGCTGCGGACCCCTGCTGACATGCCCCTCGAAGAGCCCGTCGGTGAAGAGGACCACCGAGTCCCCCGACGGCACCGGCAGTTCGGCGGTCGGCCAGCGGGCGCCGCCGGGGAGCAGCCCCAGCGCGGGTCCACCCGGCACCTCGACCCACTCCACGTCGTCGCGGGTGCGCTGGAGCAGACCGTGGTGACCCGCCCGTACCACGTGGGCGCGTTGCTCTCCCGGGACGGCGGCCAGGCTGACGAGGGTGGCGAAGACCTCGTCGCGGGCCCGCTCGGCCACCAGGAGTTCCTCCAGCCGCCTCATCTGCTCCGAGCCGGTGATCCCGCTCAGCACCAGGGTGCGCCAGGCGATCCGCAGGGCCACGCCCAGGGCCGCCTCGTCCGGCCCGTGCCCGGAGACGTCACCGACCAGGGCGTGGACCGTGCCGTCGGCGCTCTGCACGATGTCGTAGAAGTCACCGCCCAGCAACGCCTGCGCCCGTCCGGGCCGGTAGCGGGCCACGACCTGGACGCCTTCCTCGGTGTGCAGCAGCGGGCGGGGCAGCAGCCCGCGTTCCAGGCGGGCGTTCTCCCGGGCCTGCATCTGGCTGGCCTGGAGGGCCACCGCCGCCTGCTCGGCCTGCTTGCGCTGGATCGCGTACTGCACGGCTCGTCCGAACAGCTCGGGTTCGACCCGGCCCTTGACGAGGTAGTCCTGTGCGCCGGCCGCGACCGCGGCGAGTCCGGTGTCCTCCTCAGCGAGCCCGGTGAGCACCACGACCGCCACGTGCTCGGCGTGCGCCTGGAGCAGGGAGACCGCCTCCAGGCCCCGGGCGTCCGACAGATGCAGGTCGAGGAGGACGCAGTCCGGTACCTCGGTGGCGAGCACCTCGGCGGCCTCGGTCAGCGACCGGACCCACCGCAGGCGCATCTTGAGGGCGCTGTCGGCGACCAGTTCCTCGACGAGCAGCGCGTCGCCGGGGTCGTCCTCCACGAGGAGGACCGACGGCTCCGGCCGTTCCCATCCTGCCTCGGCATCCGCCTGGGCCGCTCTCACCAAGTCGGCAGCCCCAGCCTGTGACGTCACCATCGTCCCGACCTTCCCCGCCCCGTACCCGCCGCCTGCCGTACGGCTGTTTCCGCCCGACGGCGGTCGAGCATACGCAGAGCGGCGATTCGATCTTCACCAGTCACCCACATGATGGCCGGGGGGCGCACGGCGCGGTCACCGACCCCCGACCCGGGCCATGAGGCCGCCGTTCCGGGCGGGTTCAGCGCAGCACCCGGGGGCCCGCCGCGCGCGGCGGCGACGTCCCGGAACCGAGGGACGGCCCGGTCCGGCGGAGCGCCGGCCGCCGGACTCGGCCCGGCCCGGCGAGCGGACCGCCCGCCTCCGTGGGTGCGTTCACTGTACGTGCAGGTCCGGCTGCCGGTCCCCACCCTGCCCTATGGGCGCTTCCGGCGAGGAGGGGAGGCGGCCGGTACAGGGCGGCCGGGCGTCGACGGCCGGGACGCCGTGCGGCGCCGCCGAGGCAAGGCTCCGCGCGTCCGGCGGCGTCTTGGCTCGCCTGTCAGTCGTCACCGACGTCGTCATCGTCCGCCCATCCCGAGAGTCCGGCTGTTCTGTCGGCGCCTACCCGCAACCCTCGACCCCATGCCGCCTCGATTACCATCGAACATGCGTTCGCCAATCAGGCGGGGCTCCGGTCCGGGCGGTGCGTCGTCCACGAATTTCCGGCAGCCGGAGGGATGTGTTTCCAGGGTCGCACCCCTGGCTCGCGGCACTCGGGGTATGCGGAAAGGACGGCACAGCCACCCGCGTCATACGAGAGAACCACCACCCGCACACGAGGAACTCTGCATGGAGAACTCGCTCAAGCAGCAGGCGAGGAACGTCCGGACGGCCGGAGCTCGCCGGCCCCTGGCCCTGACCTGTACCTGGGAGCGCACCGTCCCCGACATCGCCGAGGCGCGCCGCGCCGTCACCGACCTGCTGAGGCAGGCCGGCCGGCCGCCACGACGGAGGGTCGCCGAGGACGCCTGCCTCGTCGTCAGTGAACTCGTCACCAACGCCGTACGCCACGCCCCGGGCCCTTGCTCGCTGATGCTGAACGTGAGTCCGGACGGCCGGTCGCTGCGGATAACCGTCCGGGACACGTCCCCCAGCCTGCCGCTGGTGCAGCCCCGCGACCCCGGCCGGATCGGCGGCCACGGGCTCCACCTGGTGCGTTCGCTGAGCATCCGGTTCCACGCCACCCCGCGGCCGACCGGGAAGGACGTCACCGCCACGGTGTCCCTGGACGACGCGGACCACGACTGACAGCCACGAAGCGGTCGACAGGCCTCCGTTTCGTTTTCCGGACTGCCACGCCGCGAAGTTTTCGTTCTGGAGGCCTCTGCCGCCACCTGATCAGGGCACGAGCGCGATGATCGACAGGCCGACTCGGCAAGGAGCGGGCCCACCATGCGTCAGCAACAAGAGGACTCCGTGCACAGGATCATCGCTCTCCGGGAGGAAGTGGAGCAGCTCAAGCACGCCGTCGTCTCGCATGCTGTCGTGGACCAGGCCATCGGTGTGGTGATCGCCTACGCCGGTCTGCTCCCCGGGGTGGCCTGGGACGTGCTCAAGGAGGTGTCCCAGCACACGAACACGAAGTTGCGGGAAGTGGCCGAACACATCGTCCAGTGGCCCCGGTGCGAGTGGCTGCCGCCGGAGATCCGGCAGGCCCTGGACGCCTCGGTGGAGCGGCACCGGCCGTCGTCGGGGCCGCCCGGATCCGTGGACGAGCGATGATCTTCCCGGGGCCGGGCCCCTCCGGTGCGGGTCGGAGGCGGAGGCTCAGCTCCGGAGGGTGTCGGAGGGGCTGGTGCCGTAGGCCTCCCGGTAGAGCGCGGCGAAACGGCCGGGGTGCGGGAAACCCCAGCGTGCGGCGATGTCCGCGACGGTGACCCCGCCCAGCGGATGCGCCTCGCGCAGTTCCCGGTGGGCGTGCGCCAGGCGGACGCGGCGCAGATAGGCGAGCGGTGTGGTGTCGAGGTGGCGACGGAAGGCGTACTGCAGGGCGCGGATGGTGACGTGCACGGCGGCCGCGATGTCGGCCACGGTGAGGGGCTGGTCGGCGTGGTCCTCGATGTAGGCGACGGCCCGCCTGAGGGTGGCGGAGTGCGCGTCGGTCCGGTCCTGGGCGGTCGGCTCGGTGTGCGCGGTGTTCGGGAAGGCGGCCAGGACGCTCGCGGCCAGCAGCTGGCTGCCGGCCGAGATGATCAGCGGCTGACCGGCGGTGGCGGGGTCGCCGAGGACGTGGTCACGCAGGTAGGTGATGGTGTTCGTCAGCTGGCGGGCCGCGGCCCGCGAGTGCGGCCGGTGCCCTGTCAGCCGCACGGGCCCCGGGGCCGGCTTCGGCCCGGCGGCGGCGACCTGGTCCAGCAGCGCGGGATCCAGCATCGTGATGTTGTAGCGGGCGGTGCAGACCCGTCCGGCGTACGGCAGGTCGGGCGGAGCGAGGAGCACCATGTCCCCGGGCCCGAAGTCGTCCCGCACCCCTTGGTACACGTGGTCCTGAAGGGTTCCCTCGTGGACCAGGCACAGGCAGATCCGCCCCAGGGGCTCCACGGCGTAGCTCATGTCGAAGCCGAGTTCCAGCTCGTCGACGCTGACCGACGGCATGGTGTCCCGGCGGATGCGGGCCGGGCTGCTGTCCGGGGTGCCGCTGCTGATCGTCATACGGGCGTACGCCTCGCAGAGGAACGCCTCCGTCGCTTCCAGGTCGTCGCTGTCGAACACCAGCGAGCCCATCACATCACCTCCCCGGCAAGCCTCGGAAAGTCCCGCTTCCCCACGACGTTACCCCCACGTACGCCCCGAGCGGCCACGAGGACGATCACCCCGGTGGGTCCGGGCGCCCCGGCCGGGACGGGTGCGACCGACCGCCGAAGCGCGCATGTTCCCCTCGGGGAAGGGCACTTGGGGCAACGGACGCGACCAGATGCGAGCTGAGAGGAGCCTCTCGATGGGCAGGTCAGTCAGCGGCGGCAGGATCGGGGCCTTATCCGTCGCCGGAATCCTCGTCGGCACGGTGCTCGTCGGCTGCGGGAACGACGGCGGCGACGCGGCCGGACCCGCGAAGGATTCCGCCACCCCCAAGAGCCCCGGCGCGCGGGAACCGGGCACCCAGGCGGTGCGTTCCGCCTACGACAGGACCGCCGAGGAGGACACCGCACGAGTGACGCTGAAGGTGCGGACCTCCGACGGCGGCACTTCCGTGACCGCGAACGGCAAGGGCACCGTCGACCTGGACGACGGGGACAGCGTCATGACGGTCACCGCGGAGGGGCAGCGGATGGAGCAGCGCGTCATCGACCAGGTGCTGTACCAGAAGCCTCCGGCCGGGCAGGCGCCCGGTGGCAAGCCGTGGATCAAGATCGACCTGGAGAAGGTCGCCGCCCGGCAGGGAGCCGACGGCCGGTCCGTGAACGACCCGGCCCGCTCCGCGGCGCTCGCCAAGGCGATCGACGACAAGGACGTGACGAACAAGGGGTCGGCCGAGATCGGCGGCGTCGCCACCACCCGCNNCGTGGCCAAGCTGCCCGACGGCGCCCGGCTGAGCAAGCAGCTCGGCCCCACCCTCCCGATGGACATCTGGCTCGACGACGAAGGCCGTATCCGCCGTCAGCAGGTGGACATGACCGTGCAGGCCCCGTCCGCCCCGAAGAACGGCACCGGCGCGAAGACCGCGACCGAGTCGCAGGAGGTGACGGTGCGCACCGTGCTGGAGTTCAGCGACTTCGGCACCGAGCTGGAAGCGGACGCCCCGCCGGCCCG
>NZ_MUND01000740.1 GCF_002154375.1 Streptomyces glaucescens | reverse complement strand
TGGTGGCGTGGCTGCTGTCGGGGCCGCTGACCCTGCTGCGCTGCGGGGACGAACTCGCCGCGGCGGCCGGGCTGTCGGCCCCGCGTGCCCGGACGGCGGCCCTGCTGTGCGCGGTGGCGCTGACGGCGGGCGCGGTGGCCTCGGTGGGCGCGCTGGGCTTCGTGGGGCTGCTCGTCCCGCACGTCGCGGTGGCGGTGTTCGGCGCCGACAGCAGCCACGCCACCACGAGCCAGGGCAGCGCCCACGGCCACAGCAGATGCCAGTGCTCCCACACCCGGCCCTCGGTGCTGCCGACCAGCCACTGCACGACACTGCCGAGTTCACCCGGCGCCACCAGCAGCACCATCGCGGTGAGCCCGCCGAGCACCGCCGAGACCAGCACCCCGTGCACCGCGGTCCGTTCCGGGTCACCCCCGCCCCGGCCGGTCAGCAGCCACAGCAGCCCCGCCCCGGCGCAGCCGCCCGCGCACGCGGCGACGACCACGGCGAACGGCGACTGCCACCCCGCGAGCCCGAGCCCCGTCGCGGTGACGGCGCCGAGCACCGCGCCCGGCGTCACCCCGGTGACCTCGGGACCGGCCAGCGGATTGCGCAGGGCCGACTGGAGGACCAGCCCGGCCACGCCGAGACAGGCGCCCGCGCCGAGGGACACGAGCATGCGGGGCAGCCGCAGCTGGAACAGCACATGGCGTTCCAGCGCGTCGCCCCCGCCGCCCAGCACCTCCCCGACCACGCCCGGGGACATGGCCCGCCCGGCCAGCAGCGAGGCCCCCGCGGCCAGCATCAGCAGTGCGCCCAGCACGCCGAAGCGCCAGGCGACCGTCAGCCGCCCTCCCGGAGCCGTCCGGCTCGTCTCCCTCATCGTGTCCTCCGCAGCAGTGCCACCCCGGCTCGTCCGGTCCTCCGTGGCGGTGCCACCCCGGTTCATCGCGTCCTCCGCAGCAGTGCCACTCCCGCCGGGACGCCGAGCAGCGCCGTCCAGGCGCCGGCCGGCGTCTCCACGGGTGCCAGGGCGAGCCGGGCCGGTACGTCGGCGACGGCCACCACGGCCGCCCCCCACCCCGCCGACCACGGCAGCCAGCGCACCGCGTCGGAGCGCGGGTTGAGGCGCCGGGCCAGATGCGGGGCGAGGAAACCGACCCATGCCACCGGACCGCACACGGCGGTCACCGGGGCGATCAGCACCACGGCGACGGCGAGCGCCGCGAACCGCGCCCGGTGCACCCGCACCCCCAGCGCCTCGGCGTCGTCGTCGCCGAGCCGCAGCACCGCGAGCACCGGCGCGCACAGCACCAGCGCGGGGACCGCGATCAGCAGCCACGGCCACAGCCCGGTCACGTCCTCCCAGGTGCGGGCGGAGAGCGAGCCGAGCAGATAGCGGTAGATCAGCTGGAGGTCGAGCTGGTCGGCCATCACCATGAGCACCAGCAGCGCCGCCTGCAACGCGGCGGCGACCGCGGCCCCGGTGAGCAGGACGGCGGAGGGGCTGCGCCCCAGCCCGGCCGCCAGCAGGGTCAGTCCGCCGCCGAGCACGGCACCGCCGATGGCCAGCAGGGGCTGGACGGCCGCGGGCACCGCGACCGCCAGCACCAGGGGCGCGGCGACCCCGAGGGCCGCCCCCGAGGACACGCCCAGCATCTCGGGGACGGCCAGCGGATTGCGCAGCGCCTCCTGGAGCACCAGTCCCGCCGCTCCCAGGCAGGCACCCGCGACGAGCGCCAGCACCAGCCGGGGCACCCGCAGTTCGGTGACGACGACCCGGGCGATCTCGTCACCGCCGAACAGCCGGTGCGGCGGGACGTAGGGCGTGCCGAGGCACAGCGCGCACCAGGACGCCACGACGAGCAGCACGGCCAGGGCGGAGAGCTGTGCCCAGCGGCGTGCTCCCGGCCGTCGCGGCCCCGGCGGAACGGCGGAGGGCGCCCCCGCGGCCGGTTCCAGGATCCCGGTGGGCGTGCTCACCGCAGCGCGGCCACGGCCTCGTCGAGGACGAGCCCCAGGGAGCGGGTGCCGCGCCCCTTGGCCCAGACCTCGGAGTCGACCTCGTGGACGTCCCCGTTCTCGACGGCCGGGATCTTGCCCCACAGCGGGTTCTCCGCCAGCTTCTCCGAGAGCTTGCCGTCCGGTTCGCCGAAGCTCATCGTCTCGACGAACAGCACGTCCACGCCCTGCGCGAGGATTTCCTCCAGGCTGTAACTGCCCTCCACCCCACGAGACTTCCAGGGGTACTCGGCGAGCTTCGGGAAGAGGCCGGCGACCACGTCGGTGCCCGGGGTGGCGACGCCGAAGTTCTCGTCGCTGCCGTAGATGATCAACGCGGTCCTGTCGCTCCTGTTCCGCTCGGCCTCGGCGAGCTTGGTGCGGAAGGCCCGTTCCGCCTTCTCGCCCTGAGCGGTACGGCCGGTGAGGGCGGCGACGTCGCGCAGATAGCCCACGCTGTCCTGCCACTTGGCGGGCTGCATGGGCCAGAACGTGGTGGCGCCCTTCAGCGCGGGGGCGAGTTTGCCGTGGGTGTCCTCCAGCCCGATCACCAGGTCGGGCTTGTGGGAGAGGATCGCCTCCACCTCGGGGGCGATGAAGCCGCCGGGGATGATGTCGACCTGCTTCGCCCTCTCGGCGCCCAGGAAGTCCGGGTGGGCGAGGAGTTGGCTGTTGGTGGCGACGGGCAGGATGCCCAGTTCGGTGAGGATGTCGTCGCAGAGCGCCACCAGGCAGACGATGCGCTCCGGCCGCTGCTCCAGGGAGACGGTCACGCCGCGCGCGTCCGTCAACTGCTGTGTCTCCTTGATGGGTTCGACCGTGACGTCGGTCACCTCGGTCTTCGCGCCGCCGGCCTTCGCCTCGCCCTCGGTGGAGGAATCGGCGGTGGCGCCGCATCCCGCCAGGACGGAACCCAGGATGACGGCGGCCAGTCCGCGCCGTACGGCCCTCAAGGGTGAGCGCAGCATCGGTGCCCTCGTTTCTTCTCGTGGTCCGGAAACGCACCGACCATACATGATAATCATTTTCAGTCATGCTCGATGTGCCGACGGAGGACCGCCGATGACGACCGAACCCCTGCTCCTGGTCTCCGACCACCTGGAGGGCAGCGTGCACCTCGTGACCGTGCCGGACGGCACCGAGGCGGGCCGGCTGCCGGGCCGTCACCTCTCGGAGCACGCCGGCTTCCTGACGCTTCCCGAGGGCCGGGTGGCCTGCGTCGACGACCGCCGGGGCGAACTCCTCGTGCTCGATCCGTACGGCCGCCGGCTCGTGGCGGCCGCGATACCGGTGGCGGTACCGGCCGAGCACCTCGCCACCGACCCCTCCGGGCGATGGGTGGCCGTCACCACCGGACTCGGCAAGAACACCGCCCCCTGGTCGGACCTGCTCACGGTCGTGGATCTGGCCACCGGCGAGACCGCCCGCGTCCGCACCCGCGTCGGCGAACCCGGCGTGACGGTGCTCGGCTCCGGCGAACCGCTCGTCGTCCTCCGGCACCGCGAACCCGGCGCCCTGGCCGTCCACCCGCTCGCCGACCTGCTCGCCGCACCGCCCGGCTGCCCGTCCGTCACCCCGGCCGCCTGCCTGCCCCTCCCGGACGACGGACACGGCGACGCCCAGGACCCGCGCCACGCCCGGCTCTTCGCCGCCACCGGCGACGGCGTGCACCGGGCCCGGCGGGACGGCGGCAGTCTGGTGCCGGAAGCGCCGATCCCGTGGGACGCGCCCGGCCGCGGCTGGTACCTACGGCTGGACCCGCACCGGCGAGCCCTCTGGTCCACCCTGCGCGGCGGCCCCGCGGACCCGCTGCGCTGGCCGGAATGGACCAACCAGGCGTGGCGCCACGACCTGGACACCCACACCACGGCCCGGACCGAGCTCGGCCCCGGACTCGTCTTCCGGCTCGCCCTGGCCCGCGCCCACACCGCGTTCGCCCGCATCCACCCCGACGGCGACGAAC
>NZ_MUND01000739.1 GCF_002154375.1 Streptomyces glaucescens | reverse complement strand
CACCCGCGCGCGAGTGCAGGAGGACTGGGATACTGGACGAAGAGGCCCAGCCCATGACCTGATCTTGACGGACAGTGGTGGACGGTGGTGGTGAGCGCGGTGGCGGAGATCGACGAGGGCGATCCACGATCGGCCGGTCCGGCCGTCCTGCGCACCGATCCCCTGGGGGAGCCGTTTCTGCGCGCCCGGATCACGCTGCCGACGACACCCCCCACGTACCTGCGGCGCCGGCGACTGGTGCAGCACCTCGATCAGGCTCTGCAGACCCCTTTGACACTGGTCAACGGGCCGGCCGGCGCGGGCAAGACCCTGCTGGCCACCGAGTGGGCCGCCGGCCTGCCCCAGCCGGTCGCCTGGCTCACGGTCGCGGTGGGGGACTGGCGACCTGGAGTGTTCTGGGCGTACGTCATCCAGGCGCTGCGCGCCTGCGGCGCGCTGACGCCCGGCCCGGCCGGGTTCCCGGCGGACGCCTCCCGGGTGGACACCAGGCTGCTGGGGGCGCTCGCCACCGAACTGAACGACCGTGATCAGCCCGTGGTCATCGTGCTCGACGAGTACGACCGGGTCACCGCCCCGCAGGTCGCGGAGCAGCTGGAGTTCGTCCTGCACCACGCCGGGCGCGGGCTGCACCTGGTCCTCGTCACCCGCACGGAACCGCTGCTGCCGCTGCACCGTTACCGGGCGGCCGGCGCCTTGACGGAGATCCGTGCCGCGGAGCTGGCCTTCACCGCCGAGGAGGCTGCCGCACTGCTGGAGCTGCATGGCCTGAGCCTTCCGGTCTGCGCCGCACGCGCCCTGGTGGACCGCACCCGCGGCTGGGCCGCCGGCCTGCGGCTGTCCGCTCTGGCGGCTCGGGAGAGCGCCGACCCGCAGCGCTACCTGAAGGAGTTCGAGGCGGACCGCAGTACGATCGCGGACTTCTTGCTGGCGGAGGTCCTCAAGGGGAAGCCGGAACAGACGCAGGATCTTCTGCTGCGCGTCAGCGTCCTGGAACGCTTCTGCCCCGCTCTCGCCGACGCGCTGACCCTGCGGACCGACGCCGAGCCCCTGATCGCCGGGCTCTGCCGCGAGAACGCGTTCGTCGAGTACCTGGGGCACTCGTGGTATCAGCTCCACCCGCTGTTCCAGGAGATACTCCGGGCCCATCTCCGGGTGCGCCTGCCGGGGCTGGAGCCGGAACTGCACCGGCGGGCCGCGCGCTGGCTGCGGCGTGCCGGATCGCTGCCCGAGACACTCGCCCACGGCTCCGCCGCGGGCGACTGGGACCTCGCCGCCGGGGCCCTCGTCGACGACCTGGCGATCGGCCAGCTCTTCTCGGGCCTGTGCTCAGCGGACCTGGTCCGGTTGTTCTCCCGCATGGGATCCGGGGCCCGGAGCCCCGCCACGGACCTCGTGCGCGCGGCCCGCGAGCTGGCCCAGGGCGACGTGGACCGTGGTGTGGTCTGCTTGCGTCACGCCGGGGAGCGGCTGGCTGCCGACGCCGCCGAACCGGTGTCCGAGACGGCGCCCGACCCAGCAGCCGCGCAGCTCAGCTGTGTGCTGCTCGAGGCGCTGGCAGCCCGGCTGACCGGATGCCCCCAGGACGCCGAGAAGGCCGCGAAAGCGGCTGATGAGCTGTGGTGGGAAGTCCCGGCCCACCTCCTGGACAAGCATCCCGAGCTCGCTGCCCTGCTGCTGACACATCTGGGATCGGCCCGTCTGTGGGCTGGGCGTTTCGAGGACGCGCGCGCTGCCCTGACCACCGCGGCCGGCACTCCCGGCGCGGCGGCCACGGTGCTGCCCCGGGGAGAGTCGATGGGGCACCTGGCTCTGCTCGACTATCTGCACGGCTGGCTCAGCCGTGCGGAACGCAAGGCCCTCGCGGCGGAGTCCGAGACTCAGCAGCTGGGCCTGGACCAGCCGTCCGGCTCCGGCATCGCACGGCTGGTCCTGGCCGCCGTGGCGGTCGACCGTCATGAACTGGCCCGCGCTCAGGCACTCCTGGACGAGACGGCTCAGCTCCCCTCGGTAACGCGTGATCCGGTGCCGGCGGCAGGACACGCCCTGGTCGCCGCTCGTCTGCTGCTGGCCCAGGGCAAGGCACGAGCCGCCGTCCAGGCGGCGGACTCGCCGGTCTTCGCCGCCGTGCCCTCACCCTGGGCCTCAGGGCACGAAGCACTTGTCGCCTCCGCCGCCCACCTGGCCGAAGGACGGCCGGACCAAGCCGCCGAGGCGCTTCAGGGCGTGTCCGGCGACCAGCCGGCATGTGCCGTGGAGGCGGCGGCGCTCCAGCTCGCCGCGGGGCGGCCCGGAGCGGCCATCGACCTGCTCGACGACGTCCGCGCCCAGAACGGGCCGGGCCCTGCGGTGACGGTGAGGGCAGCGTTGGTGAGGGCGCAGGCCGCGCAGGGCACGGGAGACACCGCCACCGCCCGCAGGCTCGTGGCGCGGGCGCTGCTGGACGCCCGGCGCGAGCGGCTGCGACGCCCGTTCCTCGATGCGGGAGAGTGGCTCCCGCATCTCCTGGCCACGGCACCGCTGCAGGAGCTGGCGGCGGGCTGGCTCACGCCCGGCCCGTCGCGTCGCGACGACCAGGCCCGCGCGGAGTCAGCACCCGAGCCGCTTGTCGCGGCGGCGCTGAGCGGACGCGAGCATGACGTCCTGGAGCGGCTGGCCCGGATGATGTCGACACAGGAGATCGCCGCCGACCTCTACGTGTCCGAGAACACGGTGAAGACCCACCTCAAGAGCGTCTACCGGAAGCTGGCGGTGAACCGGCGAAGCGACGCGGTGCGCCGCGCACGCGACCTCGGGCTGGTGTGACACGTCGGCCCGGAAGGCTCCGATCGCGTCCTCCCCGAGGAGCGGGACACCAGGAAGCACATCCTTCCCCCGTGGCGGGTGAGGCACGAAGCCCTCACTTCCCGATGCGATGGGGGGAGGCGGCAGGACGCGGGACGCTGCGCCGGTTCCGCCGACTGCCGAGCCGACTGCGTGAGGTGGACACCGTGAAGCACTGGAGGGCTCTGGCCGTCCTGGGTACGGCTCAGTTCCTGATGGTCCTGGACACCTCCGTCATGAACGTGTCCATCAGCCAGCTGGTCGAGGACTTCGACACGGAGGTCACGGCCATCCAGGCCGTCATCACCCTGTACGCGCTGGTCATGGCGGCCTTCATGATCATCGGCGGCAGGCTCGGGGACATCCTCGGGCGGCGCCGCATGTTCCTGCTCGGACTGGTCGTCTACGGCGCCGGGTCGGCCCTGACCTCCGTGGCGCCCACGCTGTGGGTCCTCACGCTGGGCTGGTCCGTCATCGAAGGGCTCGGAGCGGCCATGGTGCTGCCGGCCATGGCCGCCCTGGTCGCGGAGTCGTACCGGGGGCGGGACCGGGCCGTCGCCTACGCGGTCATCGGCGGCCTCGCCGGCGCCGGGATCGCGGTCGGCCCGCTGCTGGGCGGCTGGGTGACGACATACCTGACCTGGCGGCTGGTCTTCGCCGGCGAGGTCGTGATCGTCGTGGCCGTCCTGCTGTGCCGCCGCGTGATCGCGACACCCGCCCCGGCCGGGAAGCGCCCCCGGCTGGACGGGGTCGGAGCCGTGCTCTCGGCGGCCGGACTGGCGCTGTGCGTGCTCGGTGTGCTGCAGAGCAGCAGCTGGGGCTGGGTACAGCCGCGCAACCCGCCCTTCACCGTTCTCGGCTTCGCCCCGACACTGTTCGTCGTCGGGACGGGAGTGGCCGTCCTGGCCGTCTTCCGGTCCTGGGAGCGGCACCGAGACAACCAGGGCGCCGACCCCCTCATCCACCTGTCGCTGCTGGGCAGGCCGGTGCTGCGGTCGGGCCTGATGACGCTGCTGAGCCAGAACCTCATCCTGCTGGGCCTGTTCTTCGCCATCCCGCTGTACCTGCAGGTGGTGCAGGGATTCGACGCCTTCGAAACGGGCCTGCGTCTGCTCCCGGTGTCCGCCGCCATGCTCGTGACCTCCCTGTGCGGGTCCTCGCTGGGGCGGGTGTGGGGGCCGCGCCGAGTGGTCCGGCTGGCCCTGGCGATCCTGTCGGCGGCCATCGTGTGGCTGCTGGCCACCATCGACCCGGTCATCGACGACGCGCAGTTCGCCGGGGCCATGGCCCTGCTGGGCGTGGGCGTCGGCCTGCTCGCCTCGCAACTGGGCAACGTCGTCCAGTCCAGCGTCGGCGAGGAGGAACGCAGTGAGGCCGGAGGGCTCCAGTTCACGGCGCAGAATCTGGGCTCCGCGCTGGGCACCGCGCTGATCGGATCGATCCTCATCGGTGCCTTGGCGCACGCCCTCACCACCCAGGTGGCGGACGACCCCGGACTCTCGCGGGAAACGCGTGAGCAGGTCGGTGTGGCGCTCCAGGCCGGGGTCACCTTCGTCTCCACCGATCAGGTGCGTTCGGCGGCCGAACGTGCCGGGTTGCCGCCGTCCGAGGTCGACGCCGTCACGCAGTCCTACGCCTCCGCGCAGCTGAACGGCCTGAAGGCGGCGATCCTGGCCACCGGAGGCATCGCCCTGGCCAGCTTCCTGGTCACACCGCACCTGCCGACCGCCCGGAACGGCCGCCCGCGCAAGCCGGACGCCGATGCCTCGGGCGCGGCAAGCGGACCCACGCGCTGAGCCGGAAGGAGCCGCAGGTGTCCAGCACCACCCGTCCGACCACGGCACGCAAGACGCGCCGCGCCGAGCGTCGTGCGCACGCGGACTACACCGGAGGCGTGTACGGATCCATGCTCGCTGCCTCCGTGGTGGTCGGCGCCGGCTCCCTGGGCTCCTTCCCCCGCGCCGAGCTGGTGCTGCTGCTGTTGCTCACCAGCCTGGTGTTCTGGATCGCCCACGTACACGCCCAGTTGTTCGGGGCACGTCTGGCGCAGCGGGCGCCGGACCGCCGGGTGGTGCTGCGGGTGTGCCGTGACGAGTGGCCGATCGTCAAAGCCGCTTTCCCGCCGGCCGCCGCAGTGGCCGTCAGCCCGCTCCTGGGTCTGGATGTGCGCGGTGCGCTCTGGCTGGCCCTTGCCGTCGCGGTGGCGGGCCAGGTCGGCTGGTCCGTGACCGCGGCACGCCGCGCCGGGGCCTCCGCTCGGCTGATGGCCGCCACCGCGTCGGTGAATCTGGTGCTCGGTCTGCTGATCATCTTCCTCAAGCTCGTACTGACGCACTGACGACGTGCCGGCCCGCACCGTCCGCCACCGGTCTCAGGGTCACCTCCACCGGGTGATGCCCGGCACAGGCGGGGAGGCGACGATCGCAGGAGCGGGTGCCCTCCATCCGTTGGCAGTCCGTGGGAGGACAGCTCGTGCGCTACGAGATCCGAGTCGAGGGACAGCTGTCGGAAACGCTGGCAAGGGCCTTTCCGGAGCTGGGTCACGTCGTGATGTCCGGCCAGACGGTCCTGTACGGCCCTGTCGTCGATGAGGCACACCTGTACGGTCTGCTGGCCCGCTGCCAGTCACTCGGGCTGCGGGTGCTGGAGATGCGGCAGCTTCCCGAGTGACCGGATCGTGCACGGCGCGGTGCGGGCCGGGCGGCCGTTCTCGAGGAGCCGGGCGGAACCCCCAGCACCGCTCCGCTGTGAACCGCCCCGAGCGGCAGGCGGCTTCCAGCAGGCTGGACCCGTGTCGGCGACGCCCCGCACATTGGCCCGTAGCGCGTGAGCGGGCCCGGCTCCGCTCTGCCGAAGGTGGGTCCGCGTGCGGGGCCGCGCCGTCGCCTCGGCGATGCGACGCCCGGCCTGCCGGTCATGGACGAGACGGTCACGTCGGTGACGCCGGATCACCCGTGATGGGTGACCCGGCACGCGGCGACAGGCGTGACCGTGGAGTGGCCATGCCTCCCACACCGCCCCCGCCGGCCGCCGGATGCGACCGCCCCATCACGCGAGGAGGAACCATGCCCATGTCGGCGTCGCACGCCGGGCAGGAACCCCGGTCCGAGGAGCCCGGCCCCGGTCCGACGGGCGACTCCGCGTACATGCTGGCGCGGCTCGGCCGTTCGTGGACCTGGCTCATGGCCTCGGCCGTCGGGACGCTGGTGCCGGGTGTCCTGATCCTGGTCTGGCCACAGGCGACCCTGCACGTGCTGGCCGTCCTTCTCGGCCTGTACCTCCTGGTGACCGGCGTGTTCCGGTTCGTGGCCGTCTTCGCGCGCACGGGGCACGAACGGCTCCCCGGGCTGCTCACGGCCGTGCTGTACGTCCTGGCCGGAGTGTTGTGCCTGCGGGACCCGCTGCAGACGATCACCGTGCTCTCGCTGGTCGTCGGGATGGTCTGGCTGGTGTCCGGCATCCTCACCCTCTACACGGCCCTCGCCGTCGAGGACCTGCCGCACCGCGGCGTCGTCCTGGGGACCGCGGTGCTCGGCGTCGTCGCGGGAATCGTGGTCCTCACCCTGCCCGCCGAGTCGGCCCGTGCCCTGACCCGGCTGCTCGGGCTGTGGCTCGTCCTGCTCGGCCTGGGAGAGGCGGCGGTCGCCCTCGCCTGGCGGGCCGCGCTCCGCAAACCCCGCACCGCGAGGCCGCGCACCCCCGACGCGGCGGTCTGACCACCGCACCCGACAGCTCCGGCAGGCGCGTGCGGCGCAACCGGTCACGTGCGCCGGCCTCCCCCTCGTGCCCCCGAGCGGCGGCCGTCGCGCCGGGGCGGCACACACCGAAACGAGGCACCCATGAACCCCGCCGCAACCCCGGAGCCGCCGGACCCCGGCGCAGCCGCGCATCCGACCCACGTCATGACCGCCGAGGAACGAGCGGAATACGAGCGACTGCGCCGCCACGCTGCGGTGCGCCACCGGCGGCTGCGCCGGGCCGGTTCCTCGGTCCTGCTCCTGATGGCCCTGCTCCTCGCGCCCCTGGCCGTCGTCGCGGCCTGGGTGCAGGCCACGGTCTCCGACACCGACCGGTACGTCGAGACCGTCGCGCCGCTGGCGTCCGAGCCGGCCGTGCAGGACGTCGTGATCAACCGGCTCACCGACCGCGTGGTGGACAACGTGGATGTCGCGGCGGTGACGGACTCGCTCGCCAAGACCCTCCAGGACGCCGGGGCACCACCCCGCGTCGTCGAAGGAGCCAAGGCCCTGGAGGGACCGCTGCGCAACGCGGTCAGGACCGTCGTGGACCGCACCGTCACCCGCGTGATCACCAGTGACGTCTTCCAGCAGGTGTGGGAGGGCGCCAACCGCCGTTCGCACGCCGCGGTGGTTAACATGCTCACCGGTGACCGCCAGGGCGCCCTGCGCGCCGAGGGCGGTGCCGTCCAGCTGAACCTCGGGGAGGTGGTCGACCAGGTACGACAGCGCCTCGTCGACGAGGGCTTCGACAAGGCGGCCGCCATCCCGGACACCGACCGGACGATCACGCTGTTCGAGAGCGAGGAGCTGGGCAAGGCACAGGACGCGATGCGGCTGCTGGACATCCTCGGCACCTGGCTGCCCGTGCTGACCATCGTGCTCGCCGCACTCGCCGTGTGGACCAACCCGGCACATCGCGTGATGCTCGTCGTCACCACCGTGGGCGTCGGCCTCATGATGATCTTGCTGCTCGTCGCACTGGCCGTGGTCAGGCGGGTCTACCTGGACTCGGTCCCGCCCGCGACGCTGCCCACCGACGCGGCGGCGGCCATCTACGACACCTTCGTCCGTTTCCTGCGCGACAGCACCCGCACCCTGCTGGTCGTCTCGGTGATCACGGCGCTGGTCGCCTACCTGTACGGTCCCGGCCGCCCCGCCCGAGCCGTCCGCGCGGCGACACACCGGGGCACGACGGCTGCCGGCCTGGCGCTGCACCGAGCCGGGATGCGCACAGGGTCCACCGGACGCTGGCTGGCGGACCACCAGGCATGGACCACCGGCGCCGTCATCGCGGCCGGAGTGCTGGCGCTGGTGCTGTGGAACCACCCCACGGTCGCCGCGGTGGCGCTGGTCATCGGTGTCTCCCTGGCTGCCCTGGTGGTCCTGGCGGTGCTCGCGGCCGCCGACGGGCCGGCCGGCCGTGCGCCGGCCCCGAGCCGGTGAATCACGACCCGGTCCCGCGGCCCGGCCGGACACTCCGCGGGCCCACCGCACGGACAGCGATGAGCCTGCGTCCGCGCGGGCCACGGAGGGCAGCCGCTCGGCACTCACCCGCGCCGGGTGAGGCCGTCGGCGCCTGCCGTGGGCACGCTGAAGATGGCACTGACCGGGCCGCCGCCCGGGGACGGAGGAAGGACACATGACCGCGCAGACCTACCTGGCGTACGACTATCCGCTGCTGGGAGCCTTTTGGAGCATGCTCGTCTTCTTCCTGTGGATCCTGTGGTTCGTCCTGCTGTTCCGGATCATCACCGACATCTTCCGCGACGACCGGATGAGCGGCTGGGCGAAGACCGGCTGGCTGGTGTTCTGCATCGTCCTGCCCTTCCTGGGCGTGTTCGTCTACGTGATCGCCCGCGGCAAGAACATGGGCCGCCGGGAGGTGGCGCAGGCACGTGCGCAGCAGGAGGAGTTCAAGGCCTACATCAGGGACGCCGCGACCGACGGCCGGACGAGCAGCGTCGACGAGCTGGCCAAGCTGTCCGAGATACGGGACCGGGGCGCCATCACGGACGAGGAGTTCCGCAGGGCGAAGGAGCTGGTCCTGTCCGGTCACGGCCCGGCGGAGCCTGCGGGGCCCGCCGCCCGCACCCCCGGTAGCTGAGCATCCGCACACCACGAAACGAGGCGCAAGATGACCGCGACACACACCCGCCCGGCAGACACGACGAAGCAGGGATGGGCGACCGGCCTGACCGTCTTCGGCGCAGTGATGCTCTTCCTCGTCGGCCTGCTCGACCTCCTCCGGGGCATCATGGCCATCGCCGAGGACGACGTCTTCGTCACGACGCCCAACTACATATTCGAGTTCGACCTGACCAGTTGGGGCTGGATCCACCTCATCCTGGGCGTGATCGCCGTGATCGTCAGCATGGGACTGCTCCGGACCGCGACGTGGGCACGCGTCACCGGCGTGGCGATCGCCGTACTGGTCATCCTCGCCAACTTCCTCTCCATGCCGTACTACCCGCTGTGGTCGCTCGTGATGATCACCATCTCGGGCTTCATCATCTGGGCCCTGTGCGTGGTGGAGCGCGGCGACCTCTTCGACCTGTCCGGGGAGCGCACCCGTCGCGACCTGTGACGCGCGGCCCCGGGCACGGCGCGCGGGGCCTGCGAAGGCAGACCCCGGTGCATGCCCGGGGACGTGAGGAGTGAGAGGGGCGACGCGTGGTGCGACACCAAGGCCACACGAGCCGGACGGATCAGCCGGGAGCCGCGAACGCGCGCGAGGGCGGCGCCGGGCTGGCCCGCATCGCCCTCCTCGCCCTCCTCGCGAGCATCCTGGTGCCGCTCGTCGCCGCCGGTCTGCGCAGTGTGCTGTGGGTGATGACCGGCCTGGCGGGGCTCGCACTCGCCGCCATCGGCCTGTGGTGGGCCCTGGCACACACCGGTGTGCTCCGTGTCGTCGGGGCATCGCTGTCGGTGGCCGCGCCGGTCACCGTGCTCGCCCTGTTCGCCGCGTCCGGCATGCTGGGGCCGGCTCTGGTGTCACTGGCCCTGTGGGCGCTGGCCGTCATGGCGGCGCGCACCGCCTCGTCACCCGGTCGCACCGCAGCCGAGGAGGCTGTCGTCACGGCACCCAGAGCTCCCTGGATCCTGATGAACCCGCGCTCCGGCGGCGGCAAGGTGGGCCGTTTCCAGCTCGCGGAGAGGGCGCGGGCGGCGGGCTGCCGGGTGGTGCTGCTCGACGCGGGCCAAGACGTCGCCCAACTGGCCCGGCAGGCCGTCGCGGAAGGGGCCGATCTGCTGGCGGTGGCGGGCGGGGACGGCACCCAGGCCCTGGTGGCGGAGGTCGCGGCGCGCAACGACCTGCCGTTCGTGGTGATCCCCGCGGGCACCCGCAACCACTTCGCCCTCGACCTCGGCCTCGATCGCGACGATCCGGCCGCGGCCCTTCAGGCCCTGACCGACGGCGTCGAACTCCGCATCGACCTCGGGTACGCGGCGGACCGGGTCTTCGTCAACAACGCCTCCTTCGGGACGTACGCGTCCGTTGTCACCGACCCCGCCTACCGGGACGCCAAGGCCAGAACCACCCTGCACGCCCTCCCGGGCCTCCTCACCGGCGAGGACGCGCGCGGTCTGCGCGCACGGGCCGACGGCACGTTCTTCGAAGGGCTGCAGGCGCTGCTGGTGAGCAACAACCCCTACGGACGTGCCGTCGACGTGGTCCGTCCCGGACGCAGGGAGCGACTGGACTCGGGGCGGCTCGGCCTGGTGTGCGTACGGGTCGGCAACACTGCCCAGGCGGCGCGGATCGTACGCGGTCCCCGCTCCGGGAGCATCGTCCGGCTGAGTGCCGGGGAAGTCGTCGTCGAGGCCGACACGGACGCCCTCCCCGTCGGCATCGACGGGGAACACGTCGTCCTGCCCTCCCCCGTCGTGTGCCGCAGCGCGCCCGGGGTGCTCCGGGTACGTGTGCCGCGCCGCCGTCCTCACGCGCTGCGGGGCGGCGGAGCGCCGGCGGACTGGTCGCGCGTCGCGCGGTTGGCGCTGGGCCGGCTGTTCACGGGCCGAAGCTGATCACGGCTCCGCGGTGCCCACGGACCGGAGATTCGCAGCCCACGGCTGACAACACCTTTCCGGGAGAACGGCGGGCGACGCAGGCGCGCGCCGCGCCACATCCGGTCAGGCCGGACGGACAGGATCAGGATCGGGCCGGAAGGCACCGAGCACGCCCCCACCCGGCTGGACGATGCCGTAACTGCTCTCCGGCACCTCGTTCCAGGCACCGGTGAGATCGCCCAGAGGTTCCGAGACGACGAGGCGAGTCGCATCCGAGATGTCCCGCAGGAACGAGACGTCCGGATGGAGTGCGCGCAGAGCGTCCACCTTGGTGCTGAAGTACAGCGACCGGGAACGGCCTTCACTGGAGTAGCGGAAGGCCCAGACGCGTTCGCCGTCGCTCACCGCGACAGTCATCTGCAGCGGATACGTGACGCCGTGCGCGTGTCCGGTCGCCTCGACGAAGCCCGCCATCCTCGCCACGGCACGAGGCGGATCATCCGACAGGCCGAAGCTGAGAGCGAGGTAGAACATGAGCTCGGAGTCGGTGGAGCCCTCGATGTCCGGGTAGAGAGCCGGTTCGACGGCCAGGGCGAGGTCACGCCGGAGCCGGGGGAAATCACTGATCATCCCGTTGTGCATCCACATCCAGCGACCGCTTCGGAAGGGATGGCAATTGCTCTGCTGCACAGCCGTCCCGGTCGTGGCCCTGATGTGCCCGAAGAACAGACCCGAGCGAACGTGGTGAGCCACTTCCTGCAGGTTGCGGTTGTTCCAAGCCGGGCCGATGTCCCGCAGCAGGGCTGGTGTGGCCGTGTCCTGCGTGTACCAGCCGACGCCGAAGCCGTCGCCGTTGGTCGTCTCCACGCCCATACGGGAGTGCAGACTCTGGTCGATGAGGGAGTGCTCCGGCTGGAGCAGGACCTGGCCGAGCAGCACGGGGGTGCCCGAGTAGGCGATCCAGCGGCACATCAGTGGCCCCCATTCCGTGCATCAGGACGTGTGGGACGCCGTGTTGCCGACCGGTGCGGCGATGCCGCAGCCGGGCACCGGGCAGCAGGGCACGGCGAACCCGCGGTGACGCCCCTGCGGGTGATTTGAGACGGGTTTCGCCGCATACGGTCATCCCCAGTATCCCTTGCGCGGACCACCGAAGCACCCGGGGCGTGACCTGCACCCCTCCGGTGGAGGCCCTGCCACCAGCACCGGCCTGATGGCCGGTCTCCGCACGCGGTCCAGGTGGCCGCGCGCGGCGACGTCCTGCCGGCGCCGTCGATCACCCGCAAGCGCGTCGACCGGTACGTCACCCAGCCGCTCGGCGCGGTGCCGAACGCGGGGCCGGTCGAGCTGACCGACTGGGAGCGTGAGACCGTCGCCCTGGCCGCGCGGGGC
>NZ_MUND01000074.1 GCF_002154375.1 Streptomyces glaucescens | reverse complement strand
ACTCCACCCACCGACCCGGCCCGAGCCGCCCCGGCAGACGTACGGCCGTGACCGCCGCCCCTGATCCGTCCCCGAGTCGTAGCGTCCGTGGGCCCTCTGGGAGGAGGCGACCCGGAGATGTCCCTGATGTCGGGGGCGGAGCATGGCCGGGCGGGGCTCGGGCGGTGCAGGATGGAAGGGGACGAAGCGCCCCGACGGACCGAGCCCATGCTGGAGGACCGGATGATTGCCGAGACCGTCTGCTCCGCCGTCTCCGCGGCGGGCCTGGGCATCGCGGCGGTCACGGCGTACCGCAGGCGTTTCCTCATGGCCGCCCGGATCGCCGCCTACGCCCTCGTCCCCATCGGCCTGGTGATGACCGGAGCGGTCGAGTGGGCGGCCGACACCGCCTTCAGCCCCACCGCCTGGGCGGGCTTCGGAGTGCTCGGCGGCGCATGGCTGCTGTTCATCGGCACGAGGGCCGTGGAGCGCCGGCGTGGCAGCCGACGGGACCGCAGGGCGGCCGCCGCGGGCGCGCAGCCCGACACGGTGGCCCCGCAGGCCTCGGCGCCCTCCCTGGGGCAGGCCTCCCGGCCGGCGGCCCGGCCGGGCCCGGCCTCCCGGACCGACGCCGCGGAGGACTTCAGCGACATCGAGGCCATCCTCAAGAAGCACGGCATATGAAGCCCGGCCCGGTCGTCCGGAACGCCTCGAGGGCTCTCCCGGGGAGCGGTGCGCGCGAAGCGTAGTGAGTGCCGCCCCGCGGGACCACGTGTTCGGGACGACGTCCCCCGTTCGGCGGGTGGCCCGGGCGTGTCAAGGGTGTGGATTGCGCCATCATCGCCCGCGAGATGCTGGATACGACACAGAGCGATGCCGCGCCGCGTCAGGACGAGCCGCGCGGGTGCCTCTTCGCCCTTTCCCAGCCACCGCTGATGATCTTCCTTGCGGTGATCGGGTGTCTGCTGCTCGCGGCTGCGCTGCACGATCTGCTGTTGCTGTGAGCCGTACCCGTGGTCCCCGGCGTCACCCGCCGGGGCCCGCGACGGCATCGCTGTCCGGCCCGGCCGTCAGCCGGCCGCCTCCTTGCGCCGGGCGCGATAGGCGGCCACGTGCAGGCGGTTCCCGCAGGTGCGGCTGTCGCAGTAGCGCCGGGACCGGTTGCGGGACAGGTCGACGAAGGCGCGGCGGCAGTCGGGTGCCTCACAGCGCCGCAGCCGCTCCTGCTCCCCGGCCACCACGAAGAAGGCCAGCGCCATACCGCAGTCGGCCGCCAGGTGGTCGGCGACGGAGGCTCCGGGCGCGAAGTAGTGGACGTGCCAGTCGTAGCCGTCGTGGTCGGTGAGGCGGGGTGTGGTGCCCGCGGCGGCCACCAGCTCGTTGATCATGCCGGCAGCGGCACGGGCGTCGGGAGCCGCGAAGATCCCGGCGAACCGGCCGCGGACCTTGCGCACCGCGGAGAGATCGAACTCCGACAGCACACCGACATCGCTGATCTTGTGCGTGCGTACGAACTCGCCGAGCGCCGCGACATCCGGCAGCCCGTCCGGTGACGTGTCGTCCTCCGGTGCGGTGTTCACCAGATCGACCACGGTGTCGAGCGCGCACCGGATGTCGTGGGTGATCAGCACGTTTCGCTCCCTGGCCTGGGGGGTCGGGCGGACGCCCGCCGATGCTGGCCGATGGTAATGGTTCCCCAAAGACAAACGGCCCGCTCGTACCCTTGGCTGCCTCCGGAACGGGGCTCCGGCCTGCGGTGTTGCCGCCGGGAAGGGATTTTCAGGCCCAGGGCAGGATTCCGGGCCGGACACGGGCCAGAGACCGGCTGGGGGGCATGGCCGGGGTCCGCGGGGTTCAACCGCCTGGGGCCGCCACGGTGCCTCGCCCGCCGCGCGACCCAGCCGCGCGTCGCTGTCTGTGCGGACCCTCTCACCTTCTGTGTGACGCCGGACCTCACCTGTCACACAGCGTCACTGTCGGCGGAGTCGACACAGTCGATGACGTCTGCGTGCGCGGCAGCGGCCCGGCTCCCCGGCCCAGGCGTCCCCGGCTGCCCGTGCGCGCGCATCGGCGCCGCCCCGCGGGGTGCGTGCGGGGACGGCGCCGTGGTGTGCCGTATGCGGTTGTCCTGGCCCGAGCCGTCTCCCCGAGTGGACGGCGCCGGGCGGCTTGTGGGGTTCGCTCAGCTCTCCGCCAGGATGTGCGACAGCTCCTGATCCAGGTCGAAGTGCCGGTGCTCCGTGCCCGGGGGCACGGCGGCGTCCGTTCGCTTGAGGAACGATTCCAGGGCCCGCGCCGGGGCCTCGAGCAGTGCTTCTCCCTCCGGGGAGCTCAGGGCGATGCACACCACGCCCTGACCGTGGCTGCGCGACGGCCAGACGCGGACGTCGCCGGTACCGGTGGGCCGGTGAAGACCCTCGGCGAGGAGGTCGCGGGCGAACACCCACTCGACGGTCTCCTCGGCTCCGGTGTGGAAGGTGGCGTGCACGGCGTAGGGGTCGGCCGTGTCGTACCGCAGGCCTGCCGGAACCGGCAGGGAGGACTCGCTCGACACAACGAGGCGCAGGTGCAGCTCGCAGCTGACCGTGGTGTTCATAAGCGCCAGGGCCTTTCGCTCAGTGTGCGCTCGGGGATTCGCACGTCGGCGAAATCGACATGCCACCTACGGTGCCGTTGTAAACCCCTCTGAGCGTTTTGCGTGGGTTTCCGTAACTCTTCCGGCCGAGAGCGTGTTCGTCCGGTGCGCCCGTTCCGGTGACTGGTTTCGGTCCGGTAGGGTTTGGCCGTATGAATACGGGGAGTAACGAGCCTGGCGAGGTCGCCGTGGCTGCCGACGAGACGAGGGCGAACGGGGTGCACAGCGAGCGGGAGGACGAGCCGGGGCTCGGATCCCGGGCGCCGGAGTTCATCAAGGCGCGGCGGGTGCTCCATGTGAGCTGGCAGGTCGGCGTCTTCGTCGTCGGCCTGGCCGTCGTGGTGACCGGCATCATCATGCTGCCCCTGCCCGGGCCGGGCTGGGTGGTGATCTTCGGCGGTATGGCGATCTGGGCGACCGAGTTCGTGTGGGCCCAGCTGGTACTGCGCTGGACCAAGCGCAAGGTCACCGAGGCCGCACAGCGCGCCCTGGACCCCAAGGTGCGGCGGCGCAACATCATCCTGACCGTGCTCGGCCTGGTGATCGTGGGAGTGCTGGCCGGGATCTACCTGTGGAAGTTCGGCCTCGTCATGCCGTGGAAGATCAAGGATCAGTGATCCGCGGCGAGGGCGCGGGCAGGCCGCCGAGGGCGGTCACACGCACCCCCTGACATGGGGTAATGTTCTTCCTGCGCCCGGGCGATTAGCTCAGTGGGAGAGCGCTTCGTTCACACCGAAGAGGTCACTGGTTCGAACCCAGTATCGCCCACCCGGGATCACGGCCCGTCTGCGACAACGCGGACGGGCCGTCGTCGTGTGTGCCCGTCCGGGGCAGGTGGCGTCCGTCCGCGTACGCGGCAGCTGTGCGGGTGGCGTCCGGCTGCCCCCTGGCCGGGGCCGCGCGCGGCTGTCGGAGGACGGACGGGCGGGCCGCCACCGTTCCGGGCGCCGTCGACCCTCCTCGTCCCGCCGGCGGTCACTCCCGCGCTGCGCGTCACGTCTGGGCCATTCGACGATTTTCGGCCGGACGGCCACTCCTTACGGCGGGCCGCATCGTGTTCGACTGGTCGACCGTGCCGCCCCCACCTGCGCAATCGCTCCGGTTGTCGTCCGCTGAGCAGGTCGCGGTCCGCCGGTTCGCCGTCTTGGCCCGCAAGAAATTCCTGTCCGAATCATTGACGCACCCCGAACCCCTTCGTACCTTGTGCCAGCAAGCGCTTACTTGAAACGATTCATGCAAGCGGCAAGGACGCCGCGGGGAGGGGTCTGACGGTGGCAGGCAGAAGTGTGGAGAGGCGCACGATCCTCAAGGTGGCGGGAGCCTCGGCGGCCACTCTCGGGCTGGCCGCGACGACCGGCTGCGGTGGCGGCGGAGGTGCGTCGGCCGACGGGACGGTGACACTCCGTTACGCGTGGTGGGGTGGCGAGCCGCGCACCATCGCCATCAAGAAGTCCATCGCGCTCTTCGAGAAGAAGTACCCGAAGATCAAGATCAAGCCGGAATTCACCGACTACGCGGCCTTCTGGGAGAAGTTCCAGACCCAGGCCTCCGGCGGGAATCCGCCGGACGTTTTCCAGAATGCGGTCGGCTTCCTGCGAAAGTACGACAAGCGCGGTGTTCTCATGGACCTCAAGTCGCAGGCGGACGCGGGCCATCTGAACCTGGAGAACTTCCGCAACGGCGTGCTGGCGAACGGTCAGGTCGACGGCAAGCAGATCGGCATCCCCGTCGGCGCCAACACCATGGCGCTCGTCATCGACCGCAAGGCCTTCAAGAAGGCGGGCGTGGAGCCGAAGTTCGGCTGGACCTGGGACGAGTACTTCGACGCGCTGCAGACGATCCAGGACAAGCTGAAGATCGCCGGTGACACCGGCTACTTCGGCATCATGTACCTCTACGACCTGTACCTGCGCCAGAACGGCAAGGCCTTCTTCACCGAGACCGATCTCGGCTTCACCGAGGACGACCTGACGCAGTGGTGGGAGGACGGCTACAAGCGCGTGCGCTCCGGGCTCGTCGCCGACCCCAAGAAGATCGAGCAGGTCGCGCCCAAGTCCGGTCTCTCGGCCGGTCTCGCCGCCTCCGAGTTCACCTGGGACAACTTCTCCATCCGCTACGAGGGCGAGGGCGAGTCGGACTACGGGCTCGCGCCGATCCCCACCACGAACGGCAAGGACACCGGCCAGTACCTCGGCTCGCTGATGCTCAGCGCCTTCT
Organism: Streptomyces glaucescens; assembly: GCF_002154375.1. GTDB lineage: Bacteria > Actinomycetota > Actinomycetes > Streptomycetales > Streptomycetaceae > Streptomyces > Streptomyces glaucescens. The sequence continues at coordinate 12,012 of NZ_MUND01000074.1, read as the reverse complement.
CCGGGACCGAGCACCCCAAGGAGGTCGCCCAGTTCATCGACTTCATGGTGCACGACCCCGAGGTCGGCAAGATCATGGGCTACGACCGCGGCATCCTCGCCACGACCGAGCAGTACGAGGCGTTCGCGCCCGCCGACGAGACCAACAAGGGCGTCAAGGCCTACGAGGAGGAGGTCGCCGCGGCCGGTGTGCTCGGGAAGATCACCCCGCACCCGTCCGGCGCCGATGTCATCGAGGCGGCGTTCCTGCGGCTCGGCGGTGAGGTCGCCCAGGGCAAGACGAAGCCGGCCGACGCCGCCAAGGCGCTGTTCAGCGAGGCCAAGGCCGCGTTCGCGGGCTGAGGGGACGTACCACCATGACGCTCGTCAAGGAAGCGCCCGTGCGCCCGGCCGGGAAGCGGTCCGCCCCTCCCGCCGCGGGGCGGCGCGGGCGGCGCCGCGAGAACCTCGCCGGCTATCTCTTCATGTCGCCGTGGATCGCGGGATTCCTGCTGCTCACGGCAGGGCCGATGATCGCGTCGCTGTACTACGCGTTCACCAGCTACAACCTGTTCACGCCACCGAAGTGGGTGGGGCTGGACAACTTCACGACGATGTTCCAGGACCCGCGCTGGCAGAAGTCGGTCGAGGTGACGCTGAAGTACGTCGTCGTGGCCACGCCGCTGAAGCTGCTGCTCGCGCTCGGTGTCGCGCTGCTGCTCGCGCAGAAGCGGCGCGGACAGGGTCTGTACCGGGCCGCGTTCTACATGCCGTCGCTGATCGGCGCCAGCGTCTCCGTGGGCTTCGTGTGGCGGGCGCTGTTCTCGGACGACGCGGTCGTGGACCGTACCCAGAAGGTCTTCGGGTTCGACGTCGGAGGCTGGATCGGCAACCCGGACTACGTCCTGTACGCCCTGGTGGCCCTGAGCATCTGGCAGTTCGGCGCACCCATGGTCATCTTCCTGGCCGGCCTCAAGCAGGTCCCGCAGGAGCTGTACGAAGCCGCCGAGGTGGACGGGGCGGGCCCGCTGCGGCGGTTCTGGAACATCACGCTGCCGATGATCTCGCCGGTGCTGTTCTTCAACGTGCTGCTGGAGTCCATCCACGCGTTCCAGGTGTTCGGCTCCGCGTACGTCGTCTCCGACACCAGGTGCGGGCCGGCCGACGCCACGCTCGTCTACACCTGTTACCTCTACCAGAAGGGCTTCAAGGAGGCCCAGATGGGCTTCGCCTCCGCCATGGCCTGGACGCTGGTGATCGCGGTGGCGCTCGTCACGGCGGTCCTGTTCTGGTCGCAGAAGAAGTGGGTGCACTACGAGGAGGCCGCCAAGTGACCACTGCCACCCCAACTGCCGTGCGCGGCGCCACCGAGCGACGGCGCACCGGATCGATCGCCTGGCACGTGGGCGCGCTCCTCGTCCTCGCGGTGGTCCTGTACCCCGTGATCTGGGTGGTCGGCGCCTCGTTCAAGCCGAGCAAGGACATCATCGCCAGCCTCGACCTGCTGCCCACCGAGCCGGTCTGGTCGAACTTCTCCGGGCTCGCCGACGGCATCTCCGGCATCTCCATCAGCAGCTTCTTCTGGAACTCGCTGATGTACGCGGTCCTCGCCGTCGCCGGAGTCGTGCTGTCCAGCTCGCTGACCGCCTACGCCTTCGCCAAGATCCGGTTCGCCGGGCGGAACCTGCTGTTCACGCTGATGATCGGCACCCTGCTGCTGCCGTACCACGTGCTCCTCATCCCGCAGTACGTGCTCTTCCGGAACCTGGAGCTCACCGACACCCTGGTGCCGCTCGTCGCGGGCAAGTTCCTGGCCACGGAGGCGTTCTTCGTCTTCCTGATGGTGCAGTTCATGCGCGGGCTGCCGCGTGAGCTGGACGAGGCCGCCAAGCTCGACGGCTGCGGGCACTTCCGGACCTACTGGGCCATCGTGCTGCCGCTGAGCCGCCCCGCCATCATCACCAGCGCCATCTTCACCTTCATCAATGCCTGGAACGACTTCATGGGGCCGTTGATCTACCTCAACACCCCCGAGAAGTACACCGTCTCGCTCGGCCTGATGATGTTCCGCGACCAGGAGGGCATCTCCAACTACGGCAGCATGATCGCGATGTCGCTGGTGGCGCTCGTCCCGGTCATCGCCTTCTTCATGGCCTTCCAGCGCTACCTCATCGACGGCATGGCCACCTCCGGACTGAAGGGCTGAGGCGATCACCATGGCGCAGGCAAGCGCGAAAGCCCGTTCCCCGCGCAGGGAACCGGTCCTCGGCGAACGGTTCAGCGTCTTCGCCGAGTGCCTGCTCACCGGCGTGTGGATCGCCGTGGCCTGCCTCGGGCTCGTCACCTACCCCGCCGCGTTCGCCGCGGGCGCCCGGCATCTGCGGCGCCGTACGGCCCATGTGGCGGGCGGCTGGCGGGAGTTCCTGGCGGACTTCCGGGCGGCCCTGCGCGGCGGCTGGTTCGTCGGGCTGGCCGGCTGGGCCGCGGCCGCCGCCGTGTGGGTGGACGTCCAGGCCGCGCGGGCGGGGCTTCCCGGCGGACCGCTGGTCGGAGCGGTCGGCCTGCTCGCGCTCATCGCCGCCGCCGTCGCCGGGCTGCGGGCGGCGGCGACCTGGACGCCGGGTGCGGCCTGGCGCTCGCTGCTCAGGGCGGCCGGCCGCCGTACGGTCCTGGATCCCGCCGGGTCGTTCCTGCTGGTCGCCGGGGTCGCCGTGGTGGCCTGCTCGGGCTGGTTCAGCCCGCCGCTGGCGGTTCCCGTCCTCGGGGCCGTCGCGGCGGCCGCCGTCGCCGTGGAGGAGCGGTACCGGCACCGCTGACCCGCGGTGTGCCCACCTCCCCTGTTCAAGGGCGGCGCCCCGGGCGCCGTACCTCCCTCTGTCATGCCCTTGGCAACCCGTACCCGTACGGAAAGGAAAGGCCATGTCCCCGATCCCCCGCAGGTCCCTCCTCAAGGCGGCCGCCGTCGCCGGCGCCGCCGCCCAGTTCAGCTGGGCGCTCGGGGCGCGGAACGCCGAGGCCGCGCCCACAGCCGAGACCGCCGACGCGGAACCGGTCGTCCTGGACTGGCTGGAGGACGGCGGCCTCGGCGCCGCGCCGGGCTCCACCCTCGGCGTGCCCTGGCCCAAGGGCGCCCACCAGGAGGACCAGACCTTCGCCCTCACCGACGAGAACGGCACCGCGGTTCCCGTCCAGTCCTGGCCGATCGCCTACTGGCCCGACGGCTCCCTGAAGTGGACCGCGCACGCCGTCAGCTCCGGCAGCGGCAGGCTCACCCTGAGTGCCGGGCAGCCCGCGGCCCCCGCGAAGAAGGTGACCGTCGACCAGAGCGGCGGCACCATCGACGTCTCCACCGGCGTCATCTCCGCCAAGATCGGCAAGTCCGGGTCCACCCTGGTCAAGTCGGTCACCCGCGGCAACACCGAGATCGCGAAGAACGGCCGCCTCGTGCTGCTGCGCCAGCCGGAGATCGAGGACGGCGACCAGGGCACGGTCAAGTACGAGCGCTTCGACAGCGCCATCTCCGAGGTGAAGGTCGAGCAGGAGGGCCCGGTCCGCGCCGTCGTCCGCATCGACGGCAAGCACCGCAAGGGCGACCGCGGCTGGCTGCCGTTCTCCATCCGCCTCTACTTCTACGCGGGCGCCGACTCCTTCCGCATGGTGCACACCATCACCTACGACGGCACCCAGGAGCCCGGCAAGGCGAGCGGTGACTTCATCCGCGGCATCGGCGTCCGCTTCACCGTGCCGATGCGCGACCAGTCCTACGACCGCCACATCCGCCTCGGCGGCGAGGGCACCGGCATGCTCCGCGAGGCCGTCAAGGGCATCACCGGACTGCGCCGCGACCCCGGCCAGGCGGTGCAGGCCGCGCAGTACGAGGGCAGGAAGCTGCCCGACCCGTCGACCTGGGACCAGCGGGTCACCACGCGACTCCAGTACATCCCCGAGTGGGGCGACTACACCCTCTCCCAGCTCTCCGCCGACGGCTTCACCGTGCGCAAGCGCACCAAGAAGGGGCACGGCTGGATCGCCGCGGGCGGCGGCCGGCGCGCCTCCGGCTTCGGCTACGTCGGCGGCGCGAGCGGCGGCTTCTCGTTCGGCCTGCGCGACTTCTGGGAGAAGTTCCCCGCCCAGCTCGACATCCGCGACGCCCACACCGACGAGGCCCAGGTCACCATCTGGCTCTGGTCGCCCGAGGCGCAGCCCATGGACCTGCGCTTCTACCACGACGGACTGGGCCAGGACACCTACCCGGAGCAGCTCGAAGGCCTCAACATCACCTACGAGGACTACGAGCCCGAGTTCGGCACCCCCTACGGCATCGCCCGGACCTCCGAACTCCTCTTCTGGGCCAACGAGTCCACCCCGAGCGCCGACACACTCGCCGAGCAGATCGACGCCGTCCGCGTCCTGCCCCAGCTCGCCGCACCGCCCAGGCAGCTCATCGAGGCGGGCGTCTTCGGCAAGGGCCTGTACGCCGAACCCGACCGCTCCACCCCCGCCAAGGCCAAGATCGAGGACCACCTCGACTTCCTCTTCACCTACTACAAGGACCAGGTGGAGATGCGCCGGTGGTACGGCTTCTGGGACTACGGCGACATCATGCACACCTACGACACGGTGCGGCACCAGTGGCGCTACGACGTCGGCGGCTACGCCTGGGACAACTCCGAGCTGTCGCCCGACCTGTGGCTCTGGTACGCGTATCTCAGAAGCGGCCGCGCCGACATCTTCCGCTTCGCCGAGGCCATGACCCGGCACACCGGTGAGGTCGACGTCTACCACCTCGGCAAGTGGGCCGGCCTCGGCACCCGGCACGGCGTCCAGCACTACGCCGACAGCGCCAAGCAGCAGCGCATCGCCAACACCACCTACCGCCGCTACTACTACTTCCTCACCGCGGACGAACGCGTCGGCGACCTCATGCACGCCAACGTCGACTCCGACGAGACCTTCCTCGTCCTCGACCCCATCCGCAAGATCCGCACCGAGCCGTACACCCCCGACCGGCACGCCCTGTCGATCGGCTTCGGCACCGACTGGAGCGGCCTGGTCTCGGCGTGGCTCACCGAGTGGGAGCGCAAGGGCCCCAAGTGGGAGAAGGCCAGGGCGCGCGTGCTGTCCACCATGGAGACCATAGCCGCCCAGCCCAACGGTTTCGTCCAGGGCACCGGGCTGTACGACCTGGACACCGGCCGGTTCGCCATCGCCGACAAGCCCGTCGTCGGGGTCTCGCACCTCTCCGCCGTCTTCGGCCTGGGCGAGCTGTGCGCCGAACTCATCGACCTCGTCGACATGCCGGAGTTCAACGAGGCCTACTTCGACTACTGCCGCTACTTCAACGCCACCAAGGCCGAACAGGCCGCCCGCTACGGCTCCAACTTCGGCAGCCTGATCCTCTTCCAGGGCCACTCCCGCCTCGACGCCTACGCCGCCGTCAAGACCGGTGACGCGAAGCTCGCCAAGCGGGCCTGGGACAAGTTCTACAACTCCGACGGCTACAAGGAGTCCGCGCCCTGGAGGACCGAGAAGGTCTCCGGGCCCATGGCTCTCGTCGAGGGCAGCGAAGCCACCTGGGTGTCCACCAACGACACCGCGCTGTACGGCCTCGCCGCCATCGAGAACCTGGCCCTCCTCGGCGACAGGATGCCCTCGTAGCCGACCCGGCCGGAAGACCGGGCCAGGGTCCGTCGAGCGGCCCCGTGTGTGGTCGGCACCACGGTCCCTGGTCCGCGGCAAGGGCCCCAGCACACAGCTGTGCTGGGGCCCTGCTGCTCATACCGATGCACCGTCGCCCTCGAGGGCTAGATCTTGTCGATCTGCCAGGCGATCATGCCGGTGGCTCCGGCTTGGCCGTCGATGTCGATCCGGACGGGCTTGTCCGGGGTGATGCGTCGCTGGACGACGGTGCTGTCACAGGGCACGGTGGCCTTCTCGCCCGCGGTCGCCGGGGTGAACCGCAGCTGGGCGCTTCCCGTGCCGGCGCAGGCGATGTCGATGCGCTACGCCTCGCCCTTGGTCAGGGTCGGTTCCGTGTGGATGCCCTCGCTCACGCGCTCCACGCCGGACTCGACCGGGGTTCCGTGGTGAAAGCCGGCCAGTGCCGCCTCGGCCTGCTCGGTGAGCTTCTTCTCCGACGCACCGGGGGGTCCGGTGGACGATGTCGCCGACGTGGTCGCGGACGAGGGTGTCGCGCCGACGGTGTCGCCGCTTTCGGAGGTGCAGGAGGCGAGCAGGACAGCCGATGACGCGACGGCGAGAGCAGTCAGGCAGGCCCTGACGGGGAGTGAGGTCATGAGGAAGTCTCCCAGTACTTCCAGCCGGTCTCGTTGGTCGGCAGGGTGGCATCGAGTGTGCGCCGCGTGCCCCATTGGACGAAGAACGTCCAGCGCCGTGCGGCACCGCTCGCCGACTTCAGCACGGAGGGCGCGTACGTCCGGTGTCGGTGCCGGCCGAAAGGGTTGTACGCCCAACGAGCTCGATTCGATAACCGTCCAGCGCATGCTCGATCACACCGCCTCCCCCCGTATGCCACCCACGCCCTGCGGCCGGAAGGATGAGCCCACCATCCACCCGTGGCCTCAGGGGTCATTCCTCCGGGCCCCGGTAATCAGAGGACTCACTCATGCTTCACCACCGGACGGCGACCCTGCTTGTGGCGCTCGCGGGACTGATGCTTTCGGCATGCGCCTCGGGCGCGCCCGCGCGACCGACAACCGGCCGGCAGATGGTCCGCGACCGGCTCGCCGCAGCCGACGACGCCCCCTACTCGGCCGCACTCAGAGCCGTCACGCAGTCCGGGCTCAGACGACTGCAACTCATGGAAGGACGTGTCAACCTCAACGCGCCTTTGACCGGGCGCATGAAGGACACGACCGAGCAGTACACCGAAGACGTCGTGATCACCCAGCAGAAGGTGTACCGGCGCGCCAGCGGAACCCAGGGTCAGTGGCAGGAATTTCCTGCGTCGGTAGCCAAGGGTGGCCTACCCGTGGACCGGCTCCCGCAGTACGTGCACCTCATGCTCGCTCACAGCGCCACCGTGCACCGCGGGAGCGAACCCGTGCGTGTGGCGGCCCGTCTCACCCCAGAAGACATCGAATCGGTCGACAAGACCGCCGCGCGCAATCTGGACCCCGCCACCGCAATCGACGCCGAGGTCTGGATCGACGATGAGGGCCGCATCGCGCGCGTACGCCAGGTGATCCACTTCGCGTCCGGCCCCGGTATTCAAGCCACGCTCACGCTCACCGACTTCGCGAGCGCCATTTCGGTGAGCCCACCCGTCGAGCGGTGAGCACCATCCAGCTCGTGGTGGGGCTTCACGGCCGAACCCTCGGCGTGGGGGCGTCGCGGTGGAACACGAGGGCCTCCTGAACACCGGTCGTAGATGTCGCGATCCACACCGAAACCAGAAGGCCCTCACCTCTTCAAGCGCCCAGAACGTGTGGCACCAACGTCCCGGGACAGCACACCTAGTTCATCCGCCCCAGCGTCTCCCGTACCCGCCGGACATCCCGCAACCGCTGCTCGTACGTCGCCCCGAGGGCGAGCAGCAGCAGTCCGGCGAGCGCGGGAGGCGCCCAGCGGGGGAGTGCCCCCGCCACCTGCACCAGATACGGGGCCAGCTCGTGCAGGGCCACCAGGGCGAGCACCGAGCCGCCCAGGAGCAGCGGCGCCCGAAGGTGATGACGGGCGCCGGACAGCGTGACCAGCAGCGCCCCCGCGCCCAGCAGCAGGGGGCGCTGCCAGTGCGCGTCACCCCAGGCCGCGACCAGGCTCGGCAGCAGGCCGGCGGCGAGTGCGGGACCGTACGCGGTCCAGGACGACGTCCGCGGGTCACGGCGCCGCCGCAGCACACCCACCACCAGGGCGGGAACGGCCACCGGCAGCGCGTACGCCTCCGGGACGCTCACCTCCCAGGCGGCCAGCCGCACCCACGCGGCCAGCACGAACAGCGCCGCGGCCACCCGCCCGGCCGGACGCCGGTCCGGTCGTACGGCCGTACCCGCGACGATCACCCCGGTCAGGGCCAGCACCAGCGCCAGCACCGGCGCGTCCGGCACCGCCAGACCGACCGCGACCAGGGCCGCGACGCCGCCGGAGACCTCCGCGGTCACCCGGGTCGCGCCCGCGGTGCGCGCCGCCCACAGCGCCGCCGCCACCGGCACCAGCAGCACCAGCGGCGCGAGGTGCGACGGCTGCCAGTCCAGCGCGGCACCCGTCGCGCAGAGCAGGGCGGTGGCGTACGCCGCGGTCGCCGCCACGGGCAGCGGACGGCGGGCGCCCACCGCGAACACGGCCGTGAACAGGGCGAACACCGTCAGCGTGGCCGGTTCGGTGGCCAGCGAGAGCAGACCGGCGACGACCGACGTGACCAGGGCGAGGACCATCGGCAGCGGCCGCTTCCAGGCCGCCAGCGCCGCCGCCGTCAGCACCAGGACCGCCAGTGCGGCGGCGTACGGCAGCCGCAGCACCGGCGGCAGGACCAGCACCGCCGCCCACACCAGAACCGTCGCCGTGTCGAGGGCCCGCTGTCGCCACAGGGGCTCCCGGACCGCGGACACCAGCACCGCGGCGACCGCGGCCAGCACCAGCGCAGCCGTACCGCTCGCGGGCGGCCACGGCAGATCCGCCGTCACCGCCGCCCGCGCGTCCCCGGGCACCCCCGACCAGACGCGCAGCGGCGCGCCGAGCGGCCCGAGCAGCGCCACGGCCACGGCCGGCAGCGCCGCCACCACGGCCAGCGCCTGCACCACACCCGAGGCCCGGCCGAGCCCCCGGCGCACCGCCTCGGGGATCCGGGCGACGCCCAGCGGGGCCAGCAGGGCGATGCCCCACGCGAGATGCACCGGCACCACCCAGCCGTCGGAAACCACCGGCCGCGGCACCGCGCCGAGCGCCGCCACCGCGAGCAGACCCGCCACGGTGGCGTTGCCCCGCGCCGTCCCCGTGTGCGGGGCCCAGGCCCCGGCCAGCGCGATCCCCGTGGCCAGCAGCAGAAGCCCGGCCGCAGGCGCGGCGGCGCCCGGACCGGCCGCCGTCCACACCAGTCCGCCGGCCGTCAGCGCGCCCCAGCCGCCCAGACCGTACGCACCCGCGACGGCGGCGATCCGAGCCGGCCCGGACACCGCCCGCAGCGCCAGCGCCGTGTCCGCCGCCGCCGTCACCAGCAGCGCCGCGGCGATCCCGGACGCGTCCGCGCCCACCGCGACAGCCAGCAGGACCATCGGGAGCTGGGCCACCCCGACGGCGGCCGGAACGGGCAGCAGCAGCGGCCGGCCCGTCACGCGGGGGAGCAGCAGACCGTACGCCGCCCACACCACCGCCAGCACCGCCGTGGCGCCCGCCGCGTACCCCGTGGCGTCCGCCTCCGTGAGGGCCGCGGCGTACAGCGCGTACGCGTCCAGCACCGTCAGCGCCAGGCCCAGGCCCGCCACCGACTCGGCCGTCGAGCGCAGGCCCCGCTTCAGCAGCGGCACCGGCACCGCCAGCGCCGCCCCCGTGACCGCGCCCAGCACCACGGCCCGCCCGGTGATCCCCAGATGGCCCCAGCTGACCAGCGTGAACGCCGCCGCGGCGAGGGTCAGCAGCACACCGCCCAGCACCAGCAGAACGTTCTGCACCCCGGGCCCGGTGGCCTCGGGACGGGGCGGGACGGCGGCCGGCAGCGGCCGCACCGGCTTCAGCTGCGAGAGCAGCCAGCCGCGACGCGCCAGCAACTGGGCCCGGCGGGCGTCCAGTCGGTACAGCTCGGCGTCGACGAGCCGCAACTCCTCGGCGGGGGACGGAATGTGCGTCATGACCGCGAGTGTGGCGGCCGTCACGCCCGCGAGCATGAGCGCGCGTACTCAGAACGTACTCAGTCACGGATACCGAGCCGTGATCAGGACAGACTCCGCCCATGGACTGGACGCACCACCGCTTCCGCAGCCTGTGGCCGCTGCCCGCCCCGCCCGCCGCCGTGTACACCGCGCTCGAACGGGTCGAGGACTACCCCCGCTGGTGGCCGCAGGTACGTGAGGTGACCCGGCTGGACGAGCACACCGGAGCGATCCGCATCCGCTCCCTGCTGCCGTACGACATGGCCTTCACCGCCCGGGAAGTGCGCCGCGACCCCGCGGCAGGCGTCCTGGAGGCCGCGCTCACCGGCGACGTCGACGGCTGGTCGCGCTGGACCGTCACCGCCCACGGCACCGGCAGCCTCGCGCGCTACGAGCAGGAGGTCGACGTGCGCAAGCCGCTGCTGCGGCGGCTCGCCGTGCCGGGACGGCCGCTCTTCCGCGCCAACCACCGGCTGATGATGCGCGCCGGGCGGCGGGGACTGGCGGCCCACCTGCGAGCGGTTTGAAGGAAAGCTGCGGGGACCTGTATTGTTCAGTGCGTTCCCGGGCGATTAGCTCAGTGGGAGAGCGCTTCGTTCACACCGAAGAGGTCACTGGTTCGAACCCAGTATCGCCCACCGGGAAAGACCGGTCCGCCAGCGCGGACCGGTCTTTTTGTGCATCGCCTCAGGCCACGGGCCTCACGTCCTGCTTCCTACGCGGCCGCCGCCGGCAGGTCCGGACGCAGCGGCCACGCCGGATCCACCGCCTCCTCCACACCGCTGCGCGCGAACCACGCCTGCAGGCCCCGCGCCTGCGCCGCGTGCCACACCGCCTGCAACGTGTGCAGCTCGGCGGGGGAGAGGCGCTCCAGCCGGGACGCGAAACGCCGCCCGACCGCCCGGACCACCTCCAGCGCCGCCTGCGCGTCCGCCGCCGCGTCGTGAGCGCCGTCCAGCGCCACCCCGTACTGCTCGCACAGGTCGCTCAGCGTGCGGCGGCCCTTGCGATAGCGGTCCAGATGCTTGTCCAGCACCCGCGGGTCCAGCACCAGCAGCGGCGTGGACTCGAACCAGCGCGCCAGTGACGACGCCCGGTGCCGGCGCAGCTCACGGTCCAGCAGCGTCAGATCGAACGGCGCGTTCATCACGACCAGCGGACGCCCGCGGCCGGCCTGCTCCGCCAGCCCCATGGCTATCTCCTGCATCACCGGCGCCGGCCAGCGGCCGTTGCGCGCCAGGTGATCCTCCGTCAGCCCGTGCACCGCCGTCGCCTCGGCGGGCACCGGCACGCCCGGGTTCACCAGCCAGCGGCTCACCCGCGGCCGGGTGCCCGGGGCGTCCTGGACGACGAGGGCGGCCGACACGATCCGGTCGGTCTCGACGTCCACACCCGTAGTCTCCGTGTCGAATGCCGCCAAGGGGCCCTCGTACCAGCACGTCATACCCAACAACTCCTCGTCCAGCCGTGGCAGCTGACGTTCCGTCTTCTGCCGGTCTGGTGATACCCGCACTGTTTGCGCCGTACGCCGCCCGGAGACAACAGGAGTACGGGTCAGCGCAGTTCAGCGGCCCGGTCCACAAAACACCTTGCCCGGGAGGCTGTCGGCCATGGCGATAGCGCAGCCCGAACGGGGCGGGCTGCTGCCCGACCGCGCGGGCCTCCTTCGCGGTTCCCTCGCGGCGACCGCCTGCATGGAGACCCTGCAGGTGGCCTATCTGCACGCCGTCGCCGCCGCCGCGGGCTGCTCGCTCTCCCAGCCCTTCCCCGACAACGGCATCGACTGGCACGTCAGCCACAGCGCGCCCGGGCACACCGTCGACGACGAGGTCACCATCAAGGTGCAGCTCAAGGCGACCTACCAGGTCGCCCCGAACCCCCCGGGCCGCACCTTCTCCTTCACGCTCGACAACGCGCACCTGGCGAAGCTCGCCCGCACCCCCGTCTCGGTGCACAAGATCCTCGTGGTGATGCTCGTGCCCCGGTCCCAGGACGACTGGCTGCGCGCCAGCCACGACCGCCTCGACCTCAGACACTGCTGCTACTGGACCAACCTCGCCGGACACCCCGTCACCGGCCGGAACCGGACCACCGTGCGGATCCCCACCGCACGCATCTTCGACGACCGGGCGCTGTGCGAGATCATGACGCGGGTCGGCACCGGAGGCAGACCATGACCCACCGCCCGCTCGACGAGCCCCTGCGGCCGG
>NZ_MUND01000738.1 GCF_002154375.1 Streptomyces glaucescens | reverse complement strand
TTTGCGGACACGGCCTAGCGGCTCGTGTGCCGGAAACGCGTCCACATCGGTATCCCGAACCAGCACACCAGGTACCACACCAGCACACCCGTGACGAGGTACGGGACGTAGGGGTCGTGGGTCGCCACGCGCAGGATCAGCAGGAGCGAGGCGGTCGTGGTGGCCAGCAGCAGGACCAGGCCGACAAGGGTCATCCGGGAGGCCCAGTTCACCGCCTGCGGCTTGATCCGCCGCCCGGAGACCAGTCGGTGCAGGGAGACCGGGCTGATCAGGGCGCCGGTGGCGGCGGCGCCGAGGACGACGGTGACGATGTAGATCGTCTGGTCGGTGTCGGAGAGGCCGCGGTACGTCGGGGTGAACACGACGGTCAGCAGGAATCCGAAGAGGATCTGCACGCCCATCTGCGCGACGCGCACCTCCTGGATGAGCTCGACCCACATCCGGTCGGCTCTCTCCTCCTCCGTCTCGTTGCGTCCCCTGGGCCTCTTCTTCTCACTGTCCTCTGCCGCCGTCACGACGATGCCTCCCCGATGGAAACGAACGGATGTCCCGTTCCGGGTTCCCCCTCGGCGGCAGAACTGTCCCCGCCGAGGGAGGGCGGTGCGGTGGCGGCTACCAGCGGCCCTCGACCTGGTCCTTGATCCGCCGGTCGTAGAGGTCCCGGATCGCGTCCAGGGTGGTGTCCGGCAGCGGCGGCAGCGTGGCGGCCGCCGTGTTGGCGCGGGCCTGCTCGGGCGAACGGGCGCCGGGGATGACCGTGGTCACGCCGGGCTGCTGGGCGATCCAGCGCAGCGCGAGCTGGGCCGGGGTGTATCCGTCGGGGGCGAGGGCGGCGAACTCGGCGGCGGCCTCGACGCCGGTGGCGAAGTCCACTCCGGAGAAGGTCTCGCCCTGGTCGAAGGACTCGCCGTGCCGGTTGTAGGTGCGGTGGTCGTTCTCCGGGAACACCGTGTCCTTGGTGTACTTCCCGGACAGCAGGCCGGAGGCGAGCGGCACCCGGGCGATGATGCCCACCCCGGCCTCCCGCGCGGCGGGGAGCACCTCACGCAGCGGCTTCATGCGGAACGGGTTGAGGATGATCTGCACGCTGACCACGTTCGGCCGGGCGATCGCGGTCAGCGCCTCCTCGCAGGTCTCGACGCTGACGCCGTAGGCGCCGATCCGCTCCTCGGCGACGAGGGTGTCCAGAGCGTCGAACACCTCGCCCGAGGAGTAGACGGGGGTCGGCGGACAGTGCAGCTGCACCAGGTCGAGGCGGTCCACGCCGAGGTTGCGCCGGGACCGGTCGTTCCAGGCGCGGAAGTTGTCCAGGACGTAGTTCTCGGGGATCTGGTCCACGCGGCGGCCCATCTTGGTCGCGACGAGGACGTGCAGGTCGGGCCGGCCGCGCAGGAAAGCGGCGATGGTCTGCTCGCTGCGGCCGTCGCCGTACACGTCGGCGGTGTCGAGGAAGGTCACCCCCGACTCCGCCGCCGCCTCCAGCACCGCGAGGGCGTCCTTGTCGTCGACGTCGCCCCAGTCGGCGCCCAGCTGCCAGGTCCCGAGGCCGATGACGGACGCCCGCTGACCCCATCTGTCGAATACGCGCTCTTCCATGGCGTCAGTGTGTCACCCGCGTCGGCCCGCCCCGGTGCGGGCGTGCGCGACGCGGGCGATCTTCGGGCCCAGCCAGCGCTTGAACCGGCGCAGCGCCACCAGCCGTCCGGCCGCCAGGTCGAGCCGGTGGTACAGCCGCGGCGGGAGGTGCGGCAGCAGGGGCGAGTGGCGCTGGCCGAGCAGGGCGAACATCTGCTCCGGCGGGAGCCGGAGGTAGCGGGGCAGGTTCTCGTACCACTGGGCGCTGTAGCGGGCGGCGCTCTGCGCGGGGAGCAGGGCCGCCTTGCGCTCCCGTTCGTAGCGGGCGAGGGCCTGCGGCAGGGTGGGCAGTTCGCGCAGGGCGCCGGCCAGCGCGACGGCGTCCTCCAGGGCGAGGGTGGTGCCCGCGCCGACGGAGTAGTGGGTGGTGTGCGCGGCGTCGCCGACCAGGACGAGGTTGTCGCGGTACCAGGTGCGGTTGGTGAGGGTGCGGAAGGTCCGCCAGGGTGCGCTGCCGTCGGCCGGGGAGCGGCCGATCAGCCGGTGGCCGTCGAGCACGTCGGCGAACAGCTTCTCCAGCAGGATCAGTCCCTCGGCCTCGTCGGCCCGGTCCAGGCCGAGGCCGACAAGGGTCTCGGGGGCGCACTCGACGACACAGGTGCCGCGGTCGGGGCCGTAGGCGTAGCCGTAGCACCAGATCCAGCCGTGGTCGGTCTCGGTGAAGCCGAAGGTGAAGGCGTCGAACGCCTTGGTGGTGCCGAGCCAGATGTAGGGGTTGCGGCCGGCCGTCGCCTCGGTGCCGAAGTGGTCGGCGTACCGGCTGCGCAGCGCACTGCGGACGCCGTCGGCCGCCACCACCAGGTCGGCGTCGGGCAGCCGGTCGGCGGTGACCTCGTGGCCGTACTCCAGGCGGACGCCGAGGGAGCGGGCCCGGGCGGCGAGGATCTCCAGCAGTTGGTGGCGGCCGATGCCGAAGCCCTGGTCGCCGGTGTGCCGGACGGTGCGGTCGCCGATGTGGGCGACTCCCTCGTTCCAGCGGACGGAGTGCTCGTCGAGGGCGCGCGCCGACTCGGGGTCGTGCAGGTGCAGCCGGTCGAGCAGCCCGCGCCAGTAGGTCACGCCCCACCCGTAGGTGGAGCCCTCGGGGTTGCGCTCGTGGACGGTGATCTCGTGGGACGGGTCCTGGAGCTTCAGCAGGATCGACAGATACAGGCCGGCGGGCCCGCCGCCGACGCAGGCGACCTTCACGCGCACCCCTGGGTGATAACTGTTTGCGGTCAGTTGACAACACACAGTAGCAGTCGCCCGGCGGGTGTTTGCGTCAGCTTCACGGCGTGAGCCGCGCCACGCCGGCCGACCGGCCGAGGAAAGTTACCTCGCGGAACAGGGGCCCCACGGGAAGGAACTTCCCGTTCCACCTCCACCGGACCATCGTCACCAGCAAGATCAACTTGGTTCAACTCTGTACGACATGTGGTCAATTGTCCGGATCAGAGCCAACCGTTCGCAGGAGTGCCCCACGGCCCGGTAGGCATGCGGAGTCATCCACCCCTTCACCTTCGGAGGTCCGTATGCCCGAACTCAGCCGTCGTCGTGCGATCGGCGCCGCTGCCGCCCTCGCCGCGGCAGCCGGCACCCAGGCGGTCGCCGCCCCGGCCGCCACCGCCGCCGGGCACCGTCCCGGCGCGCCCGGCTCCTTCGACGAGGTCTACAAGGGCCGCCGGATACAGGGCCGGCCGGCCGCCGGGGGCCATCACCAGCACCACGGCGGCGGCTACGCGGTCCTCATCGACGGGGTGGAGCTGCATGTGATGCAGAACGCCGACGGCAGCTGGATCAGCGTCGTCAGCCACTACGACCCCGTCCCCACCCCGCGGGCCGCCGCCCGGGCCGCGGTCGACGAACTCCAGGGCGCGCGGCTGCTGCCGTTCCCCGCCAACTGATCCGACCGCACGCCTCTTTGGAGCACTCGCACATGACCGTCCGGAAGAACCAGGCCACCCTGACCGCCGACGAGAAGCGGCGCTTCGTCGCCGCCGTCCTGGAACTCAAGCGCAGCGGCCGCTACGACGAGTTCGTCACCACCCACAACGCCTTCATCATCGGCGACACCGACGCCGGTGAGCGCACCGGCCACCGCTCGCCCTCGTTCCTGCCCTGGCACCGCAGATACCTGCTGGAGTTCGAGCGGGCCCTGCAGGCGGTGGACGCCTCGGTCGCCCTCCCCTACTGGGACTGGTCCACCGACCGCACCACCCGGGCCTCGCTGTGGGCGCCGGACTTCCTCGGCGGCACCGGGCGCAGCCTGGACGGCCGGGTGATGGACGGGCCGTTCGCCGCCTCGGCCGGCAACTGGCCGGTCAACGTGCGCGTGGACGGGCGGGCGTTCCTGCGGCGGTCGCTCGGCACCGCGGTACGGGAGCTGCCGACGCGGGCCGAGGTGGAGTCGGTGCTCGGCATGGCGACGTACGACACGGCACCCTGGAACAGCGCCTCGGACGGCTTCCGCAACCACCTGGAGGGCTGGCGCGGCGTCAATCTGCACAACCGCGTCCACGTCTGGGTGGGCGGGCAGATGGCCACCGGGATGTCGCCCAACGACCCGGTGTTCTGGCTGCACCACGCCTACGTCGACAAGCTGTGGGCCGAGTGGCAGCGCCGCCACCCCGGATCCGGCTATCTCCCCGCCGCCGGGACGCCGAACGTGGTGGATCTCGACGAGAGGATGAAGCCGTGGAACGACACCTCCCCGGCCGATCTCCTGGACCACACCGCCCACTACACGTTCGACACCGACTGACAGCGCCGGCCGACGGGAGGCATCGCCCCGCAGGTCACGGGTACCCGGGTCGCACCTGTCCGACGAACGACGAAGGAGTGACCGACGCATGTCGCAGGTCGAGGAATCCATCGAGGTCGCCGTCCCCGTGCACACCGCCTACAACCAGTGGACGCAGTTCGAGACGTTCCCCGCGTTCATGGACGGCGTGGAGCGCATCGAACAGCGCACCGACACGCTCACCCACTGGGTGACGAAGGTCGACGGGGTCCGGCGGGAGTTCGACGCGGAGATCACCGAGCAGATCCCGGACGAGCGGGTCGCCTGGACGACCGTGGCCGGCGACGCACGCCAGGCGGGCGTGGTGACCTTCCACCGCCTCGACGACACCCGCACCAAGGTGATGCTCCAGATGGAGTTCCAGCCGGACGGCGTCGCCGAGACCGTCGGCGACAAGCTCGGATTCGTGAAGCGGCAGACCAAGGGCGACCTGCAGCGCTTCAAGAAGTACATCGAGGAGCGCGGGCAGGAGACCGGGGCCTGGCGCGGCCAGGTCTGAGCACACCGCGTCCCGCGCGGTCTGCGGGGCTGCCGGTACCGCCGTCGCTCAGCCGGCCGCCGCGGTGCGGCACTCGGGGTGGCCCCAGCCCTGGTCGTTCTTGGCGATCTGCTCGCCCGCGGCGTAGGACCGGCCGCACAGACAGCGACCGGGGAACTTCGCCTTGATCGTCCGCGAACCGCCGCCGCTCTTCCGGACCGCCGGAGAGCGGCGGCGCGGTGTTCTGGCGGGCGGCGCGTCCGGGGCGGGCGGCGGCTCCGGGGAGCCGAGGGCGCTGCCCGCCGGCTCCTGCCCGGAGGCCGCCTGGCTGGCGGCACGGTCGGCGAAGTCGTTGAGTGGATCGCCGTCCACCTGGTGGGCGGGCACGTAGCGGAACTCGACGGTGCGGCCGTCGAGGAGTTCGTCGATCCGCACGACCAGGTCCTGGTTGGCGACGGGCTTGCCGGCGGACGTCTTCCAGCCGTTGCGCTTCCAGCCGGGCAGCCAGGTGGTCACGGCCTTCATCGCGTACTGCGAGTCCATCCGGATCTCCAGCGGCACGGCCGGGTCGGTCGCCGCCAGCAGCCGCTCCAGGGCCGTCAGTTCGGCGACGTTGTTGGTGGCCCGGCCGAGCGGGCCCGCCTCCCACCGCGCGGGCGTCTCCGACTCGTCTGCGACGACCCAGGCCCAGCCCGCCGGCCCGGGGTTTCCCTTCGATGCCCCGTCGCACGCGGCCACCACTCGTTCACGCATGAGCCCGATCATGCCATGGCCGAGCCGGGAGCCCGGCCGGGGTGGGGGCCCGGTCTTCAGGAGACCTCGGTGGTCGCGGGCATCTCCCCTTCGGTCTTCGTGACGTCGATCACCGAGAAGTTCGCCCCCTGCGGATCGTTCAGCGAGGCGAACCGCCCGAACGGGCTGTCCATCGGGCCGAGCCGCAGCACACCGCCCCGTTCCGTGGCCTTCGCCACGGCCTCGTCGCAGTCGGGGACGGCGAAGTAGACGTTGATGTGCGGCGGGACCTCGCGCGGGAACTCCTCGGTCATCTTCATCCGGCCGAGCACCGGGGCGTCCCCGGCCTCGAAGATCCGGAAGTCCACCTCGTCGTCCTGCATCTGCTTGGCCCGGTACGGGAAGACGGCCGGGAAGAAGGCGTCCGACTTCTCGGGCTCACGGGTGAAGACCTCCGCCCAGCAGAAGGCGCCCGGCGTGCCCATCTCCGCCTGGAAGCCCTCGTGGGTGCCCGACTGCCACACCCCGAACGCGACCCCGCTCGGGTCGCGGGCCAGGCACATGGTGCCGAAGTCGGCGACCGGCATCGGCTCCACCACCACCTCGCCGCCGTTCTGCCGGATCTTCTCGGCGGTGGCGGCGGCGTCCGGGGAGGCGAGGTAGAGGCACCACTGCGACTGTGCCTCCCCCTCCCCCGCCTGGCCCGGCATGGGCGGGACGATCGCGGCGACCGCCTTCCCGTCGTGGTAGGCCTCCGTGTAGTTGCCGTACTCCGTCGCCGACTCGCCGAAGGTCCAGCCGAGGACGTCGCCGTAGAAGCTCTTGGCCCCTTCCAGGTCGGTGAACATCGCGTCGGCCCAGCAGGGGTGTCCCTCAGGTTTCACGGCCATGATCGCGGCCCCCTTCCGGTGGGGTGGAACGGTCCGTTCCTCACGCTAGCCACCCGGCCGTCGCCGCGCCCGCCGACCGGCCCGCGCGGGCGGCGGAGGCGGGGTGGACGCGGTGACCCCGCGGCGCGGCCGGTCCGGCCGCCGGACGCCTCTGCCGCGGAGATCACCCGGGTGGTGGGCGCGCAGCCGCGGGGCGGCTGCTGAGCGGTCACTCGCCGGCGTACGCCTTCTCCAGGGCGGCCAGGTCGAGCTTGCCCATCGCCAGCATGGCCGTCATCGCGCGCTGCGCCTTCGCCGGGTCCGGGTCGCTGACCATGTCGTCCAGCCGGCTCGGGGTGATCTGCCAGGAGACGCCGTACTTGTCCTTGAGCCAGCCGCAGGGGCCGGGCTCGCCGCCGTTCTCGGTCAGCTTCGTCCAGTAGTAGTCGATCTCCTCCTGGTTGTCGCAGTGGACGACGAAGGAGACCGCCTCGCTGAACGTGAAGTCCGGGCCGCCGTTGAGCGCCAGGAACCGCTGGCCGTTGGCCGTGAACTCGACGGTCATCACCATGCCGGCCGGGCGCGGGGCTTCCTCGGGGTAGCGGGCGATCCTGCCGATACTCGAGTTCTTGAAGATCGAGACGTAGTGGTGGGCGGCTTCCTCGGCCTCGGTGTCGAACCAGAGACACGTGGTGAGTCCGTCGGTGGTCATCTCTGCCTCCTGGGTGTGGAACGCGGTCACCACTGTCGACCGCCGCCCGCGGCGAAAGTCATCGGTCGGACCGGACCGGAAATGCGGCGCCCCTTTCAGGCCCAGGCACCTAGCATCGCGGTCATGACCACGTCACCGGCCGCCGCGGACGCCGTCCGCCCCTTCCGTCTCGCCGTCCCCGACGACGCCCTCGCCGACCTCCACGACCGCCTCGACCGCACCCGCTGGCCCGACCAGCTGCCTGGCGTGGGGTGGGCGTACGGGGTGCCCGCGGACTACCTGCGCGAGCTGGTGCGGTACTGGCGGCACGACTACGACTGGCGGGCCGCCGAGGCCCAGCTCAACGAATGGCCGCAGTACACCACCGCGATCGACGGAGCGAACGTCCACTTCGCGCACGTCCGCTCCCCCGAGCCGGACGCCACGCCGTTGATCATCACACATGGCTGGCCGGGCTCGATCGTCGAGTTCCTTGACGTCGTCGGGCCGTTGACCGACCCCGCCGCGTACGGCGGGGACCCCGAGGACGCGTTCCACGTCGTCGTGCCGAGCATCCCCGGCTTCGGCCTGTCCGGGCCGACGGCGGAGCCCGGCTGGGAGGCCGGCCGGATCGCCGACGCCTGGGCCGAGCTGATGCGCCGGCTCGGCTACGAGCGGTTCGGCGCTCAGGGCGGCGACTGGGGTGCCGCCATCTCCCGCGAACTGGGCCGCGCCCACCCCGGCCGGGTCATCGGCGTCCACCTCAACCTGCTGCCGGGCGCACAGGCGACGACGGAGCCCACCGAGGAGGAGCTGGCGGCGCTCGGCCCCGAGGAGCGGGAGCGCACGCTGGCCTCCTGGCGCGGGTGGAGCGCCTGGTCGAGCGAGGGCACCGGATACGCCGTGCTCCAGGCGACCCGGCCGCAGACCCTGGCGTACGCGCTGACCGACTCGCCGGTGGGCCAGCTCGCCTGGATCGTCGAGAAGTTCAAGGAGTGGACGGACTCCGGGGAACTGCCCGAGGAGGCCGTGGACCGGGACCGGCTGCTGACCAACGTGATGCTGTACTGGCTGACGGGGACGGCCGGTTCCGCCGCCCGCATCTACTACGAGCGGGCGCACGCCACCGGCCGCGCCGCCGCACCGGCCGAGCCGTCCACCGCGCCGACCGCCGTCGCCCTCTTCCCGGCGGAACTGCAGCTCCCGCTGCGGCACAAGGCCGACCGCACCGAGCACATCGTCCGCTGGACGGAGCTGGAGCGGGGTGGGCACTTCGCCGCGATGGAGGAGCCGGACCTGCTGGTGGAGGACGTCCGGGCGTTCTTCCGGCAGCTGCGGGAGAAGGACATCGGCTGACCGCTCTGCCCTCGGCGAATCTGCGGCGGGCAGAGAATTCGCCGGCCGGGGGCGCGCGCGGCCGAGAGTGGAGTCTCCGGCATCCACGACCAGGAGGTCCGATGACTCCGCACACGATGTTCGCCCCGCGCGCGCAGGAGGGCGGCACCCCGCCGACCCGGTTCGACGACCATCTCGCGGCACAGCTGCTCGGGCAGCGGATCGTGCTGCTGGGCACCCAGGTCGACGAGGTCTCCGCGAACCGGGTCTGCAGCCAGCTGCTGATCCTGTCCGCGGAGGACCCGCGGACCGACATCAGCCTGTTCGTGAACAGCCCCGGCGGGTCGGTGCACGCCGGGCTGGCCATCTACGACACCATGCGGCTGATCCCCAACGACGTCTCCACCCTGGCGATGGGATTCGCGGCCAGCATGGGGCAGTTCCTGCTCAGCGTGGGCGCGCCCGGCAAGCGGTACGCCCTGCCGAACGCGCGGATCATGATGCACCAGCCGTCCGCCGGCATCGGCGGCACCACCGCGGACATCGAGATCCAGGCGGACAACCTGGAGTTCACCAAGCGGACCATCGAGCGCATCACCGCGGAGCACACCGGGCAGAGCCCGGAGACCATCGCCCGGGACGGCGACCGCGACCGCTGGTTCACGGCCGAGGAGGCCAGGGAGTACGGCATGGTGGACCGGATCGTGGACTCCTTCACGGAGCTCCTGCCGGCCGCGACACGACGACGGACCGGGCTGTAGTCATGGGGAGTTACACCATTCCGCACGTGGTCGAGCGGACCCCGCAGGGCGAGCGGTCCTACGACGTGTTCAGCCGGCTGCTGTCGGAGCGGATCATCTTTCTCGGCACCGAGATCGACGACGGCGTCGCCAACGTCGTCATCGCGCAACTCCTCCATCTGGAGTCGGCGGCGCCGGAGAACGAGATCTCGGTCTACCTCAACTCGCCCGGCGGCTCGTACACCTCCCTGATGGCGATCTACGACACCATGACCTTCGTGAAGGCGCCGATCTCCACGTTCTGCGTCGGGCAGGCGGCGTCCACGGCGGCCGTGCTGCTGGCCGGCGGGGATCCCGGGCGGCGGTTCGTGCTGGAGCACGCGCGGGTGCTGCTCGGCCAGCCCGCCAGCGGCGGACGCCAGGGCACGGTGTCCGACCTCGCCCTCCAGGCCAAGGAGATGGTGCGGATCCGGTCCCAGGTGGAGGAGGTGCTGTCCCGGCACACCGGCCACGACATCGCCACGCTGCGGGCGGACATGGACCGGGACAAGGTGTTCACCGCACCGGAGGCGGTGGCGTACGGGCTGGCCGACGAGGTGCTGAGCCGGCGTCTCGCGGCGGTCTGAGACGCCGGCTCCGGGCACCGGCCTCAGGCGGCCAGGCAGAGCCCGTCGTACGACGAGGTGGTGGTCGTACGGCCGCGGTGGGCGTGCCGGGAGGTGACCCGGACCAGCTCCCGCTGGGCCATCGTCAGCAGGTCGCCGAGGCCGAGGCCGAGCGCCTGGGCGGCGGCCGCGAGCACCTCCGAGGAGGCCTCCTTGCGGCCCCGCTCCACCTCCGACAGATACGGCATCGAGATCCGGGCCGCGTCGGCGACGTCCTTCAGCGTCCGCTCCTGCGCGAGTCGTTCGCGCCGCAGGACGTCACCGACGAGGTCGCGCCACAGGGGCTCCTTGGGCGCGGCGCCCTGCGGGCGCGCCGGCCGCACGGGCGCGGGGGGCGGGGTCACGGCC
>NZ_MUND01000737.1 GCF_002154375.1 Streptomyces glaucescens | reverse complement strand
GAGAGTGCGTGCCAGGTGTCGCGGGGCAGACGGGACTTTGCGGACACGGCCTAGGTCCTGTCTGACAAAGGATCTTGGTTGGGTTCGCGGAGCCAGAGGATGAGTGAGGCGAGGTGGACTCCGGCCTTGTAGCGGGTGGCGAGTTTGTCGAAGCGGGTGGCGATCGCGCGGAACTGCTTGAGGCGGTTGAAGCAGCGCTCGACCACGTTGCGGGCCTTGTAAAGCTCGCGGTCGAAGGCCGGCGGCCTGCCGCCGGCCTTCCCTCGCCGCAGGCGGTTGGCCTTCTGGTCCGCCCGCTCCGGGATCACCGCCCGGATGCCTCTGCGTCGCAGGGACTGGCGGATCGCCCGGGACGAGTACGCCTTGTCCGCGACGACCGCATCGGGCCTGAGGCGGGGGCGCCCCGCGCCGGTCCGGGGCACTCTCAGATCGTCCATGACCGTGTCGAAGACGGTGGAGTCGTTGACGTTGCCGGGCGTGACGACGACGGCCAGTGGAAGGCCCCGGCCGTCGCAGGCGAGATGGATCTTTGTGGTCAGCCCGCCGCGGGACCGGCCCAGCGCCTGGCCAGCCGACGGACATGCCGGATCTTCCAGTTCGTCCCCCGCCGCCGCCCCTTTTTGCGGGCACCAGCGGCGTGCTGATGCGCCCGGCTGATCGTGGAGTCGACCGACACCGTCCACTCCACGGCCCCGACGGAGTCGTCGCGGACCTGGACCTGCCCGAGCAGGCGGGCCCAGGTTCCGTCTGCCTCCCAGCGGGCGAACCGTTCATAGGCCGTCTGCCACGGCCCATAGCGTTCCGGCAGGTCACGCCACGGAGCACCGGTCCGCAACCGCCACAACACCCCGTTGATCACCTGCCGGTGATCACGCCACGGACGACCACGTCCGTCAATACCAGGCAGCAGGGGCGCTATCCGCTCCCACGCCGCATCCGTCAGCTCACCCCGACCCACCACAAGATCAATTATCAGACAGGTCCTAGCGCAGGGGCCGAGGCTTCGGTGTAGTCGGGCGACGGGCCAGGACATGCATAGGCTGGGTTCAGGCCCCGGGGCTGTCGCAGCCCCTGGGAGGAGGAAGCAGAGACCGCGGTCTCGGGCTGGTGCCGAGGCAGCATCGTGCGTGAGGACGACTTCGTCTGCGTCTTCTGCGGGAGCGATCTGCCCGCGGCGTGGAACGTGGATCCCGTTGCGTGAGACCGCGGGTCACAGCCACTCGTTGATGGTCGCGACGAGGACGGTCGCCTCGTAGCGGACGGCGAGCTTGTCGTATCGCGTGGCTACAGCGCGATGTCTCTTGAGGCGGTTGATCCCGCACGCGACCGCGTGACGCTCGCGGTAGTCGGCCGGGTCGAATCACGGCGGCCGGCCGCCGCGGGAGCCGAGCTTCCGGCGGTTGCGCGCCTGGTCGGCCTTGTCTGGGATGGTGCAGCGGATCCCGCGTCGGCGCAGGTAGGCGCGGTTCTTGCGGGAGGCGTACGCCTTGTCGGCCCGCACCCGGTCGGGGCGGAGGCGTGGCCGGCCCGGCCCGATGCGAGGCACGCGGATCTTCCCCAGCACGGGCTCGAGCTGAGGCGAGTCGCCGCGCTGACCGGCCATGACCACGATCGCCATGGGCTTCTGACCGTGCTCGACAGCCAGGTGCAGCTTGGTGGTGAACCCGCCGCGCGAACGTCCCAGCCCGTGATCGCCGGGCTCGGTTAACACGCCACCCGGTGGTTCTTTCTGTAGGTGATCCTGCTTGCGGGCCCTGGCCGCTTGCTGATGAGCTCGGCACACCGTGGAGTCGACGCTCAGGTCCCATGTGATCGCACCTTCCGCGTCGGCCAGGGACTGGAGACGGGTGAGGATCCGGTGCCAGGTGCCATTCCGCTGCCATCGGCGGAATAGGTCGTAGATCCGGCCCCACGGTCCGTACTTCACGGGCACGTCCCGCCACGGAACACCGGTTCGGACCCGGAACCGTATGCCGTCGATCAACTGCAGCCGAGGCCAGATGGGTGGCCGCCCGGCCCTCGTGCCCCTCGGCAACAACGGCTCCAGCACGGCCCACTGTTCGTCCGTGAGATCTCCCCGACCCATGAACCGAGATCATTCACAGCTCAAGATCCACTTTCGACACACGGCCTAGCGCGTGTCTCTTTGATGGGTTGGTCAGTTGATCGGATGTGTCCGTCCGATTAGTGATCACTGATGC
>NZ_MUND01000736.1 GCF_002154375.1 Streptomyces glaucescens | reverse complement strand
GCGGTTGAAGCAGCGTTCGACCACGTTGCGGGCCTTGTAGAGCTCGCGGTCGAAGGCCGGTGGCCTGCCGCCGGCCTTCCCTCGCCGCAGGCGGTTGGCCTTCTGGTCCGTTCGCTCCGGGATCACCGCCCGGATCCCTCTGCGTCGCAGGGACTGGCGGATCGCCCGGGACGAGTACGCCTTGTCCGCGATGACCGCGTCAGGCCTGAGGCGGGGGCGCCCGGCACCGGCTCTCGGCACCCTCACCTCGTCCATGACCGTGTCGAAGACGGTGGAGTCGTTGACGTTGCCCGGTGTGACGACGACGGCCAGTGGAAGGCCCCGGCCGTCGCAGGCGAGATGGATCTTTGTGGTCAGCCCGCCGCGGGACCGGCCCAGCGCCTGGCCAGCCGACGGACATGCCGGATCTTCCAGTTCGTCCCCCGCCGCCGCCCCTTTTTGCGGGCACCAGCGGCGTGCTGATGCGCCCGGCTGATCGTGGAGTCGACCGACACCGTCCACTCCACGGCCCCGACGGAGTCGTCGCGGACCTGGACCTGCCCGAGCAGGCGGGCCCAGGTTCCGTCTGCCTCCCAGCGGGCGAACCGTTCATAGGCCGTCTGCCACGGCCCGTAGCGTTCCGGCAGGTCACGCCACGGAGCACCGGTCCGCAAC
>NZ_MUND01000735.1 GCF_002154375.1 Streptomyces glaucescens | reverse complement strand
CGGGCCGGATCAGTCCGGCGCCCACACCCCGTGCGGCAGCCGGTCCGACGGCTCGCCCAGCCGCTTCAACACGGCCCGGGCGAGCGGGGCGTGCAGCGGGGAGAACCAGGGGTTGAGCCGCAGCGCCTCCTGAAGATGCCGACGAGCGGGACCGGCCTTCCCCAGGGCCCGCTCGATCATCCCCCGGTGATAGGCGTACAGCGCGCTGCGCACCCCGCCCCCGTTCTCCTTCTCCCGGTCCGTCGCCCGCACCGCGAACCGCAGCGCCTCCTCGTGGTCACCCGCCCGGTACAGCGCCCAGCCGAGTGCGTCCGCGACGGCGATCGACGGCTGCCGCCGCCACTCGGCGCGCAGCCGCCGCACGGCGGACCCCACGTCCCCGTGGTCCGCCTCGAAGCGGCCGAGGAGCAGCTCCTCGTCCGCGCCGCCCGCGGCCGCCAGCCGCACCCGCTGCCGCAGCAGCTCGTACTGCACGCGGGCCGCCTGCTCCAGCCCCAGCGACTCGTACAGCTCGCCCAGCTCCAGCGCGTAGGCGGGCGAAGGCTGCTTGGCCAGCGCCGCCCGGTACGCGCTCAGCGCCTCCGAGATGCGGCCCAGCGCCGCCAGCGCCCTGCCCTCCCCGGCCTGCGCGGCCCGCAGATCGGGGTCGGTGCGCAGCGCCTCCCGGAAGTGCCGCAGGGCCGCCGCCCGCTCCCCGCGCTCCCACGCCAGCTGCCCGGCCCGCTCCAGCCACGCCGCCCGCTCGGCGGGCGACCCCGCGGAGGCCGCCGCGTCCGACAACTGGGCGGCGGCGTCCTCCCGCCACCCCTGGTCCCAGTAGACGGACGCCGCGCGGGCCATCACGGGCGGCCCGGACTTCAGCTTCTGCAGGCGGTCCAGGGTGCGCCGGGCCGCCTTGTGGTCGCCGAGCCCGGTGTACGCCTCGATCAGCAGCGGATACGTCGTCCACCGCTTGCGGTCGGCCCGCAGCGCGGCCTCGGCCCACTGCCGCGCCGCCGGGAAGTCCCGCCGCGCGTTGGCCAGCGCCGCCAGCCCGTCCAGCGCCTGCGCGTTGCCCCGGGGCCGGGCCTTCAGCGAGGCCCGCAGCGCCCGCTCCGCCTTCGGGTAGTACGCGGCGTCCGCCGTCAGCCGCCCCTGCTCCACGTAGGCAGCGCCGAGCACCGCCCACGACCCGGCGTCCCGCGGGTGCCTGCGCACGTGCGCCTCCCGGTCGCCGATCAGCACCGACAGATCGGCCGGCGAGGCCGGCATCCCGTTGGTGACCGCCGCCCGTGCCGCGGCCGGTCCCGCCGCGGGCGCGGCGGGCGGCCGGTCGTCCGGCAGCAGCATCAGCACCCCGCCGAGCACCAGGGACCCGGCGAGCGAGCCGGCCAGCACACCGGTGACGTTCCGGGCCCGGCGCGTACGCCCGCGGAACCAGCTGTCCTGCGTCTTCATGCCGCTCACTGTGCGTCAATACGACGAGCACATCCGGTCGGCCCAAGGGTGCCGCCCGCGGGGTTCACACCGATGGCCCCCGGTGCGACGCTGTGATCATGAGCCGTAGCCACCTCATCGACCGGCTGCTCGCGGGACTGCCGGCCGAGGCCGTCCTGACCGACCCCGACGTCACCGCCTCCTACGCCCACGACATGGCGAGCTTCTGCCCGGCCGGCACCCCGGCCGCGGTGGTGCTGCCGCGCACCGTCGAACAGGTTCAGCACGTCATGCGCACCGCGACCGAGCTGCGCGTCCCGGTCGTCCCGCAGGGCGCCCGCACCGGTCTGTCGGGCGGCGCCAACGCCGCCGACGACTGCGTGGTGCTGTCCCTGACCAAGATGGACCGGATCATCGAGATCGACCCGGTCGACCGGATCGCCGTCGTCGAACCCGGCGTCGTCAACGCCACGCTCACCCGCGCCGTCAACGAACACGGCCTGCACTATCCTCCCGATCCGTCCAGCTGGGAGATGTGCACCATCGGCGGCAACATCGGCACCGCCGCCGGCGGGCTGTGCTGTGTGAAGTACGGGGTGACGGCCGAGTACGTGCTCGGCCTGGACGTCGTGCTCGCCGACGGACGGCTGCTGTCCACCGGCCGCCGCACCGCCAAGGGCGTCGCCGGATACGACCTGACCCGGCTGTTCGTCGGCTCCGAGGGCTCGCTCGGCATCGTCGTACGGGCCGTCCTCGCCCTCAAGCCGCAGCCGCCCCGGCAGCTCGTGCTGGCCGCCGAGTTCGCGTCCGCGGGCGCCGCCTGCGACGCGGTCTGCCGGATCATGGCGGGCGGGCACGCCCCGTCACTCCTCGAACTCATGGACCGGACCACGGTCAAGGCCGTCAACGACCTCGCGCACATGGGACTCCCCGAGAGCACCGAGGCGCTGCTGCTCGCCGCGTTCGACACCCCCGACCCGGCCGCCGACCTCGCCGCCGTCGGCGCGCTGTGCGAGGCCGCCGGCGCCACCCAGGTGGTGCCCGCCGACGACGCCGCCGAGTCCGAACTGCTGCTCCAGGCGCGCCGGCTGTCGCTGAACGCGCTGGAGGCCGTCAAGGGCACCACGATGATCGACGACGTCTGCGTGCCCCGCTCCCGGCTCGGTGACCTGCTCGACGGCGTCGAGCGCATCGCCGGGAAGTACGGGCTGACCATCGGGGTCTGCGCGCACGCGGGCGACGGCAACACCCACCCCACCGTGTGCTTCGACGCGGCCGACCCCGACGAGTCCCGGCGCGCCCGCGAGTCGTTCGACGAGATCATGGCCCTCGGCCTGGAACTCGGCGGCACCATCACCGGCGAACACGGCGTCGGCGTGCTGAAGAAGGAGTGGCTGGCCCGGGAACTCGGCCCGGTCGGCCTGGAGATGCAGCGGGCCGTCAAACAGCTCTTCGACCCGCTGGGCATCCTCAACCCGGGCAAGCTCTTCTGACCCCGGATCCGCTCCGGCCGTGCGCGTTCACCGGGCGAGGAGCTGGGCGAGACCGCCGTCGATGCCCAGCTGCTCGCCCTCCGTCCCCGGCGGCACGACCCGCAGCGTCCGCTCCAGCCATGCCGACACCTGCGCCGCCGGGGCCTCCAGCAGCGCGTCCCCGTCCGGTGAACTCAGCGCCATCAGCACCACACCGCGCCCCTCCGACCTGGACGGCCACACCCGCACGTCGCCCTGCCCGCACGGCCGGAACACCCCCTCCACCAGCAGCTCCCGGGCGAACGTCCAGTGCACCGGGGACTCCGAGTCGATGTGGAAGGTGATGTGGACGGCGTACGGGTCGTCGGTGCGGTAGCCCAGCCGGGCCGGGACGGTGACGCCGCGCTCGGGGGACAGGACGAGCCGCAGCTCCAGTTCGCGCTCCACGACGGTGTACATGGCGGTTTCCTCTCGCTCGGTCTCTCGTGACGGGCCCGCGCGGGCCCGTACGAGGAGAGAGCGGGCGGGGCCGGGAGCATTACGCGGGTTCCCGGAACTTTTTTCGGGACTGTGGCGCGAGGGTGGCACAACCGTGCTCGAAAGGGGTGGGTACGGCGGGACGGGCGGTGCGGGTTGCGCCCGTCTGATAGATGTGGAGGCCCCCATTACACCCCCGAGCAGATACGGGACGACGGACATGAGCGCCCCAACCCCGGCCCCCGGTGACGACAGGCCCCGCGAAGGGTATTACCCGGACCCTTCCATCCCCGGATACGTCCGGTACTGGAACGGTGCCGCGTGGGTACCGGGCACCAGCCGTCCGGCCCCGGCCGACGGCGAACCGCTCGCCCCGCCGCCCGGGGTGCGCCCGGACCGGTCCGCGGCCGCTTCCGTGGAGGAGACCGGCCCGCACTTCTTCGACGAGGACCCGGCCGACGAGCCGGAACCCGCCGCGCAGGAGCCCGCGCCCGCCTGGGGCGCAGACCGATCCCACCAGTCCGGCTTCGGCGGCGACCCGGACCGCCGGGTTTCCTGGGGCTCCCCGCAGGGCGCCGACCCGCGGACCTCTGCCGACGGCTCCCCGGACCCCCGTGCCGCCCGCCCGGACGGCGCTGCGGCCACCCCGCCGGCCGCGTCCGGCGCCGACGCGGAGCAGGCCGCGGCGGCGTCCGGCAGCACCTTCGTCTTCCGCCGCCCGGTGCCCGACGCCCGGGGAGCGCAGGGCGACCCGCCGGCGGGCGGCGCGGGCCTGGGCGCGGGGGCCGCGGGGCCGGCCGCGGCGGGCTTCGGTCCGGCTGCCGGCGCCGCCGCCTCCGGTCCGGCCTTCGGGCCCGCCGCTCGTGCGGGCACCGGCCGGGACGAGGGCACCATGACCTTCCGCGCGGTCGGCCCGCGCGCGACGGCATCCGATACGACCGCTTCGGGTGCGGCGGCCCCCTCGGCGCCGGCGGCCCAGGCCCCCTCGGCCCAGTCCGCCCCCGCCCAGGCCGCCTCGGCCGCCGCGGGCCCGCAGCAGCAGCCCGCCGCCGGTTTCCCCCAGCGCACGCCTCAGGTGCCCCAGCAGGCCGTCGCCGCCACCCCGGTGACGACCGGACCCGGCGGTGGGCAGTCGTCCTGGGCGCAGCAGGTGCACCAGCTCGCCGGAGCCTCGTCGACCGCCGCCGACGAGCAGCCGGTCGCCCCGTGGAAGCCGCCGGTGGAGGACGTGTTCCAGGCGGCGGCCCGGCGGCAGGCGTCGGCCCGGCCCGCGGGGCTCGGCAAGCGGCTCGCGGCGCGGCTGATCGACACGGTGGTCGTCGCGGGCGTCACCGCGGTCGCCGCCGTGCCCCTCGGCGGCAAGGCGCTGGACCACATCCAGGACAAGGTCGACCAGGCCAAGCTCTCCGGGCAGACGGTCACCGTGTGGCTGCTGGACGGCACGACATCGACGTATCTCGGCATCATCCTGGCCGTCCTGCTGGTCTTCGGCGCGCTCTACGAGGCCCTGCCGACCGCCAAGTGGGGCCGCACGCCGGGCAAGAAGCTGCTCGGCCTGGAGGTACGGGACATCGAGGCCCACGAGCCACCGTCGTTCGGCGCCGCGCTGCGCCGCTGGCTGGTGTACAGCGTGTCCGGGCTGCTGTTCGTGGGCGTCGTCGGCGTGCTGTGGTGCCTGTGGGACAAGCCGTGGCGGCAGTGCTGGCACGACAAGGCCGCACGGACGTTCGTGGCGGCCTGACCGCCCGGCCGTACCCCGGCCTGACCGCCCGGCCGT
>NZ_MUND01000734.1 GCF_002154375.1 Streptomyces glaucescens | reverse complement strand
GACGTGCGACGGCTGCGAGCGTGCCTTCCGCGCCCCGCGACCCGGCCGTTGCCGGGACTGCCGGGACCGGTCCGCGGAGGCGGGGGAGCCGCTTCGGGCGGCCTGATCCGGGCGGCTCGAACGGCCACGGCCGCCCCGGGCCACCCGCTTGGCTACACCGGCGCGACCGTGTGGCCGAAGCGGAGCAGGTTGTCCGGGTCGTAGGTCGTCTTCGTGCGGCGCAGGCGGTCGTAGACCTCCGGGGTCCACGCGCGGGCGCGGTCGGCCTCGTCGCCCGGCGTGCCGTGGATGTTGACCATGGTGCGCCCGGTGCCGTACGGGGCCATGGCGCCGTACAGCTCCCGCGTGGCCCGCTCGACGGCCTCGGCGACCGGCGGGGCGGGCAGGACACCGACCGAGTCCATGAAGTACCGCGCGTCCCGGGCGCAGACGGCGTCCTCCGCGGCGGACGGGCGGGCCAGCGCGCCGCCCATGTGGCGCACCTCCACCATCAGCAGCGGATAGTCGGCGCCCGCCGCCGGGCCGGCCAGCGCCACCAGCGTGTCGAGCGCGTCGGCGGGCAGGTCGCGCAGCAGCAGGCAGTACTCGCGCGCCGGGAGCGGGTCCTGCGGCTCCAGGTGGATGCGGTCCAGGTCCGCGTGGTCCATCTCCTCGACCATGTCGACCGCGACCGGGGCGGCCGAGCGCAGCGGGGCGATCAGTGCCTCGCCCTCGGCCGGATCGCCGGGCCAGGCGAGCGCGACACGGGCCCAGAAGCCGCCGCGCAGCG
Organism: Streptomyces glaucescens; assembly: GCF_002154375.1. GTDB lineage: Bacteria > Actinomycetota > Actinomycetes > Streptomycetales > Streptomycetaceae > Streptomyces > Streptomyces glaucescens. The sequence continues at coordinate 516 of NZ_MUND01000734.1, read as the reverse complement.
GCTCGGGGATCTGCGGGATGGGCGGCAGCCGCAGGATGGTGTACGCGCTGCACATCTCGTCCGGCACCGTCCGCGTCCACTCCGCCCAGGCGCGCAGCAGGGGTTCGGCGTGCTCGCCGTGGCAGTACAGGCTCCCCCCGTACAGGCGGGGCACCGGCAGCAGGTCCATCACGAGGGACGTGACGACGCCGACGTTGCCCTTGCCGCCGCGCAGTGCCCAGAACAGCTCCGGCTCCTGATCGGCGTCCGTGTCGCGCAGGGTGCCGTCCGGGGTGACGACCTGGAAGGAGTGCACGAGGTCGGCGGTGAAGCCGTAGGCCCGGCCGAGCACCGGCAGTCCGCCGCCCACCGTGTAGCCGACCACGCCCGCGTCCGTGGAGGTGCCGCTGAGACCGGCGAGGCCGTGCGGGGCGCCCGCCGCCATGACGTGGCTCCACTTGGCCCCGGCGGCCACCGTCGCGGTGCGTCCGGCCGGGTCGACCCGTACGTCGGTCATCCGGGCGGTGCTGATCAGCA
>NZ_MUND01000733.1:4322-4443 GCF_002154375.1 Streptomyces glaucescens | reverse complement strand
GGGAGCGCTTCGCGCGGGCCAAGGCGTATGCGCGCGGCTGCGCCCAGCGCTCCGGCAGCGCGCTGCGGCACTACCACTCCCTCAACAACGCCCGTGACCTGGACGTGCTGCGGGCCGCGCT
>NZ_MUND01000733.1:0-4258 GCF_002154375.1 Streptomyces glaucescens | reverse complement strand
GGACGTGCTGCGGGCCGCGCTGGGCGAACGGAAGCTGACCTTCATGGGCTCCTCGTACGGCACCTACTTCGGGGCGCTGTACGCCACGCTGTTCCCCTCGCACGTGCGGCGGATGGTGTTCGACTCCGCGGTGAACCCGGACCCCGTGCAGGTCTGGTACCGCAACAACCTCGCCCAGTCGGCGGCGTTCGAGGGGCGCTGGTCGGACCTGAAGGAGTGGATCGCCGAGCACCACGACGTCTACGGGCTGGGCGCCACCGCGGGCGAGGTGCAGCGCAGCTACGACCGGGCGCGGGCGCGGCTCGCCGCCGAACCGGCCGGCGGGGAGGTCGGGCCGGGACAGCTGCAGAACCTGTTCCTGCAGGCCGGGTACTACGACGACTACTGGCCGGCCCGGGCGCAGGCGCTGTCGGCGTATCTGAAGGGCGATCAGCAGCCGCTGGCCGACCTGGCCGCGCCGCAGCGGGAGACGGCGGCCGAGGCGGAGAACGCCAGCGCCGTCTACACGGCCGTGGAGTGCAACGACGCGCCCTGGCCGACGGACTGGGCGGTGTGGGACCGGGACAACACCCGGCTCGCGCGGGTGGCGCCGTTCGAGACGTGGGCCAACGTGTGGATGAACCTGCCCTGCGCGTACTGGCCCGCGCCGCGTCAGCGGCCCCTCGATGTGCGGACCGGACCCGGTGAGCTGCCGCCCACGCTGATTCTCGCCGCCGAGCGGGACGCCGCCGCACCGTACGAGGGGGCGCTGGAGCTGCAGCGGCGGTTGTCCGGGGCGGTGCTGGTCACCGAGCGGGACGCCGGGGCCCACGGGCTCGTGGGCGGGCCCAACGCCTGTGTCAACGGGTACGTCGACGCGTATCTGCTGGAGGGGCGGCTTCCGGGACGGCGCGCCGCGTGTGCGCCGCACCCGGAGCCGAAGCCCGTGGTCGCGCCATGACGCCGGGTGCGGTTCGTCCGTGGCCGGTCGCGCCACGCGGCGGAGCCGCACATCCGTACGGCCCCGAGCCCTTCCGGAGGTTACGCGAGCCCGGCGACCAGCTCGGCCACGGACTTCCGGCGCCCCGTGTAGAACGGGACCTCCTCACGGACGTGGAGGCGGGCCTCCGAGGCGCGGAGGTGGCGCATGAGGTCGACGATGCGGTACAGCTCGTCGGCCTCGAAGGCGAGGATCCACTCGTAGTCGCCGAGGGAGAAGGAGGCGACCGTGTTGGCGCGCACGTCCGGGTAGCCGCGGGCCATCTTGCCGTGATCGGCGAGCATCCGGCGGCGGTCCTCCTCCGGCAGGAGGTACCAGTCGTAGGAGCGCACGAACGGGTAGACGCTGACGTAGTCGCGCGGCGTCTCATCGGCGAGGAACGCCGGGATGTGCGAGCGGTTGAACTCGGCGGGGCGGTGCAGCGCCATGTTGGACCACACCGGCGTGAGCGCGCGGCCCAGGCGGGTGCGGCGGAAGAGGTTGTACGCCTCCTGGAGCTGGTCGCTGGTCTCGGCGTGCCACCAGATCATCAGGTCGGCGTCGGCGCGCAGACCCGAGACGTCGTAGGTGCCGCGGATCGTCACGTCCTTCGCGGCGAGCTGGTCGAACAGCTCCTGGACCTCGTCGGCGTAGCCCGCGCGGTCCTCGGGGAGCACGTCCTTCAGCTTGAACACGGACCACAGGGTGTAGCGGATGACCTCGTTGAGGTCCTTGGCCAGCTTGCCCTTGTTCGGGATCCGGCCGGTGGTGGTGGCGTCGTCACTCATGTCCCTCATTCTCCCGCTCCGCCGTGCAGACTCTGCACCGGGTGGGCGGTGAGCTGCTCCACACCGCGCAGGTCACCGCCGAGCTGGTCCACCGCGGCGTACGCGCTCGCGACGCACGCGGGGACACCGACGCCGTCGTAGAGCGCGCCGCACACGGCCAGCCCGGGCAGCCTGCCGACGTGGTCGCGGATGCGGGCCACGCGCGCGTGGTGGCCGACCGGGTACTGCGGCAGGCCGTCGTCCCAGCGGGTGACGCGGGTGGCGACCGGCGTGGCGCCGAGTCCGGTGGCCTCCGCGAGGTCGTGGCGGGAGACGGCGACCAGGTCGGTGTCGTCGCGGCCGAGGATCTCCGTCTCGCCGTAGCGGCCGACGGAGGTGCGCAGGACCACCGTCTCCGGGTCCTGCTCGGCGATCCAGCCCCACTTCTGGGAGGCGAACGTGGACGCCTTGATGGTCCGTCCGTCGACCGGCGGGACGAGGAAGCCGCTGCCCACGGGGAGCCGGACGTCGCAGCGGCGGTAGGCGAGGGTGATCAGGGCCATGGAGGCGTACTCCACGGCGGTCAGCTCAGCCGCGGCGGCGGGGACCTCGGCGCGCAGCAGCGCGGCGGCGGCGGGCGCGGGGACGGCGACGACGACGGCGTCCGCGTGCAGCGTCCGGTCCCCGGCGGTGATCCGCCAGCCGCCGTCGCCCGACCGGCGCAGCTCCGTGGCCGCCGTGCGGGTCAGGATCTCCGCTCCGCGGGCCCGCACCGAGTCGGCCACCGCGAGGGGCAGGGTCCCGATGCCGCCCGCGATGCCCGTGAACACCGGGCCGGTCCGCGGGTTCGCCGCCGCCCTGGCCTGGATGCCGCGGACCGCCTCGGTGAGCGAGTCGTGGGTGCGGGCGGCCTGGAAGAGCTGGGGGACGGCGGAGCGCAGGGAGATGCGGTAGGCGTCGCCCGCGTAGACCCCGCCGAGCAGGGGTTCGACCAGGCGGTCGACGACCTCGCGGCCCAGCCGCGCGGCGACGTACTCCCCCACCGCCACGTCGTCACCGACTTCGGTGCGGGGCAGTTCGGCGTCCCGCTCGATGCGGCGCAGGCCCTCCTCGGAGAGGACCCCGGTCAGGGCGTCGGCGGTGCCGGGGACGCCCATGACATGGCCCTTGGGCATGGGGCGCAGGGCGCCGCGGGTCCACAGCGCGGCGGTCGCGGTGGCCGGCGGCTGGAGCCGGTCGGCGAGGCCCACCTCACGCGCGAGGCCGACCGCCTCGGGGCGGCGCGCCAGCAGCGACTCGGCGCCGAGGTCGACGCGCACGCCCGCGATCTCACCGGGCAGCAGCTTGCCGCCGACCCGGCCGGACGCCTCCAGCACGGTGACCCGCGCCCCCCGCTCCAGCAGCCGGTGGGCGGCGGCCAGCCCGGCGATCCCCGCTCCGATGACGACGACCCGCCGGGCGTCGCTCCGTACTCCGCTCATGTCCTCCACCTTCTCAGACGGCACCGACAGTGCCGCCGACGGGCCGTGGCCCGGCCGAGTCCCGACCGTGACCGGTTCGGAACCGGCCCGGTCAAACCCCGGGCGCGGCCCGGGCGTCGTAGGAACGTCACTGGCACCGAGCCACGGGGGGTACACCCGCATGCGCGCACGACGTTCCGCACGACGACCCGGACGGCTCCTCACCGGGCTGCTGCTCGCCTCCGCCCTCGCGGTGACCGGCTGCAGCGGCGCGGCCGACGAGACCGCGTCCGGCGCCGGCGTCGCCGGTGACAAGGCCGCGGAGGCCGCCGGGCCGGGCTACGAGGACGGCGGCGGCCGGTCCGGGGCCACGCAGAGCAATAAGGAGCAGGCGCCGAGGGCGGCCGTGAACCACATCATCCGCACCGCCTCCCTGACCGTGCGGGTGAAGGACGTGCCGAAGGCGCTCGCCGACGCCCGCGCCACCGCCGAGGGCGCGGGCGGCTACGTCGGCCGGGAGGCCACCCACCGGGACGAGCACGAGGAGTACACCGAGCTGGTGCTGCGGGTGCCGGTGGACCGGTACGAGGAGGTGCTGGCGGACCTGGAGGGCGCGGGCACGCTGCTGGAGCGCAGCGCGAAGGCGCAGGACGTCACCGAGCAGGTCGTCGACGTGCGGAGCCGGATCCGCACCCAGCGGGCCAGCGTGGAGCGGATCCGCGCGCTGATGGCCGAGGCGACCAGGCTGGAGGACGTGGTGACGCTGGAGGGCGAACTGAGCAGCCGCCAGGCGGACCTGGAGGCGCTGCTCGCCCGGCAGGCGACCCTGAAGGACCGCACGAGCCTGGCGACCATCACCCTGTCCCTGACCGAGACGCCGGTGGAGCGGGCCGCCGAGGACGACGACCCGGGGGTCGGGGACGCGCTCGGGGGCGGCTGGGACGCGTTCGTCGGGATGCTGCGCTGGATCGTCGTGGCGCTCGCCGCCGTACTGCCCTTCGCCGCGCTGGCGGCGCTGCTCCTGCTGGCGTGGCTGCGTCTCGTCCGGCCCCGGCGGGCCCGCCGCGCGGCGG
>NZ_MUND01000732.1 GCF_002154375.1 Streptomyces glaucescens | reverse complement strand
CCACCCACCCCGGCCCGTCCTACGATGACGACACCGATCAGCCGATCACCCGCGCCGAGCCCCGCAGGGCAGCGCGCCGCTCCGGGGAGGAACCCGTGACCGACCGTCTCGTCACCAAGCCCACCGCAGGTGACTTCATCGCCGGCCTGCCGAAAGCCGAACTCCACGTCCACCACATCGGCTCCGCCTCCCCCCGCATCGTCGCCGAGCTGGCCTCCCGCCACCCCGACTCGAAGGTCCCGACGGACCCCGAGGCCCTGGTCGACTACTTCACGTTCACGGATTTCGCGCACTTCATCGAGGTGTACCTGTCGGTCGTCGACCTCATCCGCACCCCGGAGGACGTCCGTCTGCTGACCTACGAGGTCGCCCGCGAGCTGGCCCGCCAGCAGGTGCGCTACGCCGAGCTGACCATCACCCCGTTCTCGTCCACCCGCCGCGGCATCGACGAGAAGGCGTTCATGGACGCGATCGAGGACGCCCGCAAGGCGGCGGAGGCCGAGTTCGGGACCGTACTGCGCTGGTGCTTCGACATCCCGGGCGAGGCGGGCCTGGAGTCGGCCGAGGAGACGGCCCGGCTGGCCACGGACGACCGCCTCCGCCCGGAGGGCCTGGTCTCGTTCGGGCTCGGCGGCCCGGAGATCGGCGTGCCGCGCCCGCAGTTCAAGCCGTACTTCGACCGCGCGATCGCGGCCGGCCTGCACTCGGTGCCGCACGCGGGCGAGACGACCGGCCCGCAGACGGTCTGGGACGCCCTCACCCACCTGCGCGCCGAGCGCATCGGCCACGGCACCAGTTCCGCGCGGGACGAGAAGCTGCTGGCGCACCTGGCCGAGCACCGCATCGCGCTGGAGGTGTGCCCGACCTCGAACATCGCCACGCGCGCGGTCCGCAGCCTGGACGAGCACCCTCTCAGGGAGTTCGCCGACGCCGGTGTCCTCGTCACGATCAACTCGGACGACCCGCCGATGTTCGGCACCGACCTGAACAACGAGTACGCGGTCGCCGCCCGCCTCCTCGACCTGGACGAGCGCGGTCTCGCCGGTCTGGCGAAGAACGCCGTGGAGGCGTCCTTCCTGGACCCGGCCGGCAAGGCCCGGCTGGCGGCCGAGATCGACACGTACACCGACGCGTATCTCGCGGACCGGATCGCGCCCTGACCCGTCCGGGGCGGGACCCCAGCACAATGGGCCCATGCGCAACGTGACCGCCGTGGCCCACCGCGGCGCCCCTTACCACGCCCGTGAGAACACCCTGCCCTCGCTGCGGGCCGCGCTCGAACTGGGCGCGGACGCGGTCGAGATCGACGTACGGCTGACCCGGGACGGTGTGCCGGTGCTGCTGCACGACGAGACGCTCAAGCGGCTGTGGGAGCTGGACAAGCCGGTACTGGCGCTGACGGCGGCCGAGTTGGACGAGGTGACGGCCGGTCGGGTGCCGACGCTGGCCGCGGCGCTGGCGGCGACCGGGGACAGCCGGGTGATGCTGGATCTGCCGGGCTCCCCGGACGTCCGGGCGGCCCGCCGGGTGGTGGACGTGGTCCACGACTGCCGGGCCGAGGACCGCGTCCACTACTGCGCGGGCGCCGCGGCGATGCTCGCGGTGCGCGCCGCCGACCCGTCCGCCGAGATCGCCCTGACCTGGACGACGCTGGCGCCGCCGCGACCCGCGCTGCTGGACGCGGTGCGTCCGCGCTGGCTCAACTACCGTTTCGGCCTGGTCGACCGCGACCTCGCCGCCCGGGTGCACCGCGACGGCTACCTCCTCTCGGTCTGGACCCCCGACACCGTCCGGACGATGCGCCGTCTCATCGACGCGGGCGTGGACTCCATCACCACCAACCGCATCGACGCCCTGTGCGCCCTGCGCCGCCGCGGTTAGCCGCGCGGCCCGGCGTATTCCAGCGGGGGCGCGATGGCCTGGGCGTCCGCCTCCTGCCCCACCCACAGTCCGATCAGCAGTGCCGCCGTCGCCTCCACCAGTCCTGCCCGGTCCAGCCCCCCGGCATCGAGCGGCAGGCAGCCGAGGTCGCGGACGAGCCGTCGTACGGCAAAGAGGGCGGTCTCGTCGTCGCCGCACAGCGGTACCGCCAGCGGGCGGCCGTCGAAGACGGGCGGGGTCAGCCGCCAGACGTCGACATGGCAGAGGTTGAAGGCCTTCACGACGTGCGCGCCGGGCGCGGCGGCGGCGATGCGCTGGGCCGCGGAGGGGCCGCCCGCCGTGCGGAGGGTGAAGCCGGGGCCGACCGGGTTGGTGCAGTCGATGAGCGTCCGCCCGCGCAGCGCGTCGGCCAGCCCCGCGACCACGTCCACGGCCGCGTCGTAGGGCAGGGCCAGCAGTACCGCGTCCGTGCCGTGGTCGGCCGCGGCCCGCAGCCCGCCGTCCCGGCGGCCTCCGGTGACGACGTCGTGTCCGGCTCGCCGCCACTGGGTGCCCAGCGCGTCCGCCATGTTTCCGGTTCCGAGAATTCCGATGCGCATGGGCAGCACGGTAGGAAGCCGCTCGGGCACCATTCGGTGTGTGACCACTGACCAGGGCTTCCTCGCCGACTGCCGCGCCCGGCTCGCCTTCGATCTGCTCGCCAACACCTGGAACTCGGTGGTGGTCTGGGCGTTGAAGGACGGCCCGGCCCGCCCCGGAGAGCTGCGCGAGCGCATCGGCGGGATCAGTCAGAAGGTGCTGACCGAGACGCTGCGCCGGCTGGAGTTCAACGGGCTCGTGACGCGGCGGGCGTACGGCGGCGCGCCGCCCCGCGTGGAGTACGGACTGACGGAGCTGGGACGGACGTTGCTCGCGCCGATCGACGCCTTCGGGGCCTGGGCGTTCGAGCACGGCGACGAGGTGATGGCGGCGCGGGAACGTCACGAGCGGCAGCCGGGCGGCGGGCCGTCCCCTAGGGGGCGATCCTGACAACACCCTTGCTGCGTCGAGCCGTTGCTCCGGGTCCGGCCAGGGTCCGGCCCCCTCCTCACCGACGATCCGCCCCGGGACGCGGCGACCGAGGATGATCACGCACCGTCACCCCACGATCTTCCCGGGAGTCATGTCATGCCCGCCCGCCGCCGCACCGTCCTGCTCACCGCCGGTCTCGCCCTCGCCCTGACCGCCGGGCCCCTGGCCGCCCCCGCCCTGGCCCTCGCGT
>NZ_MUND01000731.1 GCF_002154375.1 Streptomyces glaucescens | reverse complement strand
CGGCGGCGCGCCGCCGCTGTGGTGGGCCGAGTACTACGTGGAGCCCGCCGACGCCGACGACCACCGCCACGGCTGGTCGCAGGCCCGCCGGACCGCCGTGCAGGCCACCGGGATGATCGCCATGGCGGAGGGCGGCGCCTCCTCCGGTTTCTACTGGAACCCGCAGGCCGAGCGGGGCCCCGAGTGCCCCGGCTGCCTGTGGACCCCGACGGGCACCGCGGACGGCGGCGGGAAGCTGCCGATGTACGACCTCCTCTCCCGGTTCGCCGCCGCCTTCCCGCCGGGGACGGCGTACACCGGCGTCACCGCGGACCCCGAGGTCCGCACCCTCGCCACCGACCGGACGATCCTCGTCGTCAACACCCGCGGCCGGGCACTGAGCGCGAAGGTCGCCGACCGGACCGTCGACCTCCAGGCGTACGAGGTGACGTGGCTGACCCGCTAGGCCGTGTCCGCAANNACGACGGGACTTTGCGGACACCCCCCAGGTCACCCGCCAGGCGGTGTCCCTCAGGTGATGGTCAGGAACCGCTGCACCAGCGAGGCCAGCAGCACCGTGAGCAGTGGCACCGAGAACCAGAAGCTGCCCTGCAGCCACCGCAGTTGCCGCACCCCGGGCCGCACCGCGACCCTCACCACCTCGCGGGCCGCGAGCAGCACGACCAGCACCGCCGCCGCGAGCGCCCCGACCACCGTCCACGGTGTCCAGGTCACGCGCGGCCCGGCCGGACCGGGGTCCGCCGCGGGCACGGCGCCCGCGGGTCGCCGGTGCAGCGCGTACATCGTCACGTCCGCGTTGGCGAAGACCCTCCGCAGCTCCGGCCGCCGGTCCAGGTGGTGGAGGAGCCGGGGCTCCCACGTGGGGGCGTAGCCGACGTCCGTCGTCAGATAGGTGACCTGGCCGCGGTTGACCATCAGGTACGAGTTCGGGCCCGCGTCCTCGAGCGACTTGACCAGCCCCGACACCAGCACCGGATCGGCCGGTGCCTGCGTCGGCACGTACTCCACCTTCTCCATGTCCCGGGCGCCCCACGGCATCGCCGGTGTCACGTTCTCGAACGTGTCGTCGCTGAGCCACAGCAGCCGCACGCTCGGATCGTCGTGCGCGTACACGTACTCCATGGCGGCGACCTCGCCCGGCCGGATCCGCTCGAACGGCTCGTTGCCCCAGCGGGCCACCAGGAAGCCGCCCATGAGCACCAGTCCGGCCGTCAGCGCGGCCAGCGGGGCGAGGCCGGCCCGGTCCTTCTCCCGCTCCTGCGCGGTGACACCGGTGCGCGGGAAGAGCGCGAGGGCGGCCAGCAGAGCCGCGCCGGGCAGCGCGAACAGGAAGACCCGCAGCGCCATCTCGCCGCCGTACGACTGCATGCCGAAGCCGAGGAACGGCACGAAGGCGAGGACGGGCAGAGCTCGCTCGCGGTACTGGTGCCGGTGCCGCCGCCACCAGCCCCAGCAGGCCAGCGCCAGCACCCCGCCGGCCAGCGCGACCCGCGTGTACAGCACCAGCCTGTGGGTGGAGCTGCCGCCCTCGATCCGGCCGGACACCGACGAGGAGACATTGCCGCCGACCCCGCCGACCCCGCCGAACAGCTCGTCGAAGTGCCCGGACCAGTACGGCTCGGCCATGAAGCCGATCCAGGACACCACCGCCACCCCGAACAGCAGGGGCAGCCCGCGCAGTTCGCAGCGGCCGGTGACGACCAGCAGCGTGACCACGCCCAGCATGACGAACGGGGTGAGCTGGTGGGCCGGCACGGTCGCCAGGAACAGGCCGATCACCACCACCAGCAGCACCGCCCGCTGCCGCCGGTTCGCCGGCTCGGCCTCCGCCTCGCCGGGCCGCAGCCGCGTCCAGATCACGCGTGGGGCGCGGAACCAGACCAGCAGGACGGCCACGAGGACGAGGTGGAGGAGGTAGGTGAAGCCCTGCGGGGAGAAGTAGTCCTGGCCGACCCAGCCGCTCAGCACGAAGAACCACACGCCGGTCCACTTCGCCCGCCAGCTCGCCCGCAGCGAGCGGGTGAGCAGGAACACCGGGCCCAGATACAGCAGCTGCATCACCGTCGGCCACCAGCGGATCACCTCGGTGAGGTCGGTGATCCCGCAGGCCTGGGCGACGAACGCGGCCGCCGCGAAGAAGCCCGGCCAGCTCCAGCGCGCGTCCAGGTCGGGCACGGCCGTGCCGGTCCGGTGGATGTGGTCGAGGAAACCGAGGTGCTGCCAGGCGGTCGCGAACCGCGGCTCGGTCTCGATCACGGCGGGCAGCGCGTGCAGCGACACCACCGTGGCCAGCAGGGTCACCAGCAACAGCGTCCGGTGTTCCCGGCCCGGCCGGAGCAGCGCGGCGAACACCACCACCAGCAGTCCGGCGCCGGCCAGTGCCGGGGCGGGCAGCACGGAGATCAGCCCGAGTCCGCCCATCCGGTCCAGGTCGGTCTCGCCGAGCCGGGCGGCGGGCACCCAGTACAGCAGCAGGGCGGCGGTCAGCGAAAAGCCCAGCAGCGCCCCCGTGCGCGTCGGCGTCAGCCGCTGCCGCCAGGTCTCCGGCGGGGCGGGTGACGCGGGCGGCGGGTCCGCCGTCCCGGCGCGCCGCACGGACTCGGCCGCCTCCTGCCGCTCCCCGGGCCCGGCCTCGGCCTGCTCCGGCCCGGTGGCCTCCCGTGCGAACGGCTCCTTCACCTCCGGGCCGACTGGGGCGGGGACGCCCGCGGGCGGCGTACCCAGCCCCGGGCGGACGTCCGGGCGGCGCTCCGGATGGTCGACGTCGACGAGGATGCCGAGCGCGAGGGTGCCGGAGTCGAGTGCCCAGGCGGGCCCGCGGCGACGGGCCGCGGGCGCGGCCGGCATCCCGCCCGCCCCCGGACCGGCGGGCTCGCCGTCCCCAGCCGGACCTTCCGGGCCGGTGGCGCCGGACGGTGCCGCCCGCACCGTCCGGTAGAGCCGGGGCGCGGCGATCGCCACGATCACCGAGAGGCTGACGATCTCCGCGACGCCCGCGCCGGTCAGGCCCATCCGGGGGAGCAGCAGCAGCGTCAGCCCGAGCACCAGGGCGCACAGCAGGCCCTGGAGCCAGGCGAGCGCGGCCGTGCGG
>NZ_MUND01000730.1 GCF_002154375.1 Streptomyces glaucescens | reverse complement strand
CCCTGCTGTCCCTGCTGTCCCTGCCGGTTCGGTCCCCCGTCCGGGAAGCCACCGCCGCCCCCGCCGGGGCGACCGCCGCCCATCCCACCGCCCGCGACCGCCGGGCCGGCCGTCACGATCGAGCCGGTGTGCCCCTCACCGAGGGTGGTCAGCGAGTACGCCGCCGGACCGGCCAGCCCGGTCGCACAGCTCAGCGCGACGACCCCGAGAGCGAGCCGACGGCCCAGCCGGTTCGCGAAGAGCAGCCCGAGCGCGGCGGCGAGTCCGCCGACGAGCACCGCCCACTTGAGCCACGGGTGGTAGCCGGAGGCGCGGTCGAGCAGGACGTACCCCCAGGCCGCGGTGGCCGTCATCGCCGCCGCCAGCGCCGGCGGCGCCCAGGCCCGGCCCCGCTCCCGCCACAACAGGGCGGCGCCCATGCCGACGAGCGGGGCGACATAGGGGGCGAGGGCGACGGTGTAGTACTCGTGGAAGATGCCCCGCATGAAGCTGAAGATCACCATGGTGATCAGCAGGGAGCCGCCCCAGAGCAGGAACGCGGCGCGGGTGCCGTCCGTGCGCGGTGCCTTGCGGGTGGCGAGGAGCGCCGCGGCCAGCAGGATCAGCGCCGCCGGGATCAGCCAGGAGATCTGGCCCCCGATGTTCGAACCGAACATCCGGTCCCAGCCGGTCTCCCCCCAGCCGCCGCCCTGGCCGCCGCCGACGCTGCCGGTCTCCTCGCCGTTGATCCGGCCGAGTCCGTTGTAGCCGAAGGTCAGCTCCAGGAAGGAGTTGTTCTGCGAGCCGCCGATGTACGGCCGTGCGGACGCCGGCCACAGCTCGACGACCGCCACCCACCAGCCGCCCGCCACGATCATCGCGAGCCCGGCCAGCAGCACCTGCCCGATCCGCTTCCTCAGCGGGGCCGGCGCCAGGACGACGTGGACGAGCGCGAGCACCGGCAGGATCAGAAAGGCCTGGAGGGTCTTCACCAGGAAGGCGAGGCCGACCGCCGTACCGGCGAGGAGCAGCCACTTCGTCCCCGCCTTCGCCAGGGCGCGCTGGGTGCAGTACACGGCGGTGGCCATCAGCAGCGCGAGCGCCGCGTCCGGGTTGTTGAAGCGGAACATCAGCGCCGCGACCGGCGTCAGCGCGAAGACCGCCACGGTGAGCAGACCGGCCGGGGCGGCGAAGTGGCGGCGGACCGACGCGTACAGCACGCCCGCCGTCACCACCGCCATCAGGACCTGCGGGAACAGGATCGCGAACGAGTTCAGGCCGAGGAGCCGCACCGACAGGGCCATCGGCCACAGGGCGGCCGGGGGCTTGTCGACGGTGATCGCGTTGCCCGCGTCGAGGGAGCCGAAGAAGAACGCCTTCCACGACTGGCTGCCCGCCTGGACGGCCGCGGAGTAGAAGGAGTTGGCGTAGCCGGAGGCCGTCAGGTTCCAGGCGTAGAGCGCGCCGATGACGAGCAGGGCGCCGAGGAACGCGGGGCGGGCCCAGCGGGGGTCCTCGGGGCGGCCGCGCCACACGCGTCGCACGAAGGACCGTTCCGGGGCACCGTGCGTCGGCGCGGGAGCGCCGAAGAGGGGGCCGTCGAGGGTGGGGGTGGTCATCGGGTGCCCCTTGGATGGGTGTCGTGGTCCGGGAAGACCCAGGCGCGGAAGAGCAGGAAGCGCAGCACCGTCGCCGCGAGGTTGGCCGCGATCAGCACGGCGAGTTCGGTGGAGTGCGCGGGGTCGGCGGTGGCCGCGCCCAGCGCGGCGAGGGAGCCGCTGGTGAGGGCGAGGCCGATGGCGAAGACCACCAGGCCCTGCGCCTGGTGCCGGACGGCCCCGCCCCGGCCGCGCACCCCGAAGGTGAGGCGCCGGTTGGCCGCGGTGTTGGCGATCGCGGAGACCAGCAGGGCGAGCGCGTTGGCGGTCTGCGAGCCGGTGAAGGCGCGGAAGCCGCTGTAGAGGAGCAGGTAGAAGAGGGTGGACAGGGCGCCGACGACGCAGAAGCCGAGGAGCTGGCGGGCCAGGCCCCTCGGCACGTCCGGCAGTTCGCGGTCGCGCGGGTCGTCACCGAACGGCCGGGTGAGCCGGTCCAGCGGCAGCGAACCGGTGGCCAGCGCCTTGCCCACCCGCCAGACGCCCTTCAGGTCGTCGGTGGCGGTCCTGACGATGTGGACGGTGGAGTCGGGATCGTCGACCCAGTCCACGGGCACCTCGTGGATCCGCAGGCCCGCGCGCTCGGCGAGCACCAGCAGCTCGGTGTCGAAGAACCAGCCGGTGTCCTCCACCAGCGGCAGCAGCACCTGGGCGACATCGCGGCGGATCGCCTTGAACCCGCACTGGGCGTCCGAGAAGCGGGCCTGGAGCGAGCCGCGCAGGATGAGGTTGTACGAGCGGCTGATGAACTCCCGCTTAGCGCCGCGCACCACGCGCGAGCCGCCGGCCATGCGGGAGCCGATCGCCAGGTCCGAGTGGCCGGAGATGAGCGGGGCGACCAGCGGCAGCAGCGCGTTCAGGTCGGTCGACAGGTCGACGTCCATGTAGGCGAGGACGGGGGCGTCCGAGGCCGACCACACGGTGCGCAGGGCGCGCCCGCGCCCCTTCTCCTCCAGCCGCACCGACCGCACCCCCGGGAGGTGCGCCGCCAGCTCGGCGGCTACCCCGGGGGTGGTGTCGGTCGACGCGTTGTCCGCGATGGTGATCCGGAAGGCGTACGGGAACGTCCGCGCGAGGTGCTCGTGCAGCCGGAGCACGCACGGCTGGAGGTCCTTCTCCTCGTTGTAGACGGGAATCACTACGTCCAGGACAGGCGTACCGGCTCCTGCGGCCGGGAGGTGCTCCCGCGCCGGCAGGGTGCCGGGAGAAGAGTCGGTCTGCATGGCACCGACTCTTCTCAACTCCCCTGTCGCGCCCGTGTGGTGAGGCTGTGCCGGGGCTGTGAGCGCGACCGGTCACCGGCCGGCTCGGGAACGGGCGCGGGGATGGGCGCGGGCAGGCGCACGGGGGCGGGTGCCGGTGCGGGCAGGCGCACGGGCGCGGGCGCGGGCGCGGG
>NZ_MUND01000729.1 GCF_002154375.1 Streptomyces glaucescens | reverse complement strand
CCGCACCCGCGGGCCGCCGACACGGCCGCCGCCCGGGACGCCGTACGGCAGGCCGCCGCCCGGCGGGCCGGGCGGGCGCCCGAGCAGGTGGTGCAGGTGCAGATCGGACGCCTCGAGGTGACGGCGGGACCGCCGCCGGGCGCCGGCCCCCCGCGGCGCGCCCCGGCACAGCGCCCCGCCGCCACCGTGAGCCTGGCCGACTACCTGGAGCGGGGGCGCGAGTGAGGCGCACAGCCGAGACCAGCAGGACGAGAGGAACCGAGGAACCGACGTCATGAGCAACGCACTCGCCATCGCCCATGTCACCCAGGCCCTCGCCCTGCTCATCGAGTCCAACGTGGGGCCGGAGTTCGGCGAGGCCGTGCGGGTGGAGCCGCGCAAGCCGCCGGCCGAGCCGCCGGACCACCCCACCGTCAACGTGTTCCTGTACCAGGTCACGCCCAACACCTCGATGCGCGGCAACGACCTGCCCACCCGGGCGGGCGACGGCACGCTCGTCGAGCGCCCCGCCGCCGCGCTCGACCTGCACTACCTGATCAGCGCCTACGGCGACGAGACGGACCTGGTCGGGCAGCGGCTGATCGGCTCGGTGGTCCGGACCCTGCACGAGATCCCCGTCCTGCCGAGGGACGTCATCGAACAGGCCGGAGAGCGGCCCTACCTGGCGGGCAGCGACCTCGCCGAGGCCGCGCAGCGGGTCCGGTTCACGCCCACGGTGATGGACATCGACGAGACGTCGAAGCTGTGGGGGATGCTCCACCAGACGCCGTACTCCCTGTCGGTGGTCTACCAGGCGTCCCTGATCTTCATCGACGGCCGCGGCACGCCGGTGCCGCGCAAGCCCGTGGAGCGGCACGACGTACGGGTGCTGCCGTTCGGCGCTCC
>NZ_MUND01000073.1 GCF_002154375.1 Streptomyces glaucescens | reverse complement strand
AGCCGCCCCCGCCGCCGAACCCTCCCTCCTGCGGGGGCTGGTTCGGCGGCGGGGGCGGCTGGGTCATGGTCCTGGACACCTCGGGGACGGATCGACGAAGCGGAGTCGGCGGGCGGGGCGCGTCACTTGCCGTAGGCGAGCATCAGCTTCTCCTTCGCGTCGTCGTCGCCGCTCAGCCGTGTGGTGGAGAGGTACAGCCGGCCGTCCGCCCAGTCGATGTCCCGGGAGAAGAAGCCGTTCTCGACCTCCGAGGCGCTCGCCGGGTTCTTCAGCAGCGTGACCGGCTTGTGGTCGGCGCCGGCGGTCGCGATGGACACCACCTGGCCGCCCGCGTCGTACGACGGCTCGACATAGGCGACAAGCTTTCCGCCCTCGGCCTTCAGCGGCAGGATCGTCTGGTCCGTCGGGGACTTCACCCGCCACTTCTCCTTGCCCTTGGCCAGGTCGATCGCGATGACCTCGTTGGCGCCGGTGGTGGCCTCGGTGGGCAGGTACAGGGTGTTCGCGTCGACGGCCACGCCCAGGCAGCCGTTCAGGTCACGCTGGAGGATGGCCCAGCCGCACTCGGGGGCGATGCCGTCCTTGATGTCGACCTGGGAGCGGATCTTCCCGGCCGGGGTGAACGTGGCGACGTTCCAGGTGTCCTTGTCCTCGTTGGTGCTGTAGACGACCAACGGGTCCACGGAGAAGGTGCGGCCGATCCGCCAGCCCTTCTCGTAGGCGAACGTCCACTTGACCTTGCCGGTCTTCGGGTCCAGTTCCTGGAGCTCGTCGTGCTCGTTGTTCGTGCCGGCACCGCAGGAGGCGACCTGGATCAGCCGGGTGCCGCCCGCGAAGCCGGCCGGGAAGCAGGCGTCGCCGTACTTCTTCTTGTCGTAGAGCTTCTTGCCGGTGGTGACGTCGTACGCCGTGCCGGACTGCGACCGGCCCACCATCAGGGTGTTGCCGGCGATGGACAGCTCGACGGTGATGGTGCTGTCGAAGAGCGCGCCGTCGGCGATCTCGCCGCTCCAGCCCTTCTCCCCGGTGTTCAGGTCGATCTGCTGGAGCTGGTTGCACTTGGCGCGGTCGCTGGCGCCGCTCATGTACGCCACGACGATCGTGTCGTCGGCCGTCTTCTGCGCGGTGGTCGCGCAGATCTTCTGCGGGAAGGTGATGGTGTCCCAGGTCGGGGCGCCGTCCCCGACGTTGTAGCCGACCAGCTCCTTGTACGCCGCCTTGACTGCCGTTCTGTCGGTGATCCACATGCCGTTGGCCTCGGCGCCGGAACCGGGTGCGTCGGGCGCCTCCTTGTACCAGAGCACCCTCGACTCGCCGGGCTGGCGGCCCTCGTTGAGGTTGTCCGGGTCCGCGCCGCCGTCGCCGCTGCCGTCACCCGGGTCGACCGGGGACTCGGGGGCGGTGGGCTTGGGGTCGTCGCTCTTCCCGGCGACCGGTTCCTTCTTGCCGCCGTCGTCGCCGCCGCTCGTGACGGCGTACACGGTGCCGCCGATGACC
>NZ_MUND01000728.1 GCF_002154375.1 Streptomyces glaucescens | reverse complement strand
ACGAGGGACTCCGCCCGGCGCGCCGAGAGCACGCACCAGACGCCGCGGGGCCCGCCCTTCGGGCGGACGACGGGACTTTGCGGACACGACCTAGGAGGGCTGCGAGGTTGGAGCGCCTCCCGCGTGGATGCCTCCGGAGGCTTCCGGATGTCGGGGGGACGACCGCAGGGGAGCGCCGGTCGCCGTCCCCCCCCGCCCGCCTCACGCCGGCGGCAGCACCCCGCACAGCGCCTCCAGCGCCGCCGCGTATGCGTGCTCGGAGGGCGTCGCATAGCCCACGACCAGCCCGTCCGTGACGAGCCCGCCCCCGGCGCGTACGCTCCCGCCGAGCCCGTCCGGCACCGCCGTGGGGGCCTCCGGGTGGCGGAACTCCGCCAGGCCGTCGAGGGCGATCCCCTGCCACGTGGCCGCTTTGACGGCGGACCGCTCGGTGCCCGGCGGCAGCCGCAGCACGGCGTGCAGCCCCGCCGCGACACCGGTGACCCCGACGTGCGGCGCCCGCTCGGCGAGCGCGGCCACGAGCCGGTCCCGGCGACTCCGGTACCGCTGCCGCATGCGTCGCACATGACGGTCGTACGCCCCCCGGGCGACGAAGTCGGCGAGGCTCAGCTGGTCCAGCACGCTCGCCCACGCCTCCCGCTCGCCCTTGGCCGCGAGAACGCCGTCGACGTACCGCTCCGGCAGCACCATCCAGCCCAGCCGCAGCGCCGGCGACAGGCTCTTGCTGACCGAGCCGAGGTAGACGACCCGCTCCGGATCGAGGCTCTGGACGGCGCCGACGGGCTTGCGGTCGTAGCGGAACTCCCCGTCGTAGTCGTCCTCCAGGATCAACCCGCCACGCGCGCGTGCCCAGTCGACGACGGCGGCCCGGCGGGCGGGGTGCAGCGGCCCGCCGGTGGGGAACTGGTGGGCGGGCGTGAGCAGTACGGCCCGCTCCCTCGCCAGCAGATCGACCCGCGCGCCGTCCTCGTCCAGGGGCAGCGGAACGGTGCGGACGCCCGCCGCGGTCAGCAGATCGCGGTGGAAGCCGAGCCCGTACGACTCGACGGCCAGCGGACCGCGCAGGACGGCCGAGCCCCCGCCGGGGCCGCTCGGCTGGAACAGCAGCCGCAGGGCGTGGGCGAAGCCGGAACAGATGACGATGCGCTCCGGCGCGGTGCGCACCCCGCGCGCGCGTGCCAGGTACTCGGTCAGCGCCTCGCGCAGCTCCCGGCGGCCCGCAGGATCGCCGGGCCCGAACACCTCGTTGGGCGCCTGCTGGAGCGCGCGGCGGTAGGAGGCGAGCCATTCCGCGCGGGGGAACGCCGACGCGTCCGGGACGCCTTGGCGCAGGTCGTACCGGGGGCCACGCGCGTGTGCAGGCGACTTCTTGGGCACCCGCGCGGCGGCCTCGAGGGGCTCGGCGCGGTCGGCGACCCGGGTGCCGGACCCCTGACGGGCGGTCAGCCAGCCCTCCGCGACGAGTTCGGCGTAGGCGTCGGCCACCGTGTTGCGGGCGACGCCGAGGTCGGCGGCGAGCGAACGGTAAGGCGGCAGCCGGGTGCCGGGCGTCAGCCGTCCACTGCGTACGGCCTCGCGCAGCGCCCGGATGAGCGCGGCCCGCCGCCCGCCCGGACCCGACAGCTCCAGGTGCAGGTCGGCGCCGATGCGCTCCGCCTCATTGACCCACGAATCATCCACAGAAATGCACCCTACCGCCGGTCTTTGCGGGCCGTAGGTTGAAGCCATGACGACGCAGACGACGCAGATGACGCAGACCGCTCGGACGACGCAGACCGCGCAGGTGCTCCGGGCGGCGCACGAGGCCCGGGTCGATCCCACCGGCGCGGCGGCCGCCCCGGCCGGGGAGTCCCCGGCCGGGCAGCGACCCCGCCTGGACTTCGCCCGGTCCGCCCCCAAGGCCTTCCGCGCCCTCGTCGGCTTCGACGCCGCCGCCCGTGCCGGCCTGGACCCGGCCCTGGTCGAACTGATCCAGATCCGCGCCTCGCACCTCAACCACTGCGCGTACTGCCTCCACATGCACACGAGCGACGCGCGCCGGGCCGGCGAGAGCGAGGAGCGGCTGCACATGGTCGCCGTGTGGCGCGAGGCCCGGCACTTCTTCACCGCGCGGGAGCAGGCCGCCCTCGCCCTGACGGAGGCCGTGACTCTGGTGGCCGACCGCGGGGTCCCGGACGAGGTCTACGCCGAGGCCGCGGCCCACTTCGGCGACGAGGAACTAGGCCGGGTGCTGGCGCTGATCTTCGCGATCAACACCTGGAACCGGGTCGCCCTGGCCACGGCGAAGCGCGCCGGCACGGACGAACGCCGCCGCTGACGCCCGCGCGGGGGACGAGCGGGGAGCAGGAACACCGCCGCTGACGGACTCCCGCCCCGGTCACACGCCCATCGGCCGGTCGTACGGCCCGATCGGCGCCGGCAGACGGGTGCTGCCCGTCAGATGGCGGTCGACGGCCGCGGCCACCGCCCGCCCCTCCGCGATCGCCCACACGATCAGCGACTGCCCCCGGGCGGCGTCCCCGGCCGCGAACACCCCGGGCACGCCGGTCGCGAAGCCGCCGTCCCGGGCGAGGGTGCCCCGCGGGTCCAGGGCCAGCCCGAGCTGATCGACGATGCCGTCCTCCCGGTCCGGCCCCGAGAAGCCGAGGGCGAGCAGCACCAGGTCGGCGGGGAGCGCCCGGCCGGTCCCGGACCGCGGGCGGCGCTCCGCGTCCACCTCGACGAGATGGAGCGCGCGCACGTGTCCGGCCGCGTCGCCCGTCAGCCGCAGCGTCGACGCCGCGAACAGCCGGGCGTCCGCGTCCGCCGCCGGTGCCGTCCGCAGCGCTCCGGCCTCCTCGTGCGCGGCGGACAGCCGGTAGATCCGCGGGTACGTCGGCCAGGGCTCGGCGCCCTCGTCGCGCTCGGTGCCGGGCTGCGCGTAGATGTCCAGCTGGGTCACGGACGCGGCGCCCTCCCGGACGGCCGTGCCCAGGCAGTCGGCTCCCGTGTCACCGCCGCCGACGATGACCACGTGCTTCCCGGCGGCGCACAACGGCGAGGACTCCAGATCCCCCTCGCACACCCGGTTGGCCAGCGGCAGATACTCCATCGCCTGGTGCACCCCCGCCAGCTCGCGCCCCGGAACCGGGAGTTCCCGCGAGGCCGTGGCCCCGGTGGCGATCACCACGGCGTCGTGGCGGGCCCGCAGCTCCGCCGCGTCGACGTCCCGCCCGACCGCCGTGGAGGTGCGGAACCTGGTCCCCTCGGCCCGCATCTGCTCCAGCCGCCGCTCCAGGTGGTGCTTCTCCATCTTGAACGCGGGGATGCCGTAGCGCATCAGACCGCCGGGCCGGTCGTCCTTCTCGTACACGACGACCGTGTGCCCCGCCCGGGTGAGCTGCTGGGCGGCGGCCAGTCCGGTGGGGCCCGAGCCGATCACCGCGACCGTCCGCCCGGACAGCCGGTCCGGGGGGCTCGGCGGCGCGAACCCCTCCTCCCAGGCGCGGTCGGCGATCGCGCACTCCACGTTCTTGATGGTCACGGCCGGCTGGTTGATGGCGAGCACACATCCCGCCTCGCACGGCGCCGGACACAACCGGCCGGTGAACTCGGGGAAGTTGTTCGTGGCGTGCAGCCGGTCGGCCGCGTCCCGCCAGTCCGCGCGGGCGACCAGGTCGTTCCACTCGGGGATCAGATTGCCCAGCGGGCAGGCGTGGTGGCAGAACGGGACACCGCAGTCCATGCAGCGATCGGCCTGCCCACCGATGATCGGCAGCAGCGCTCCCGGGACGTACACCTCGTTCCAGTCCCGCACCCGTTCCGCGACGGGACGGCGGGGCCAGTCCCGGCGGGGTGTGGTCATGAATCCCTTGGGATCGGCCATGGCCGTCTCCCTACGCTTCCTGGCGTGCGTTCCTCGCGCACGCGTGCGACGGCCGTACGGCATCGGCGGCACCCTTCCGGACACGATACGTCCCGATCGCGGTGTGCGCAGAGGGGCGGAGAACGGGTCCCGCGGGCTCCGAGCTCTCCGGTCCTCCCGGCCCGGAGCTTCTTCCGGTCCTCAGACCTCTCCGGGGCCTTCGGGGCGTCCGGGCCCTCGGGTCACGTCAGCGCCAGCACGTACGCGAGCGCGGCGGCGGCCGAGGCGACCGTCCGGACGTGGTTCCACGCCGTCCACTCGCGCAGGTACGACGGCCAGTACGCGGCGGCCTCCGCCGTACCCGGCCGCAGCCGCCCCAGCGCCTCGTTGCGGGGCACGTTGGCGGCCGCCGTGACCCCGAAGGAGCCGAACAGGTACAGCGCGCTGCCCAGCAGAAGTTCCACCGCGCCCAGCCGCGGCCACAGCGCGAACGTCACCACGGCGATCACCGCGCACAGCACCGCGGAGCCGAGGAAGACGGCCATGAAGGCCGGTCGCACCGCCGCCGCGTTGACCGCCTGCATCGCGGCGACACCCTGCGCGGGCGGCAGGGCGGTCAGCCCGCGCATCACGAAGGCGGAGAAGGCACAGAAGACGCCGGCCACCAGGCCGGTCCCGAGCACTCCCAGCACCGTGAGCACGAAAAACGGTCCGTCGATCATGTCGCCCTCATCTCCCCGCCGGACCGGCCGGACACCCGTCCGGTCCGCCCCTGCCGACTGCCTCCCAGTCAAGCCGGGCCCGCACTCCCGGGCCATGCCCGAGCGCCGCACTCCCATAAGCGAGCGTCCAGATCCCCGCCCGCCGCACACCACCCCCTCACCGCTTTCGGTGTCGCGGTGGCGCGGCCTCACCCGGCCGATTCGATCTCCGCTTCCCGCCAGCCCCGGAGCACCGTCTCCACGGCTGCCGCGATCCGCCCGCGCGCCTCGTGCCGGGGCACCCCGTTCATCAGCAGCCGGTCGTACGGCGTGTCCCCATGCCGCACGGAGGCCACGACCGCCGAGACCACCGCCCCCTCGGACAGCGCACGGCCCGCCGCGCTGCGGCCCACCCGTCCGCTGCCCCGCACCGAGGCATGCGCGGCGATCTCCCGGGCCCGCCCGGCCGGGCAGCCGGGGAACAGCCGGCGTATCTCCGCCGCGAACGCCTCGGCGAACCGCGCGTCCTGCTCCGCCCGCCGCCGCGCGTCCCGCGTCCGCCGCCGGCGCCGCACCTCGGCGTCCGCCAGGCAGCGCCGCTCGGCCCGGGCGAGCCCCGTCGCCTCCACGAGCACACCCTGCCGCTCGTAGCGGCCCTTGCGCCGGTTGAACCGTACGACCATCACCGACAGCCCGCTCTCCTCGCGCGCCCTGCGGGTCAGCGCCGTGTCGCCGCGCGGCAGGAGCACCAGGTGCCCGAGGTCGGCGCAGTCCAGACAGCGCGGCACCCCGTCCTCCAGGACGAGCAGCGGCAGCGGCCCGCGCCGGCACGCGGCACACCGCTTGCGCCGCAGCGGCTGGACGGCGAGAAGTCCCGGATGGGACCGGGGAGTTGCGGGCAGGACGGCCATACCCTCTTCATGCCCTCGGACCCCAGGGCGCCACGCCGCCGGTCCGGCACACTCCGCGGCACGGCGGGGGAGGGCCGGGGCGTCCGCTGTCCGGAAGAGGCCGGCGGTTCGAGCGAAGCGGCGGCTGGAGCCGAGCCGGCGCCTGAATCCCTGCCCATCTCCCCGAATTGCCCGCCGCCCGCCGGGCCGTGATGCGGGACGCGTCCCGACCGCCCGGTGACGCATCATGGGCCGTGTGCGACTCGAACCGATCACCTGGGACCGGCTCGGCGATCTTCTGACCGAGCGGCTGCTCGACCTGAAGCCCGGCGACAAGCCCGGCGACGGCAGCCCCTGGCCGCGCGTCGCATTCGACGGCGCCCCGGCGGCCCGGCCCGGGGACCTCGCCCAGCGGGTCCACGAAGCCCTGCGCCTGCGCGGTCGCCCCTCGATGGTCGTGGGCACGGAGGGCTTTCTGCGCCCCGCCTCGGTCCGGCTGGAGCACGGCCACCGGGACGTGGAGGCCTATTACGACGGCTGGCTCGACACCGGGGCGTTGTGGCGCGAGGTCTTCGGGCCCCTCGAACCCGGCGGCGACGGCCGCGTCCTGCCCGATCTGTGGGACCCGGCGACCGACCGCGCCACGCGCAGCCCCTATGTACGACTCCCGCCGGGCGGGCTGCTGTTGCTGCACGGGCCACTCCTTCTGCGGCACTGGTTCCCCTTCGACCTGACCGTCCATCTCCTCCTCTCCCCGGGCGCCCTGCGCCGCCGCACCCCCGAAGCCGACCGCTGGACCCTGCCCGCCTTCGAGCGCTACGACGCCGAGACCGACCCCGCCGGTACGGCCGACGTCCTGGTCCGGGCGGACGATCCGCGACACCCGGCGTGGAGCGGCTGATCAACCCAACTCCCGCGCGCTCGAAGCTTTTTGATTCCCGACACCCCCAGCTCTTTTATATGCATGGACTTACCGTAGGGGGTATGACGATCTCCCTCGACGACTCGGTGCGCGCCCTCCTCGACGGCAAGAACTTCGCCAGCGTCGCCACCCTGGGCCCGGACGGCGCCCCGCAGAACTCCGTGGTCTGGATCAAGCGGGACGGCGACACGGTCCTGTTCTCCTCCACCGACGGGCGGCAGAAGGTGCGCAACCTCCGTCGCGACCCGCGGATCAGCCTCTCCGTGTTCGACCTGGCCGACCCCTACACCTCGGTCGAGATCCGCGGCACCGCCGAGATCGTCCCGGACGAGGGCAAGCGCCTGCCGCACGAGCTCTCGCACAAGTACCTGGGCATCGACCCGCCCGCCGAGAAGGACGACGAGGTCCGCGTGATCATCCGGGTCGTGCCGCGGAAGGTCGTCGGCTTCTCGGTGTGAGCACCACGCCCGCGGGCCACCGGGGCCACGGTGTCGCCTCCGCCCCGGGTCCACCCGCTCTCGGACTCCGGCTCCGGGTGCGGGTGCCGGAGGGCGCGGCCAGAATGAAGGGGGCCGGGACCAGCGGTGCCCCCCTGCACCGCGCCGGCCAACCCGGCACCGGGAGGTACCTCATGACCACAGCCGGAGACATCATGCACCGCGGTGCACAGTGGATCCCCGCCCACGAGACACTGGACCGTGCCGCCCAGCTGATGCGCGAACTGGGCGTGGGCGCCCTGCCCATCAGCGACGAGAACGAACGGCTCTGCGGCATCCTCACCGACCGCGACATCGTCGTGGGCTGCGTGGCGATGGGCCGTGACCCGTCCAGGGTCACCGCGGGCGAGATGGCCCAGGGCACGCCGCGCTGGATCGAGGCGGACGCCGACATCGGCGATGTGCTCCGGGAAATGGAGGACCACCAGATCCGCCGTCTTCCCGTCATCGAGAACAAGCGCCTCGTCGGCATGATCAGCGAGGCCGACCTGGTCCGGAACCTGTCGGAGGATCAGATCGCCGAGTGGGCCGAGCGCGTCTACGCGAAGAGCTGACGCCCGCCCGGGTCAGAGCCACCCGTTGCGCCGGAAGCCGCGGTACAGCACCAGGCACGCCAGCGATATGACACCGATGACCATGCCGTAGCCGTACCGCCAGTGCAGCTCCGGCATGTGGTCGAAGTTCATGCCGTACATCCCGCAGACCATCGTCGGCACGGCGACGATCGCCGCCCACGCGGTGATCTTCCGCATGTCCTCGTTCTGCGCGACCGTGACCTGGGCCAGGTGTGCCTGGAGGATCGAGTTGAGCAGTTCGTCGAAGGCGGCGATCTGCTCCGCGACGCGCAGCTGGTGGTCGGAGACGTCGCGGAAGTACGCCTGTATCTCCGGGTCCACCACCCTCATCGGCCGGGCCGCGAGATCCAGCAGCGGCCGGCCGAGCGGGACCACGGCCCGCTTCAGCTGCAGCAGCTCCCGCTTGAGCTGGTAGATGCGGCCCGGGTCGGCCCGGGCGCCGTTCTCCGCGAAGACGTCCGTCTCCACCTGGTCGATGTCCCCCTGGACCGCCTCCACGACGCCGAGATAGTCGTCGACGACGTTGTCCGCGATCGCGTGCAGCACCGCCGACGGCCCTTTGACGAGCTGCTCCGGGTGGGACTCCAGGTCCTCGCGCAGGGGGCCCAGCGAGCCGTGCCGGCCGTGGCGCACGGTGATCGCGAAGTCCTCGCCGACGAACACCATGATCTCGCCGGTGTCCACCACCTCGCTGGTGGCCGTCAGCTCCTCGTGGTCGACGTAGCAGACCGTCTTGAACACCGCGAACAGCGTCTCGCCGTACCGCTCCACCTTCGGGCGCTGATGGGCCTCGATGGCGTCCTCGACCGCGAGCGGATGCAGGTCGAACAGCTCGGCGACCCCCGCGAACTCCTGGACCGTCGGCTCGTGCAGGCCGAGCCAGACGAAACCGCGGCCGCTCTTGCGGACCCGCTCCACCGCGTCTGCCAGGTCGCCGCCGAGGGGGACCCGGGCGCCCCCCTCGTACGCCACGCAGTTCACGACCGAGGAGCCCAGCGGGGAGCGGGCGGGGTGGCTCAGGTCGACGCGACGGCGCCGCCGGGCCAGCCGTGCCACCGTGCGGAGGCCGCCGACCCTGCCAAGACTCGTCACCTTCCGCAGATTCCCTGCCATGGACATCTGGATCTCCTCGCGTGGATCCTCGCGTCGCGTTTCCGCGCCTGTCGCGCCAGTGTGCCAGGGCTGCGCGCAGGCCGGGAAAGCCTGTGGGAGGTGGCGATTCCGCTTTGTTCCCGCCTGTGGACAACGGGACTTCGGAGGGCCTTCGGTGAGCCCCGGAGCGTCGACCGTTCCGGACAAGTCGGACAAGTGGGATGATCTCGATATGACGCTCACCGACGAGAATCCCCCGGACCACCGGCGGGCCGGGGTGGCGGAACGGTCCGCCGCCCTCGCCGCCCTCTTCGACCCCACGACGTTCCGGCATTTGGAAGGGTTCGGCGTCGGCCCCGGCTGGCGCTGCTGGGAGGTCGGCGCGGGCGGCACCACGGTCGTCTCCTGGCTGGCCAAGAAGGTCGGCCCGACCGGCAAGGTCGTCGCCACCGGCCTCGACCCCTCCTGGGCCGCGGTGCCCGCCCGCCCGCCGGTGCAGATCCGCCTCCACGACGTGAGCGTCGAGGAGCCGCCGGGGGAGGGGTTCGACCTCGTCCACGCCCGGCTGGTGCTCGCCGAGGTGCCCGACTGCGTCCGTGCGCTGCGCTCGATGGCCAAGGCGCTGCGTCCCGGCGGACGGCTGCTCGTCGAGGACGTCGACCTCGCCCTGCAGCCGCTGGTCTGCCCCGACGAGCACGGTCCCGAGCACCAGCTCGCGAACCGGCTCCGCCAGGCGCTGCGCCAGCTCCTCGCCGGGCGCGGCGCGGACCTCGCGTTCGGACGCGGCCTCCCGCGGCTGCTCCGCGCGGCCGGACTGCGCCGAGTCGAGGCCGACGCGTACTTCCCCGTCGCCTCGCCCGCCTGCGCCGCGCTGGAGGCCACGACGACCCGCCAGATCCGCGACGAGCTGANNGCACCGCCGATGATCTCGGCGTGGGGGCGCAGGATGTGAGAGGCGGGGCACTGCCCGCCGGACTGTCCATGGGCGCTCTCCGGAGCCCTTTCCGGAGCGTTACCGGAGCGTCTTTCCAGGGCGCCTTCCACAAGCGGCGCAGACCTCGCGTACGGACCGCTCCGGCACCCGCCCCGGGTCAGCACGGCACCGGTGGTC
>NZ_MUND01000727.1 GCF_002154375.1 Streptomyces glaucescens | reverse complement strand
TTGCGGACACGACCTAGGGCGGAGGTCGCGGGGGTGCGGCGTAGGACGAAGGGCCCCGCCGGTCTGCGGCCCGCGTCCGAGGCGTGGTGGGCGCTCCGGTTCCTACGGTGTGGCCACGCCGAGGGACGGCGGTGAGGGGCCGAGGCGATGTCGCGGACGCCCCTGGGGACGAGGGGACGTGGATCATGCCGGTGGCGATCATCACGGGGGCGTCGAAGGGGCTGGGGCGGGCGCTGGCCGAGGCGCTGGCCGGCCGCGGCTGGGATCTGGTGCTGGACGCCCGTGGCGCGACGGTACTGGAGGAGACGGCGGCGCCGCTCGCCGGGCATGGGACGCGGGTGACGGCCCTGCCGGGAGATGTCACGGACGCCGGGCACCGCGCGCGGCTGGTGGCGGAGGCCTGGCGGCTGGGCGGGGTGGACCTGCTGGTGCACAACGCGAGCGCGCTGGGCGCGGAGCCGCTGGTACGGCTGGAGGAGCTGACCCTGGACGGCCTGCGGCGGGCGCTGGAGGTGAACGTGGTGGCCGCGCTGGGCCTGGTGCAGGAGGCGCTGCCGCTGCTGCGGGCGTCGGCGGCGGGCGCGGTGGTGGCGGTCAGCTCGGACGCGGCCGCGCAGGCGTACGAGTCGTGGGGCGGCTACGGGGCGTCGAAGGCGGCCCTGGACCGGCTCGCGGCGGTGCTGGCCGTGGAGGAGCCGGGGCTGCGGGTGTGGGCGGTGGATCCCGGGGACATGGCGACCGACCTGTACGCGGCGGCCGTGCCGGACGACGACGCGCCGCGGCCGGAGCCGGCCCGCGTGATGCCGGCGTTCCTGCGGCTGCTGGAGGAGCGGCCGGCGAGCGGGCGGTACGCGGCGCCCGCGTTGCTGGAGGCCGCGCGATGAGGGCGACGGCCGTACGGGTGCCCGAGGCGTTGTCCGCACGGGTGCCGGTGGAGCAGCGCGGGCCGGGGCTGGACCGGGACGCCGTACGGCTGCTGGTGTCGCGGGGTACGGAGGTGTCGCACCACGCGTTCGTGGAGCTGCCCCGGCTGCTGCGGGCCGGCGACCTGCTGGTGGTGAACACCTCGCCGACGCTGGCCGCGGCGGTGGACGGGCGGCTGGGGCACGCGCGCGTGGTGGTGCATTTCTCCACCCGGGGGGACGACGGCCGGTGGGCGGTGGAGCTGCGGGAGCCGGACGGGCGGGGCACCACGCGTGCGCGTGCGGGAGGGCCGGCGGGATCGGTGCTGCGCCTGCCGGGAGGTGCGCGGCTGGTGGTGGAGGAGCCGCTGGGCCGGGGCAGCGGGCGGCTGTGGTGGGTGCGGCCGGAAGGTGCGGACGTCCGCGCGGTGCTGCGGGAGCACGGGCGGCCCATTCGCTACTCCTATACGGAGCGGGATCAGCCGCTGTCCGTGTATCAGACGGTGTTCGCGCTGCCGTCGCCCGACGGGGAGGGGAGCGCGGAGATGCCGAGTGCGGCGCGGCCCTTCACCCACCGGATGGTGACGGAGCTGGTGAGCCGCGGGGTGCGGTTCGCGCCGGTCGTGCTGCACGCGGGGGTCGCGTCGGCGGAGGCGCACGAGCCGCCGGCTGCGGAACGGTTCGCGGTTCCGGAGGCGTCGGCGCGGCTGATCGACGCGACGCGGACGGACGGGGGCCGGGTGATCGCCGTGGGGACGACGGCGGTGCGGGCGGTGGAGTCGGCGGTGGACGCCGACGGGGTCGTCCGTGCGCGTGCGGGGTGGACGGATCTGGTGGTCACCCCGGAGCACGGGGTGCGGGTGGTGGACGGGCTGCTGACCGGGCTGCACGAACCGGAGGCCTCGCATCTGCTGATGCTGCGGGCGGTGGCGGGGCGTGCCGCGGTCGAGCGCGGGTACGAGGAGGCGGTGCGCGGGCGGTACCTGTGGCACGAGTTCGGGGACGTGCATCTCGTACTCCCCGAAGCGGCCCTCACCCAGAGCGTTGCGACGGCAACCACGGGTGAGACCAGGGCTCGGGCGGTGTGAGCCCGCGCATAGGGCCCAGGTCACGTACGAAGGCGCCTAGGAGTGGGCAGTGCTCGGGATGAGCGGGACAGACGGTCCAATCTGTCCCGATTTGCCCTTAGGTGATCCACTATCCGGCATCGTACGTCACACCTTTGCCTCGGGTTTTTGCTGCCGCTAAGAATGGCTGCCGTCGCTCAGCGCCGCGGGTTCGGCCCGCGGCGTTCGTGCGGGAAGATCCCTGTCCCCCGCCGGACGTAGAGCGACCTCCGCGCTATTCGAAGAGGTCCATCCGCCATGCCCAAGAACACCCAGAACCCCGGTCACAGTCGCGTGCCGACCAGGACGCACAAGATCGCGCTCACCGGTGTCGCCGCCCTCGGCGCCGCCACCCTCGCGTTCTCGCTCGTCCCGGCCGGCGGCAGCACGACCACGACCGAGGCCGGTTCCACGGCCGCGGTGGCCTACAGCTCCGAGCAGATCAAGGACGTCAAGGGCACCGTCACCGACCAGCTCGCCGGCGCGAGCGTGAAGGTGGAGTCGATCGAGGCGAAGCGGAAGGCCGCCGCCGACGCCGCCGCGAAGCTGAAGGCCGCGGCCGAGGCCAAGGAGAAGGCCGCCGCCGAGGCCGCCGCGCAGGCCGTCAAGAAGGCCGCCGCGCAGGCCGCCGAGGAGCAGGCCGCGCAGGAGCAGGCCGCGAAGGAGGCGGCGCGGGAGCGTGCCGCGCAGGCCGCCGCGAGCCGGACCACGAAGCGCGTCGCCGTCCAGCCGGCCGCCGCCAAGACGTACCCGAACACCCTCGACGGATGGATCCGCGAGTCGCTCGCGATCATGAAGAAGCACGGCATCCCCGGCTCCTACAGCGGCATCCACCGCAACATCATGCGGGAGTCCTCGGGCAACCCGATGGCCATCAACAACTGGGACATCAACGCCCAGAACGGCATTCCGTCGAAGGGCCTGCTCCAGGTCATCCCGCCGACCTTCCAGGCCTACCACGTCCCCGGCACGTCCTGGGACATCTACGACCCGGTCGCCAACATCACCGCCGCCTGCAACTACGCGGCCGACCGCTACGGCTCGATGGACAACGTCAACAGCGCGTACTGAGGCCGGCGCGGGCCTCGGTAGCGCCGAAGGGCGGCACCCTCCTGACGGGGTGCCGCCCTTCGACGTCGTACGACGCGCCTACTTGCGCATGACCTCGGGCTCGTGGCGGCGCAGGAAGCGTGCCACGAAGAAGCCGCAGACCACGCCGAGCGCGATCAGGGCCGCCATGTCCAGACCCCAGGTGCCCAGGCTGTGCTCCCACAGCGGGTCGGTATCGGCACCCTCCTCGGGCGGGCTGATCTTGTTGAAGTCCAGCGTGGCGCCCGCGGCGGCGACCGCCCAGCGCGACGGCATCAGATACGAGAACTGGTTGACGCCGACCGTGCCGTTCAGGGCGAAGAGGCAGCCGGTGAAGACGACCTGGATGATCGCGAACATCACCAGCAGCGGCATCGTCTTCTCGGCCGTCTTCACCAGCGAGGAGATGATCAGGCCGAACATCATCGAAGTGAAGCCCAGGGCCATGATCGGCAGGGACAGCTCGATGAGGGTGGCGCCGCCGAGGATCAGGCCCTCCTCGGGGATCTCCCGGCTGGCGAAGCCGATCACGCCCACCAGCAGGCCCTGGAGCACCGTGATCACGCCGAGCACGAACACCTTGGACATCAGGTACGCCGAGCGGGACAGGCCGGTGGCGCGCTCCCGCTCGTAGATGACCCGTTCCTTGATCAGCTCACGGACGGAGTTGGCCGCGCCGGCGAAGCAGGCGCCGACGGCGAGGATCAGCAGGACGGTGGTGGCCGTGCCGTTCGGGATGATCCGGCCCGTCTGCGCGTTGACGTTGGGCAGCAGGCCCTGGTCCGGCTTGATGAGCAGGCTCACCGCGCCGAGGACGGCCGGCAGGATCACCATCAGGGCCAGGAAGCCCTTGTCGGAGACGATCACCGATACGTAGCGGCGCACCAGGGTGATGAACTGGGACATCCAGCCCTGCGGCTTCGGCGGCCGGATGGCCTGCATCGGCTGCATCTGGACGGGCTGCGGGGCGACGGCGTCGATGTCCGCGGCGTACATCTGGTAGTGCTGCGAGCCCTTCCAGCGGCCCGCCCAGTCGTAGTCGCGGTAGTTCTCGAAGGCGGAGAAGACGTCGGCCCAGGTGTCGTAGCCGAAGAAGTTCAGCGCCTCCTCGGGCGGGCCGAAGTACGCCACGGAGCCGCCGGGCGCCATCACCAGGAGCTTGTCGCACAGGGCCAGCTCGGCCACCGAGTGGGTGACGACGAGGACCGTGCGGCCGTCGTCGGCGAGGCCGCGCAGCAGCTGCATGACATCGCGGTCCATGCCCGGGTCGAGGCCGGAGGTCGGCTCGTCCAGGAAGATCAGCGACGGCTTGGTCAGCAGCTCCAGGGCGACCGAGACGCGCTTGCGCTGGCCGCCGGAGAGCGAGGTGACCTTCTTGTCCTTGTGGATGTCGAGCTTCAGCTCGCGCAGCACCTCGTCGATGCGGGCCTCGCGCTCGGCGCCGGTGGTGTCGGCGGGGAAGCGCAGCTTGGCCGCGTACTTGAGGGCCTTCTTGACGGTCAGCTCCTTGTGCAGGATGTCGTCCTGCGGGACCAGACCGATGCGCTGGCGCAGCTCGGCGAACTGCTTGTAGAGGTTCCGATTGTCGTACAGCACCTCGCCCTGGTTGGCGGGGCGGTACCCGGTGAGCGCCTTCAGCAGGGTCGACTTGCCGGAACCGGACGGGCCGATGACCGCGATCAGCGACTTCTCCGGGACGCCGAACGAGACGTCCTTGAGGATCTGCTTGCCGCCGTCGACCGTGACGGTCAGGTGGCGGGCGGAGAAGGAGACCTCACCGGTGTCGACGAACTCCTCGAGGCGGTCGCCGACGATCCGGAACGTCGAGTGGCCGACGCCCACGATGTCGGCCGGGCCGAGCAGCTGCGAGCCGCCCTTGGCGATCGGCTGGCCGTTGACGTACGTGCCGTTGTGCGACCCCAGGTCGCGGATCTCCATGCGGCCGTCGGGCGTCGCGTGGAACTCCGCGTGGTGCCGCGAGACCTGGAGGTCGGAGACGACCAGGTCGTTCTCCAGGGCACGGCCGATCCGCATGACGCGGCCGAGCGAGAACTGGTGGAACGTGGTGGGGCTGCGGTCGCCGTGGGCCGGCGGCGCCCCCGCGGCACCGCCGGGCACCTTCTGCGCGAAGTGGTCCGCCGGGGCCTGGTGCTGCGGCGGGATGTGCGCCGCGGGCTGCTGCGGCGGCACCTGCGCGGCGGGCTGCTGCGGCTGCTGCCAGCCGGCCTGCGGGGCCTGCTGCTGCGGAGCCTGCGGCTGGGCGGCCTGCGGCTGCTGCGCCCATCCGGCGCCGGCGCCCTGCGCGGCGTACGGCTGCTGCTGGGGCTGGGCCTGCGGCGTGACGGCGGCCTGCGCGGCGCCGGACAGCGTCACCAGCGGTCCGTCGGTCGCGTTGCCCAGGTGCACCGCCGAGCCGGCGCCGATCTCCAGGTGGTGGATCCGCTGGCCCTGCACGAACGTGCCGTTGGTGCTGCCATGGTCCTCGATGACCCAACTGCGGCCGTTGAAGCTGACCGTGGCGTGCCGCCAGGAGACCCTGGCGTCGTCGAACACGAGATCCCCTTGGGGATCGCGTCCGAGTGTGTAGGACCTGGACGCATCGAGCGTCAAGGTCCGTCCGTTTGATTCCAGTACGAGTTCCGGCACTCCATGCCCCACTGAGTTGTCCCCCGAGTTACCCCCGTCGCGGGGAGTCTAGGGATGTCGAACATCGGGGGGAACTATTTCAGGAGCGGCCCCCTGACCGAAAGTCGGGCCTTGTGAAGACCGCGCACGGGCGCATGGAAGCGCTGTCGTTGACGGGGTCGAAACCTGCCCGGAGAGTGGTAATCCCCCGCGAGGGGGACAAGCGCGGCAGTCGCGCCGCACCGCGGATCAGGGGCTGCCCTGGGCGTCGAGGCCGCGCGGTACGGCACGCGGGCGCCCCGGGTGGATGTGCTGATGTCCGCGATCGCCGCTGTGAGCTGAGCATTGATGGGATGGCGGGGACGGCCGCGCTCGGGCTGCGGCTGCTGGAGGCCGATGCCGCGGGTTCGCTGGGGCCGATGACCGCGACGGTGGTGACACTCGGGGCGGGTGGTTCGGGCACGCCGTCCGGCGATGTGTCCGTGTCCGGCCTGGAGGGCGAGGAGGCCGCGACCGCCATCGATATCACGCCATTGGGCGTGAGCCCGGTCGGTGCGATCCTTTTGCCCTGGTTCTCCCTACGGTCGTTGCGGGCGGCCGGAGTTGTCGTCTCCGCCGCCGAACTCCTCTCCCGCGCGGGGGCGGTGACCGCGCTGTTCGTGGCGACGCTGGGCGGGCGGCCTGGGCGGGCACGGCGTCATCACCCTCGACGGGGGCGCGCTGGGACTCGACGACCTGCCCGGCGACTCCGGAGCCCGGCGCGGACGGCATCGGGATCCCGGGACTCGGGGACCTGAGGGATCTCGGCGGCCTCGCGGGGCTCGGAGGGGTCGGAGGGCTCGGAGGGGTCCTGCCCGATCGGCTCGGTGACCTCGTCGACGCCGAAGCGGCGGTCGGGGTCGGCGTCGACACCGGGCCGACGCTGCTGGGGAGGTGCGGCTTGGGCGGCCGGGGTGCTGATCGTCGCGCTGCTCGCCTCGCGCCGCACTCCCCTGCCGCCCGGCTGGCAGGCCGCGCACCGGATGGTCCGGCCCGCCGCGTCGGCGCTCGTCACGGGGCTGCTGGCCGCGTGGCGGCGGGATGCGCCGCGGCGGCGTACGCGGCGATCGGCGACGACCACCCCCGGCGGATCGCGGAGGGCCGCATCACTCGGGGCACCGAACGGTGTGGAGCTGGAGCTGTCGGCCGGCTTGTTCGTGCCCTGGGACGGCGAGGCCTGGGGGGGGCGCCCGCCCGGTTCCTGCCCGCCCCGCTCGACGACCTCCTCGTGGACTCGGGCCGGCCGGTCGCCCTCGGACGGCTCGCGGAGCTGGACGGACACGTGCGGCTGCCGGCGGTGGCGGCGGGGCTGGCTCTGCTGCTCGCGGGTGTGGTGCAGGCGGCGCGTACGCCGGTGGACGCGCCCTCCGGTGGCCGGGCACGGCATCCGGGGGCGGTGGGCTTCGCGGGGCGGTGCGCGCTGCGGCTGCGCGTGGCGACCGCGCTCGCGGTGCCCTGTCGGCGCCGCTGACGGAGGTCTCGCTGAACGTCTCGCTGCCGGTGCTCGGGATCGACGCCTTCGGCGCCGGGCTGGAGCTGCGCGCACACCTCGGCATGACCGTGCTGGTGGGCGCGGTATGGGGC
>NZ_MUND01000726.1:9243-9511 GCF_002154375.1 Streptomyces glaucescens | reverse complement strand
GGGACGCATCGACGCCGCCTCCGCGCTCGCCGTGCAGGCCCTGGGCGACGGTGCGGCCATGCTGGGTCCGGACCACCCGGAGGTACTGCGTCTGGGTGAACTGGCCGCCTACGTCGCCTACCTGGGCGGTGACCCGCTCCGGGCCTTCCGGCTCTCGGTCGACCTGGTGCACGCCCGGCGCCGTACGGGCGACGCGGAGGCGGCGTACGGCAATGTGCGGAGCGCGGCGACGGCCTGGCGCGCCGTACGCGACCCGCTGCTCGGCCAG
>NZ_MUND01000726.1:0-9236 GCF_002154375.1 Streptomyces glaucescens | reverse complement strand
GCACGCAGAACTCGTTGCCCTCCGGGTCCGCCATCACCACCCACGAGCCGCCCTGCTCCGCCACCTCCCGCAGCACGCTCGCGCCCAGCGTTCTCAGCCGCTCCACCTCGGCGTCGCGGCGGCCCTCGCCCGGGTGCAGGTCCAGGTGGAGCCGGTTCTTGACGGTCTTCGGCTCGGGCACGCGCTGGAACAGCAGCCGCCGGCCGAGGCCGGTGCCGGTGTCCGCGTCGTACGGATCGCCGGGGTGGCGTACGGCGATCAGATCGCGGAAGGCGGGGCGGCCGTGGAAGTCCACGGTGGCCGCGGCGGGCAGCGCGCCGGCGTCCAGCAGGCGCCGGACCAGCGCGCTGTTGTCCTCGGCCAGGTAGCCGAGCGCGGCGGCCCAGAAGTCGGCCTGGCCATGCGGGTCGTGGGCGTCGATGACGAGCTTCCAGTGCACGGGGACGGGCGCGGACGCCGATTCCTCTGTCATGCCATCAGTTATAGGCGGGGGCACTGACAACGGCCCGTGACCACCGCACCCGAGCAGGGCCGTTCCGGTGGGCAGGCGTCCACCGCCGCTGCCGCGCGGGCGTCGTAGGCGGCGCGGGCGGCGGCGATCTCCTGCTGGTGCGCCTCCGTCCAGCTCACCAGGGAGCGGATGGTGGCGTGCAGGGTGCCGCCGAGCGGGGTGAGTTCGTACTCGACGCAGGGCGGCACCACCGGGTGGACGGTGCGCCGGACCAGGCCGTCGCGCTCCAGCTGGCGCAGGGTGACGGTCAGCATGCGCTGGCTCACCCCGTCGATCTCCCGCCGCAGTTCGGTGAAGCGCAGCCGCCGGTTCTCCAGCAGGGCGATGACGAGCAGTGACCATTTGTCGGCGATCCGGTCGAGGATCTGCCGGACTTCGCAGCCCTCCCGGGTGTCCCACTGGAAGGGGTCGTCGTGGTCGTCGTGACCGGCGATGGCGCAGTGACTCGGGGGCGAAGACGCGGCTGCTTCCATGTCGGCCGATACTGCATCAGCCCGGGGCCGGTTACAAGAGGGAACCGACCCTCACTCCCGGAACCGGCCACCCGCCCCGTGACCGTCGCCCGTCGGCTACGGCTTGGTGTCGACGGGTGCCGCCGGCACGGTCTCGGCGTTCCGTGCGACATCGACATCGACATCGACATCGGCGGCGGCAGCGACGTCGGCCTCGACGTCAGCGGCGGTGGCGGCGGCGGAGCTGCGGGCCTCGGCGGTGGCCCGGAGGGAGCGGGCCGTGCGGCGGGCGGTGCGCAGGGCGTTCCAGGTGAGCAGGGAGAGCGCCAGCCAGACCAGGGCGAAGCCGGCCCAGCGCTCGGGCGGCATGGCCTCCGCGAAGTAGAGGACGCCGATCAGGAACTGGAACACCGGGGCCAGGTACTGGAGGAGGCCGATGGTGGACAGCGGGACGCGGATCGCCGCCGCGCCGAAGCAGACCAGCGGCAGCGCGGTGACGATGCCGGTCGCGGCGAGCAGTGCCGCGTGTCCCGGGCCCTCGCTGGTGAAGGTGGAGTCGCCCTGCGAGGCCAGCCACAGCAGGTAGCCGGCGGCGGGCAGGAACTGGATCGCGGTCTCGGCGGCCAGCGACTCCAGGCCGCCGAGGTTGACCTTCTTCTTGATCAGGCCGTACGTGCCGAAGGAGAAGGCGAGGACGAGGGAGATCCACGGCGGGCGGCCGTAGCCGATGGCCAGGACGAGGACCGCCACGAGGCCGATGCCGACCGCCGCCCACTGCACGGGCCGCAGCCGTTCCTTCAGCAGCAGCACGCCCAGGGCGATGGTGACGAGCGGGTTGATGAAGTAGCCGAGGGACGCCTCGACGACCCGGTCGTTGTTCACGGCCCAGATGTAGACGCCCCAGTTGACGGCGATGACGGCCGCGGCGCCCGCGATGAGCGCGAGCCGGCGGGGCTGCTTCAGCAGTTCACCGGCCCACCGCCAGCGTCGCAGCACGAGCAGTACGGCGGCGACGACGACGAGGGACCACACCATCCGGTGGGCGAGGACCTCGGACGCCCCGGCGGGCTTGAGGAGGGGGAAGTAGAGGGGGAACAGCCCCCACATGCCGTACGCCGCGAAGCCGTTCAGCAGGCCTATGCGCTGCTCTGCCCTGGACTTCTCGGCCACGGTTCCTCCTTGGTGCGTCCGCCGCATCCGCCTCGACTGCACGAAGGTAGCGCCCGGCCCCCTCGCCTGTCATGTCCGTATCGCCATACGGTCATGACAGATTCGCAGGTCGTAGGTTTAGCCCGCGAGTGCCGCCGCGACGGCCTCGGCGAGCGGGGTGGTCGGGCGGCCGGTCAGGCGGGAGAGGTCGCCGGTGGTGATCTCCAGCTCGCCCTTCTCGATGGAGACGTCCACCCCGGCGAAGACGGCGGCGAGCGGTTCGGGCAGCCCGGCGCCGGTCAGGATGGCGGTGTACTCCTCCGCCGAGACGGCGTTGTAGACGATCTCCTTGCCGGTCTGCCGGCTCAGCTCGGCGGCGTACTCCGCGAAGCCGAACGACGTGTCGCCGCCCAGTTCGTACGTCTGGTTCTCGTGGCCCTCGCCGGTCAGCACCGCGACCGCGGCGGCGGCGTAGTCGGCGCGGGAGGCGGCGGAGACACGGCCGGCGCCCGCGGCCTGGACGACGGCCTCGTGGGCCAGCACCGGGGCGAGGTTCTCGGTGTAGTTCTCGAAGTACCAGCCGTTGCGCAGCAGCGTGTAGGGCACGCCGGAGGCCAGCAGGATCTCCTCGGTGGCGCGGTGGTCGTCGGCGAGCGCGGCGCCCAGGCTTCCGGGGGCGCTGGTGTAGGCGAGCAGGGCGACACCGGCCGCACTGGCGGCGTCGATGACGACCTTGTGCTGGGCGGGGCGGCCCTTGTCGAACTCGTTGCCGGAGATCAGCAGCACCTTGTCGCCGGCGGAGAGGAGGCCGTCGAAGGTCTCGGGCGCGTTGTAGTCCGCGACCGCCAGCCGTACGCCGCGTGCCGCGAGGTCGGCGGCCCTGGCCCCGTCCCGCACGACCGCGGTGATCTCTTCGGCGGGGACCTTCTCCAGCAGCTGCTCGACGACGTGGCGGCCGAGCTTTCCGGTGGCTCCGGTGACGACGATGCTCATGATGCGGAACTCCTCGTGGGTTGCTTGTGGCACTGACCCTAAGGGGAGCGCTAACTATCCGAAAGTACCCACCTTGAAGTAAGGTACTGGTATGGCAGTAAGTGACTGGCGGATCGACGGCGAGGCGATGTGCCCCTACCGGCTGGTGCTGGAGCACGTCACCAGTCGCTGGGGCGTCCTGGTGCTGATCCGGCTCCTGGAACGCCCGCACCGGTTCAGCGAGCTGCGCCGGGCGATCGGCCGGGTCAGCGAGAAGATGCTCGCCCAGACCCTGCAGACCCTGGAGCGCGACGGCCTGGTCCACCGCGACGCCAAGCCGGTCATCCCGCCGCGCGTCGACTACTCCCTCACCGCGCTGGGCCGTGAGGCCGCCGAGCAGGTCCAGGCACTGGCGGGATGGACCGAGCGGCGGATGGCCGAGGTGGAACGGGCCCGCCGCGCCTACGACGAGGCCCGCGCCTGACCCCAGGGCGCACGACGAGGCCCGCCCCGACACTGACCTCCGGCGAGCCCCGCGTCCGGCCCCGGGCATACGACGAGGCCCGGGCCGGAGCCCGGGCCTCAGGCCGACGTACGCGTACGCGGCTCAGCCGACGACCGTCCAGGTGTCCCCGCCGGCCAGCAGTGCGGCCAGATCACCCTTGCCCTTCCGCTCGACGGCCGCGTCCAGCTGGTCGGACATCAGCGTGTCGTAGACCGGACGCTCCACCGCGCGGAAGACACCGATCGGGGTGTTGCGCAGGGTGTCGGGGTCGGCCAGCCGGGACAGCGCGAACGCCGTGGTCGGGGAAGCGGCGTGCGCGTCGTGGACGAGCACGTCCGCCTCGTTCTCCGGGGTCACCGTGACCACCTTCAGATCGCCGGTGGCCGGGTCCCGTACGACCCCCTTGGACAGCTCGCCGCCGAAGCGGACCGGCTGCCCGTGCTCCAGGCGGATCACCGCCTCCTGCGCCTGCTGCTTGTCCTTCAGGACGTCGAAGGCGCCGTCGTTGAAGATGTTGCAGTTCTGGTAGATCTCGATCAGGGCGGTGCCCTGGTGGGCGGCGGCCTGGCGCAGCACCTCGGTGAGGTGCTTGCGGTCGGAGTCGACCGTACGGGCCACGAAGGAGGCCTCCGCGCCCAGCGCCAGCGACACCGGGTTGAACGGCGCGTCCAGCGAGCCCATCGGCGTCGACTTGGTGATCTTGCCGACCTCGGAGGTCGGACTGTACTGGCCCTTCGTGAGGCCGTAGATCCGGTTGTTGAACAGCAGGATCTTGAGGTTGACGTTGCGCCGCAGGGCGTGGATGAGGTGGTTGCCGCCGATGGACAGCGCGTCGCCGTCACCGGTGACCACCCACACGCTCAGGTCGCGCCTGCTCGCGGCGAGGCCCGTGGCGATTGCCGGGGCCCGGCCGTGGATGGAGTGCATCCCGTAGGTGTTCATGTAGTACGGGAAGCGGGAGGAGCAGCCGATGCCGGAGACGAAGACGATGTTCTCGCGCGCCAGGCCCAGCTCGGGCATGAAGCCCTGCACGGCGGCGAGGATCGCGTAGTCACCGCACCCGGGGCACCAGCGCACTTCCTGGTCGGACTTGAAGTCCTTCATGGATTGCTTGGCCTCGGCCTTGGGGACCAGCTGCAGTGCCTCAGTCATCGATGGCCTCCTTCAGGGCGTGGGCCAGCTGTTCGGCCTTGAACGGCATACCGTTGACCTGGTTGTACGGGCGCGCGTCGACCAGGTACTTCGCCCGGATGAGGGTGGCGAGCTGGCCGAGGTTCATCTCGGGGACGACGACCTTGTCGTACGCCTTCAGCACGGCGCCGAGGTTGCGCGGGAACGGGTTGAGGTGGCGCAGATGGGCCTGCGCGATCCGGCCGCCCTCCTTGCGGATCCGGCGCACCGCGGCGGTGATCGGACCGTACGTCGACCCCCAGCCGAGGACGAGGGTGCGGGCTCCGTCCTGGTCGTCGACCGCCAGGTCCGGGACGTCGATCCCGTCGACCTTGGCCTGCCGGATGCGGACCATGAAGTCGTGGTTGGCCGGGTCGTAGGAGATGTTGCCCGTGCCGTCCTGCTTCTCGATGCCGCCGATCCGGTGCTCCAGACCCGGGGTGCCGGGCACCGCCCACGGCCGGGCCAGGGTCCGCGGGTCGCGCTTGTACGGCCAGAAAGCCTCGCTGCCGTCCTCCAGGGTGTGGTTGGGTCCCTGGGCGAACTGCACCTGGAGGTCCGGCAGCTCGTCCGGCTCCGGGATCCGCCACGGCTCGGAACCGTTGGCCAGATAGCCGTCGGAGAGCAGGAAGACCGGGGTGCGGTAGGTCAGCGCGATCCGCGCGGCCTCCAGGGCGGCGTCGAAGCAGTCCGCCGGGGTGCGCGGCGCGACCACCGGGACCGGCGCCTCGCCGTTGCGGCCGTACATCGCCTGGAGCAGATCGGCCTGCTCGGTCTTGGTGGGCAGACCGGTGGACGGGCCGCCGCGCTGGATGTCCACGACCAGCAGCGGCAGCTCCAGCGAGACGGCGAGCCCGATCGTCTCCGACTTCAGCGCCACACCGGGGCCGCTCGTCGTGGTCACCGCCAGTGAGCCGCCGAAGGCGGCGCCCAGCGCGGCGCCGATCCCGGCGATCTCGTCCTCGGCCTGGAAGGTGCGCACCCCGAAGTTCTTGTGCTTGCTCAGCTCGTGCAGGATGTCGGAGGCCGGGGTGATCGGGTACGAGCCGAGGAACAGCGGCAGATCCGCCTGCCGGGAGGCGGCGATCAGGCCGTACGACAGGGCCAGGTTCCCGGAGATGTTGCGGTAGGTGCCCACCGGGAAGGCCTGTGCGGCCGGTGCCACCTCGTAGGAGACCGCGAAGTCCTCGGTGGTCTCGCCGAAGTTCCAGCCCGCGCGGAAGGCGGCGATGTTGGCCTCGGCGATGTCCGGTTTCTTCGCGAACTTGCTCCGCAGGAACCGCTCGGTGCCCTCGGTCGGCCGGTGGTACATCCACGACAGGAGCCCGAGCGCGAACATGTTCTTGCTGCGCTCTGCCTCCTTTCGGGTGAGGTCGAAGTCCTTCAGGGCCTCCACGGTGAGTGTGGTCAGCGGCACGGGGTGCAGGCTGTAGCCGTCCAGCGAGCCGTCCTCCAGCGGGCTGGTTGCGTACCCCACCTTCTGCATCGCCCGTTTGGTGAACTCGTCCGTGTTGACGATGATCTCCGCGCCGCGCGGCAGATCGCCCACGTTGGCCTTCAGGGCCGCCGGGTTCATCGCGACCAGCACGTTCGGCGCGTCGCCCGGGGTCAGGATGTCGTGGTCGGCGAAGTGCAGCTGGAAGGAGGAGACACCGGGAAGGGTGCCGGCGGGCGCCCGGATCTCGGCCGGGAAGTTCGGCAGCGTCGACAGGTCGTTGCCGAAGGACGCGGTCTCGGAGGTGAAGCGGTCACCGGTGAGCTGCATGCCGTCACCCGAGTCCCCCGCGAACCTGATGATCACTCGGTCGAGCCGGCGGACGTCCTTCGTCCCCGCCGGTTTGCGCTGCTCTCCGACCACGGCTCCGTCGGCCTGCTCCGCTGGGCTACTGACCTGGCTCGTCACTGAACTGGACCTCCCTCGAGGCGGCTGTCGGGGAGCGGCCTTCCGCAGGCGTTCCCAGGATCAACCCTACGACCGCCAAGGGTTCGCGCCTTCGGTAATGCGCACGAAGACCACCGGCGCGTACAGCCGTACGACCCGTCCGGACGCCTGCCTGGCACCTGACCGCCACCGCCCCCCACCAGGCGTGAGAATTAGGAATTCAGATACGTCAAAACGGCGAGGACCCGCCGGTGGTCGCCCTCGCTCGGGGACAGGCCGAGCTTCAGGAAGATGTTGCTGACGTGCTTCTCCACCGCACCGTCGCTCACCACGAGCTGCCGCGCGATGGCCGAGTTCGTCCGCCCCTCCGCCATCAGTCCCAGCACCTCGCGCTCCCTCGGCGTGAGCCCCGCGAGCACGTCCTGCTTACGGCTGCGGCCGAGCAGCTGGGCGACGACCTCCGGGTCCAGCGCCGTACCGCCCCGGGCCACCCGCACCACCGCGTCCACGAACTCACGGACCTCGGCTACCCGGTCCTTCAGCAGATACCCGACCCCCCGGCTGGATCCGGCCAGCAGCTCGGTGGCGTAGCGCTCCTCCACGTACTGCGACAGCACCAGCACACCGAGCCCCGGATGCGCCTTGCGCAGCTGCACGGCCGCGCGCACGCCCTCGTCGGTGTGGGTCGGCGGCATCCGCACATCGGCGACGACCACATCGGGCAACGCGTCCTCGGCGGCCAGCTCGGCCATGGTCTTGATCAGCGCTTCCGCGTCCGCGACCCCGGCCACGACCTCGTGCCCACGGTCGGTCAGCAACCGGGTGAGCCCCTCCCTGAGCAACACCGAATCCTCGGCGATGACCACCCGCACCCTGTCCTCCACGCCCTTGGCCCCCAGCCGACCCGCCGCGATCTGTACGGGACCAGCATCCCAGCAATCGGGGCGGACGGTGGCGGAGCTGACAGGTTTAGGCAGGTCTTGCGGCAGGCCGGTCCGTCCGCCGTTCGCGCCAGGCGTCCGCCGGCGGTGCCAGACGTCCGCTATCCGCGCCAGGGCAGTTCGGCCGTGATCCGGGTGGGGCCGCCGGCCGGGGAGTCCACGACCAGGATGCCGTCCACCGCGTCGAGGCGCTCCGCGAGGCCCGCCAGCCCCGACCCGGCACGCGCGTCGGCACCGCCCACCCCGTCGTCCACGACCTGGAGCATCAGCCGGTTCTCCGACCGCCACACGTCCACGGAGGCCGACCGCGCCCCGCTGTGCTTGCTGACGTTCTGCAGCAGCTCGGAGACGGTGAAGTAGGCGATGCCCTCGATGGCCGGCGCCGGCCGCGACGCCAGGTCGACCTCCACCCGCACCGGCACCGCGCAGCGCGAGGCGACCGCGGAGAGCGCCGCGTCCAGGCCGCGGTCGGTGAGGACCGCCGGGTGGATGCCGCGCGCCAGGTCCCGCAGCTCCTGGAGCGCCGTCTTCACCTCACCGTGCGCCTCGTCCACCATCCGCGCCGCCGCCTGCGGATCCCGCGCCAGCTTCTCCTTGGCCAGGCCCAGGTCCATGGCCAGGGCGACCAGCCGG
Organism: Streptomyces glaucescens; assembly: GCF_002154375.1. Taxonomy (GTDB): domain Bacteria; phylum Actinomycetota; class Actinomycetes; order Streptomycetales; family Streptomycetaceae; genus Streptomyces; species Streptomyces glaucescens. Next base: position 1,021 of record NZ_MUND01000726.1, on the reverse strand, counting down.
GCCTGGGCGCCGTCGTGCAGATCGCGTTCGATGCGCCGCAGATCGGCCGCGGCCGTGTCCACCACGACCCCCCGGTCGGACTCCAGTTCGGCGATACGCCGCTCCAGTTCGTCGGAGGGCGACAGCAGCCCGCGCACCATCGCCCGGTCGGCGTTGGTGAGGCCCCGCGCGATGAACGGCAGCACCGGCCACGCCACGAACAGCGAGGTCAGCGCGATCGTGAAGGTGAGGACTCCCCAGGGCAGCCGGATGACCTCGTAGAGGACGGTCCGCCAGCTGACCGGGTCCTTCAGCGTCATCCACAGGTGCGGGAAGAAGCCCTCGTCGCCGCTCCGGCGCGCGCGCCGCGGCACCGGGCTCGGCTCGTCGATCCGCACCCCCAGCAGCGCCCGGGCCCGTGCCCGCTCCAGCTTGCCGAGCTGCCGCGCGCCCAGCAGGCCGGCCGCGAGGAGCGGGAACCCGATCACCGTGACGGTCAGGAAGGCGCTGGTGGACAGCGCCGTGACCACGTAGACGAAGCCCAGCAGGGACATCGGCAGATTGGCCAGGAGATGCGCTATCTCCTTCCAGGTGTGAACGTCGTAGGCGAGACGCGGCGGTGGCGGGCGGTGGTCGTCGCCGTCGCCGGGTGACGCCGCCTGCACCGGGCCGGCGGGCGGGAAGTGTTCGGTCATACGGGTCAGCGTGCCTGGCCGCGTGCCGCCGCGCCATGAGGTGCGCCGCCGAGCCCGGGCGGGGGAAAACCCCACCCCCGCATCTCAACGTGTGACGGGCTGCTTACCGCCTCTTTAACAGGCCCTAGACTCGCCTGCGTACAGATCACTCGGGTTCGAACGCGGTTCGAACAGGACGCGGAAGGTTCAGCGATTCTGTTCTAAGTTGTTCGAAGAACGTCGAGGTCACGTCGAGTTTCAGGGAGCGAGGGGACGGACGTGCGGGAACCGACCGTCGAACCGGCTGTGGTCGTCGCGGCGGACTACTTCCAGTCCTATTCCGTCGTCGGGCTGCTCGCCGCCGTCGG
>NZ_MUND01000725.1 GCF_002154375.1 Streptomyces glaucescens | reverse complement strand
GGTGGTCATAGCGTGAGGGAAACGCCCGGTTACATTCCGAACCCGGAAGCTAAGCCTTACAGCGCCGATGGTACTGCAGGGGGGACCCTGTGGGAGAGTAGGACGCCGCCGAACAAATATTGGGAAAACCCCCGCATCGGAAGATGCGGGGGTTTTCTGTTTTTCGGCGCAGGAAGCGATGCACAGAGGGCCCCGGAAACGGGGCCCTCTGTGCCGTAGGTGCCTCACAGGCGACCTGCTGTCTTGAGGGCCAGATAGGCGTCCGCGAGTGCTGGAGCCAGGTTGTCCGGCGTCGCGTCGACGACTGTGACGGCGTGACGGCGGAGTTGTTCGGCGATGCGGTCGCGTTCCGATTGGGCTTGGGCCGCGGCAGCGGCTTCGTAGACGGACTCAAGGTTTCCCCGGGCCCTTGCCATGCCGGCGATCCGGGGGTCCGCCACCGATGCCACGAGGACGGTGTGGCGTTGGGTCAGTTGAGCCAGGACGGGGAGCATGCCCTCTTCCATCGGGGCCGCGTCCAAAGTGGTCAGCAGGACGATCAGGGAACGGCGAGGGGCCGTACGGAGTGCTGTTGCCGTGAGGCCTCGGGCGTCCGTTTCGACGAGTACGGGTTCCAGGGGCGCCATGGCGTCGACCAGGGCCGGGAGCACGTCGTTCGCCGTACGGCCCTGGACCAGTGCGCGTACCGCCCGGTCGTAGGCGAGGAGATCGACGCGGTCGCCGGCCCGGGAAGCGAGAGCCGCCAGGAGGAGTGCCGCGTCCATGGAGGCGTCGAGGCGCGGGGCATCGCCCACACGGCCCGCGGAGGTGCGGCCGGTGTCGAGGACCAGGAGGATGTGCCGGTCTCGTTCAGGGCGCCAGGTGCGGACCGCGACCGCGGACTGGCGGGCTGTGGCGCGCCAGTCGATCGAGCGGGTGTCGTCGCCGGGGACGTAAGCGCGCAGGCTGTCGAACTCGGTGCCTTCGCCGCGGATGAGGGCGCTCGTGCGGCCGTCGAGTTCGCGGAGCCGGGCGAGCTTGGACGGGAGGTGCTTGCGGCTGGCGAAGGGGGGCAGGACGCGGACGGTCCAGGGGACCTTGTGGCTGCCTTGGCGGGCGAAGAGGCCCAGTGGGCCGTAGGAGCGGATGGTGACCCGGTCCGCGTGGCGGTCGCCGCGGCGGGTGGGGCGCAGGCGGGTCGTGACGCGTCGGCGTTCGCCTGCGGGGACCGTCAGGCGGTGGCGGGAGGCGGCCACCTCCGTGCCCGGCTGCCAGCTGCTCGGCGGCCATGCGTCTCGCAGCTGGGCGCGGAGCGCGCGGCGGGACGGGTTGCTGACGGTGAGGGTGACGTCGGCGGTGTCGCCCAGGCGTACGGAGGTGGCGCCGGAGCGGGTCAGACCGAGACGGCGTACCGGCGCGGCGAGGGCGAAGTCGCAGGCGCAGGCGAGGGCCAGGGAGCCGTTGACGGCGAGCACGCCTGTCCAGCTGGGGTCCCAGATTCCGACCGGGAGGGAGCCGAGGGCCGCCAGCAGGGCGGCGCGTCCGGTGAGTGGCATCAGCGGGGCACGGGGACGTGGGCGAGGATCGCGTTGATGACCGAGTCGGCCGTCACGCCTTCCATTTCGGCCTCCGGGCGGAGCTGGACGCGGTGGCGCAGGGTGGGCAGCGCCAGGGCCTTCACGTCGTCGGGGATGACGTAGTCGCGGCCGGTGAGCCAGGCCCAGGCGCGGGAGGTCGCGAGGAGGGCGGTGGCGCCGCGCGGGGAGACGCCGAGGGTGAGGGACGGCGATTCGCGGGTGGCCCGGCAGAGATCGACGACGTAGGCGGTGATCTCGGGGGAGACGGTCGTCTTGGCGACCGCAGCGCGGGCGGCTTCCAGGTCGGCGGGGCCGGCGACGGGGCGTACGCCGGCGGCGTGGAGGTCGCGCGGGTTGAAGCCCTGGGCGTGGCGGGTGAGGACGTCGATCTCGTCCTGGCGGGAGGGGAGCGGGATCGTCAGTTTGAGGAGGAAGCGGTCCAGCTGGGCTTCGGGGAGGGGGTACGTGCCCTCGTACTCGACCGGGTTCTGGGTCGCGGCGACCAGGAACGGCTCGGGGAGCGGGCGGGGGGTGCCGTCGACGGTGACCTGGCGCTCCTCCATGGCCTCCAGGAGGGAGGACTGGGTCTTGGGGGGCGTGCGGTTGATCTCGTCGGCGAGGAGGAGGTTGGTGAAGACCGGGCCGGGCTGGAAGGAGAACTCGGCGGTGCGGGCGTCGTAGACGAGGGAGCCGGTGACATCGCTCGGCATCAGGTCGGGGGTGAACTGGACCCGCTTGGTGTCGAGTTCGAGTGCGGATGCGAGGGCACGGACGAGCAACGTCTTGGCGACCCCGGGGACTCCTTCCAGCAGGACGTGTCCGCGGCAGAGGAGGGCGACGACGAGGCCGGTCACGGCGGGGTCCTGGCCGACCACGGCCTTGGCGATCTCGGCGCGCAGGGCTTCGAGGGAGGCTCGGGGGGTGCCCGGGTCTCCGGTCTGCCCGGCGTTGTCAGTGGTCGGGTCCATCATGGACGGCGTACCTCTCTTTCGAGGGCGTCGAGTTGGTCGGCGAGTGCGAGGAGGGCCGTGTCGTCGCCGGGCGGCGGGCCGAAGAGCAGGGAGTGCGGGGTCTGTCCGTCGCCGTGGAGGTGCGCGGACAGGGCGGGGAGCAGGGCTTCGGGCGCGTGCGCCTGAGCCACGGGGACGCCTACGAGGGGGGCGAGGCGGGCGCGGGTGGTGGAGCGGAGAGCGGCGGCGGCGCGGTCGCGGGCGTTCGCCTTGCGGTAGAGGCGTGCGCGGCCTTCGACGGTTTCCGAGGCGCGGATCGCGACGGGGAGTTTCTCAAGCACGAGGGGGCCGAGCCGGCGTGCCCGCCACAGGGCGGCGAGGGCCGCGGCGATGAAGAGCTGCAGGCTGCCCCAGAGCCAGCCCGCGGGGAGGAGGTCCAGCAGCGTCTTGTCGTCTCCGGTGTCGGCGGAGCTGTCGGAGAGCGAGGGGAGGTACCAGACCAGATGGGGGCGGGAGCCGAGGAGCTGGAGGGCGAGCGAGGCGTTGCCCTGCTCGTCGAGGCGTTCGTTGAGGAGGATGTCGGGCGCGCCGAGGACGACGGTGTCGCCGCCCCCGGAGGCGTGCGGTACCCGGACCAGGGTGGCCAGGCGCGCGCTGGGGTAGCACTGGTCGGCGTCGAGGTGGGTCGTGGTGTAGCGGATGCCGCCCGTGTCGGCGGTACCGGCGCGGCGGGCGGCGGGCAGGGCGCAGTCGGGGTCGAGCGTCGACTCCAGGCTGGTGGCGGGGTCCGCGGTGACTCCGGGGGCGAGTCGTTCGACGGAGGGGCTGCCCGCGGCGACGAGGACGGTGCGTCCGTCGGTTGCGGCGGTGGCGCTGTGCAGCCGGTTCTGCTGAGCGGCTGTCAGGAGGTCGGGGACGGCGACCAGGAGCGTGGTGTCGGGGCCGGCCGCCGCGCGGGCCTCCTCCAGGGTGGTGACCACGCGGGTGGAGACGCCCCGGTCGGCGAGGAGTTCGGCGACGGCGCGGCTGCCCCGGGGGTCGACGGAGCGCGGGTCGAGGTTGCCGTGCCGGGCGTCGGAGCGGATGAGGGCGATCGCCACGGCGGCCACCAGGAGCAGGACGACGGCGAGGGCGACGCCTCGGGCGCGGGTCCACAGCCGGCGGACGGTGGGGGAGGCCGAGGTGGCCGGTTGGGTGACCTCGGTGGCAGGGAGCGTGGCCTCGGTCGTCATCCGGCGGCCCCCTGGCCGGTGTGGTGGGGCTTGGTGTGGTCGCTGCCGGCGGGGAGCTGGGGCTTGGTGCGTTCCAGGTCGTGGTCGAGGTCGGCGATGCGCTGGTACGTCGGCTGGATCGCCGTCCGGCCGCCGTATGTGACGTCGTCGAAGTCGCGGGCGGCGGCGCGCAGCCGGTCGGCGTGGGAGGGCAGGGCGCGGCCGGCCTCGGCCGCGGCTTCGTCGGCGGTGCGGCCGGGGCGGGCGTCGAGGAGGGCGCGTTCCTCCAGGGAGCGGACGATGGCCCGCATGCGTTCCTGGAGGGCCTGGTTCCAGTGGCCCTGGGCGGCGTGCGCCTCCGCGGTGGCGCGGTGCTCGGCCGCGCTGCGGGGGCGGTCGTCGAACAGGGCGGCGGTGGAGGCGGGACGGCGGCGAGGGGTGCCCAGGCGCCACCACAGCGCGGCGAGGACGGCCACGACGGCGAGGATGAGGACGACGAGGCCCGCCATGCCGCCGGGGGTGGCGGCGGAGGCGGCGCTGAAGACGTCACCGACCCAGTCCCAGAAGGCGTTGAAGGCGCGCTGGAGGAGGCCGGGGTCGTCCTCGTGGTACATGCGCTTGGACAGTTCGCGCCGGGCCGCCTCCCGTGCGGGGTCGCGGGGGATGGTCAGCGGCGGTTCGTCGCCGGAGCGGGCCGCCGACAGGAAGGCCGGGGCGCGGTGCGGCGGCCGTACGGCCGGGCCGCCGCTGGGCGACCAGGTCCGTACGGCCGTCTCGGCGGCGCGGGGCAGGGCCGGCGCCGCTGACAGGACTGCCCCCGTCAGGCTCACCGCATCAGCTCCCGGGGGTGCCGGGGGCGGCGGGACCGTAGCCCTGGACACCGGCGGCGCGGGCCAGTTCGAGGTCGAGGGCCTCGCGGCGGATGCGCTGGTCGATGTAGAGGAGCACGGTGACGCCGGCCGTGATCGGGAAGGTGATCATGGAGCCGATCACCGAGCCGATGCCGCTGACGACGAGGAACGTCCAGCCGAAGTCGCCGGTGCCGTCGACGAAGCCGCCGATGCCGTCGCCGCCGAGCGCGGCGGCGAGGAACGTGAACGGGATGACGACGATCGCCGCGACGATGTTCGCGATGACCGTGGCGAGCAGCTGGATGCCGAAGACCCGCCACCAGGAGCCGCGCACCAGCTTCGCGGACCGGCTCATCGCCTTGGTGATGCTCTGCTTCTCCAGCATCAGGGCCGGGGAGGCCAGCGAGAAGCGGATCATCAGCCACAGGGCGACGACGGCACCGGCGAAGCTGCCGAAGACGGCGAGTGCGACGCCGCCGTCCCCGCCGCCGGCCAGGGTCACGAGGATGCCGGGGAGCGCGCCCGCGAAGGCGACGCCGACGGCGATGAGCAGCAGCAGGAAGATCAGGCCGAACAGCTTGGCGATCTGGGGGCGGGCGTCGCGCCAGGCCTCGCCGGTGGTGACCGGCTTGCCGAGCACGGCGCGGCTGGTGACGGTCGTCAGCAGGGCCGTCGCGGCGACGGTGCCGATCAGCGAGATCACGAAGAGGACGCCGGAGGTCAGCATGGCGTCGCTCATGGCCTGGGCCAGCTCGTCGACGGTGGCGCTGGGGTCGCCGAGGGCGTCGGTGTTCGCGTAGTCGTTCAGCACCAGGCCCTGGAGCAGGACGACGATGATCTCGATGACGACGGCGACGGTGAGCGAGATGCCGAGGACGGTGCGCCAGTAGGTGCGCATGGTCGACACGGCGCCGTCGAGGATCTCGCCGACGCCGAGCGGACGGAGCGGGATCACACCGGGCTTCGCCGCGGGCGGAGGGCCGCCCCAGGGGGCTCCCCAGCCGCCGTGGCCGGGACCTTGCCAGTTCCCGGGGCCGGCCGGGCCCTGCCAGTTGCCGGGACCGCCGGGGGGCGGTGCGCCCCAGCCCGGGCCGGGCGGCGGGGGCG
>NZ_MUND01000724.1 GCF_002154375.1 Streptomyces glaucescens | reverse complement strand
GTCGCCGCGATCCGGTCGCCGAAGTCGGCCAGCAGCAGGTGCTGGAGCCGCAGTGCGTGGTACGAGGGGCGGACCTGGCCGTATTCGCCGAGCGGGGCCTGGAAGTCGTACGTCAGCACGGGCAGGTCGTTGGGGTAGCCGGTGGCGTGCGACTCCTGGAGGGTGGTCAGCTCACCGGCGGGGTTGGTCCCGCCGTGGAACATGTAGTAGCCCTGCCACACCGAGCCGCAGCCGATCTTCGTCAGGGCGAGCGCGCCGATGTCGGCCGCGTCGAGGCGGGGCCGCCGGTGGTAGGCGACGGCCATGCCGCCGCCGAGTTCGCAGGTGGCCCAGGGGAAGCGGTCATTGGGGGCGGGGTCGCCGCCGCGGACGGTGGTGGGGCGCAGGTCGGCCCCGATGCCCTCGTCGTCGCGCTGGTGGGTGAAGAAGTAGTGCTTGCGGCAGGTCTCGGGCCAGCCGCCGTCCCACTCGGTCCAGAACGCCTCGGGGTAGCCGCCGTACAGCGGGAGGAGTTCGTCGGGCGGGAGGCGGACGCCGCCCCAGGCGGTCGACGTCCACAGCGGGGCTGCCAGCCCGGCC
>NZ_MUND01000723.1:3798-4009 GCF_002154375.1 Streptomyces glaucescens | reverse complement strand
GATCGCGGGCGATCCGCAGGCTCGGCGCCCGGTTCTTCCCCGCGCTCGTGCGGGGCGATGTCATCGCCCCCGACGGGATCCCGGCCTTCCTGGACGAGTGCGCCCTGGTACGCGCCGGGCTCCGGGAGCTGGCCGAGCGGACCTGCCCGCCGGACCGTACCGTCGACCAGCACGCCGGGCACATCGGCAGCCGCCTGGCCTGCGTCGAGGC
>NZ_MUND01000723.1:3315-3779 GCF_002154375.1 Streptomyces glaucescens | reverse complement strand
CCCGCCGCCCGGCGAGAGCGGACAGCAGCTGCCAAACCCGAAGGGTGTTCGGCGTTTTGATACGGATAGATTCAGTCACCAAGCGATACCCGGACGGCACGGTGGCGGTCGACCGGCTGTCATTGGAGATACCGGACCGGTCGATCACGGTCCTGGTCGGACCGTCGGGCTGCGGCAAGACGACGACCCTGCGCATGATCAACCGGATGGTCGAGCCGAGCGAGGGCACCATCCTCCTCGACGGCGCCGACATCCGGCAGCGGCCCGTCAACGAACTGCGCCGCTCCATGGGCTACGTCATCCAGCACGCCGGGCTCTTCCAGCACCGCACGATCGTCGACAACATCGCCACCGTCCCCCGCCTGCTCGGCCGGCGCAAGTCCGAGGCCCGCGCCCGCGCCCGGGAGCTGATGGAGCGGGTCGGCCTCGACGCCTCCCTCGCTCGCCGCTACCCCTACCAGCTC
>NZ_MUND01000723.1:0-3303 GCF_002154375.1 Streptomyces glaucescens | reverse complement strand
GTCGGCGTCGCCCGGGCGCTGGCCGCCGACCCGCCCGTGCTGCTCATGGACGAGCCGTTCTCCGCCGTCGACCCCGTCGTCCGCAAGGGCCTGCAGGACGAACTCCTGCGCCTCCAGGAAGAGCTGGGCAAGACGATCGTCTTCGTCACCCACGACATCGACGAGGCCGTCAAGCTCGGCACGATGGTCGCCGTCCTGCGCACCGGGGGCCGGCTCGCCCAGTTCGCGCCGCCCGCCGAGCTGCTGTCGAACCCCGCGGACCCGTTCGTCGAGGACTTCCTCGGCGCGGACCGGGGCATCCGCAGGCTCTCCTTCTTCTCCTCCGCCGGTCTCGAGCTGCTGACCACGCCGATCGTCGCCGTCGACGCCACCGCCGAGCAGATCGCCGCCCGCACCGCCTCCGGAACCCCGTACCTCCTGGTCACCGGCGTCGACGGCAAGCCCCTCGGCTGGGCCGAGCCGCACGACCTGACCGCCGGACAGGTGCGGCCGGAGCGACTGCTGCCGTGCGGGCGGCCGTTCGCGGCGGGCACGGACTCGCTGCGCTCCGCGCTGGACTGCGCGGTCCTGTCGCCCACGGGCTGGGCCGTCGCCGTGGACGGCGAGGGCCGGGCGGCCGGAGTGGTCTCCCAGCAGTCCATCGCCGAGGCCATCCGCGGCGCCCACGCGAACGACGCGAAGCCCGTGCGTGCCGAAGCCGCCCAGAAGGCCGCGCGATGAGTGAGCTCTTCGACCTGCCCAGCGACCTCCAGAACAGCTATCTCGGCCTGGTCGCCCTGCACTTGCGCATCGCTCTGCTCCCCGTGCTCGCCGGACTGCTCGTGGCGCTGCCCATCGCCCAGCTGTGCGTGCGGCTGCGCTGGCTGTACCCGCCCGTGCTGTGGGTGACCACCGTGCTGTACGCCGTCCCGTCGCTGGCCTTCTTCGTCGTCCTCATCGACTACACCGGCCTGAGCGAGCTGACGGTGATGATCCCGCTGGCCGTCTACAGCCTCGTGGTGTTCGTCCCGGCACTCGTCGACGGCGTCCGCTCGGTGCCCCGCGAGACCCTCGACGCCGCCACCGCCATGGGCTTCGGGCCGGTGCGTCGCTATCTCCAGGTGCAGTTGCCGATCGCGGCCCCCGCGGTCATCGCCGGCCTGCGGGTGGCGTCGGTGTCGAGCATCTCCCTGGTCAGCGTCGGGATGCTGATCGGCAACCAGGGCGCGCTCGGCAATCTGCTCAACAGTGGCATGATCTACCACCAGCCGCGCCTGATCTGGCTCTCCGTCGTGGGCACGGCCGTCCTCGCCATCCTGGTGGACGCCGCGCTGATCCTGCTGCGGGCGCTGGTGACGCCCTGGATGCCGAAGGGTGCCGTCCGGTGAACGTACTGACCTTCGTCGAGGCCTTCTTCAGTGACAGCGCCCACTGGCACGGCTACGACGGCATCCCCACCCGGCTCCTGGAACACGTCCAGTACACGCTGATGGCGCTCGGCATCGCCGCCGCCGTCGGACTGCCGGTCGGCCTGCTCACCGGCCACACCGGGCGCGGCGGCAACACCCTCGCCCTGATCGCCACCGCCGCCCGCGCCCTGCCCAGCTTCGGCCTGATGGTGCTGATGTTCGTGATCCTCGGGCTCGGTCTCGCGCCCGTGATGATCCCGCTGGTGGTGCTCGCCGTACCGCCCGTGCTGGTCACCACCTACGAGGCGGTGCGCTCGGTCGACCCGGCGCCGGTGGACGCCGCCCGCGGCATGGGCATGAGCGAGGCGGGGGTGCTGCTGCGGGTCGAACTCCCGGTCGCGCTGCCGCTGATCCTCAGCGGGCTGCGCTCGGCGGCCATCCAGATCGTCTCGACGGCGACCATCGCCGCGTACGTCAGCTTCGGCGGCCTCGGCCGGTACATCGTCGACGGCCTCTACCAGCGCGACTACGAGAAGGTCGTGGGCGGCGCCACCCTGGTCGCCGCGCTGGCCCTGGCCACCCTGGGCGTGTTCTGGGCGGCGGGCCGCCTGGCGGTGTCGCGGGGCGTACGCCGCAGCGGCTGAGCCAGGAGGCCCGAAGGCCCGAAGCCCCGCGGGCCCGGGCCGCTCAGCCCTCCGCCCGTGCCAGCGCCAGTTCCAGGACGACGAGCAGCGCGTCCCGCACCGAACCGCGCTCCCGGGCGTCGAACACGACGACCGGGACGTGGTCGCCCACGTCCAGCGCCCAGCGCACCTCGTCCAGCGGGTGCTCGACCCGCCCGTCGAAGGCGTTCACGGCGACCGCGAACGGGATCTCCCGGTGCTCGAAGTAGTCGACGGCCGCGTAGCAGTCGTCGAGGCGGCGGGTGTCGACGATGACGAGCGCGCCGACCGCGCCTTCGACGATGTCGTCCCACATGAACCCGAACCGCTCCTGCCCGGGCGTGCCGAACAGGTACAGCTTCAGCGTCGGATCGATGGTCAGGCAGCCGAAGTCCATGGCCACCGTCGTGGTGGTCTTGCGCGGGGTGTGGCTCAGGTCGTCCACCCCCGCCGCGACCTCGGTGATGGCCGCCTCGGTGGTCAGCGGCTCGATCTCGGAGATCGCACCGACCGCGGTGGTCTTGCCCACCCCGAAACCACCCGCGATCACCATCTTCACCGGCAGCGGCGGCCGTACGGCGGTCCGCGCCGCGGTCCGTGCGGCGGCGCCGTGGCGGGCGACGGGCTCAGTCGGTGTCACGGAGTACCCCTCGGGAGTCGGGGATGGCCCGCAGGCCATCGATAACCCTGCGCAGGACGGACGCGTCATGGGTGGCGGCCGTGTCCGGCACGTGCACCGCCAGATGCCCGGCTGCCCGCAGATCCTCCGCGAGCACCCGGACGACGTTCAGATGCAGCCGCAGCCGGGCCGCGATCTCCGCGAGGGACTGCGGCACCGCGCACACGGCGACGATGTCGTGCCGCTCGAAGGAGAGCCGGCCGAGCGCGTCGAGGCCTTCCGCGGTGGCGATCACCTGGGTCTCCACCGGGATCGGCCGCTCGGCCGCGGTCTCGCCCGCGCCCGCCACCCGGCCCGCGGTGACCAGGAACGGGCGTACGGCGGGGACGGGGCCGACCGGATCCGGTTGCTCGTCCGGGCCCGGGGGCGGCGGGAAGCCGTCCGCCATGGGTGGTCTCTTCCTCTCTCGGCCGGGCGGTGCCCGGTCAGCCCGCCGGCGTCGCGCCGACGCTGTTCTTCAGCTCCAGCACCAGCTGCGGGCTGAGCGCGGCACCGGCACGGTTGGCGAACAGCGTCATCTCGTACGCGATGTTGCCCAGCTTGGCCTCCTTGTCGGCGACCACGCCGAGCACGG
>NZ_MUND01000722.1 GCF_002154375.1 Streptomyces glaucescens | reverse complement strand
CGACTGCACCAGGCGGGCGCCGAGGTCGTACACCCGCAGGCCGCCTTCCTTGGCGGTCGCGATGACGAGGCTGCGGTCGGGGTCGGCCGCGTTGCGCCAGATCGCCGGGTCGTCCGCGTCGGAGTTGCCGCCCGCCTCGTCGTCGTAGAGGGGAAGGGTCTCACTGGTCGGGGTGACCGTCGGCAGGCCCGCGTCGTCGGCCCCGGCGGGGGCGGCGGTCACGAGGGCGAGCAGGGTGGCGCCCAGGGCGAGCGTGGTGACCCTGCCTGGCGTGCGGTGCGTTCTCACAAGCGCTTCCTTCGTCGATGTCGAGGACATGCCGATGGTGCGTGGAGAACCTTGCGTACAGGGAGCCATGATCTGTACACGTGAGCGCGCGGGATATGACCGTATTTAAACTGCCGTTAACCGGGAATCCGTCGGGCTGGACGACGGGGTCCGTCTCGGGCTTCCGGTCTCCGTCCGCCGCTTCAGGCCTCCGGCTCGTGCCCCACCGTGTAGACGTCCTTCACCTTGACCTCCGTGACGCCCCGGCCCTCCGGGAAGACGCTCCGCCAGCCACCGATGACATGCAGCTCGTCGGTACCCATCGCGCGGACCACGGTGAGACCGGCGTCGTACGCGTTGTAGGCCTTCATCCAGAGGTTCGCCAATGCCTGCGAGCGGATGATGTGCATCCAGTCGGGGCGGTACAGCTCCCGGTTGTGGTTGGACTCCCCCATCGTCGAGACGAACTTCGCGTACATCGCCTTGACGTACTCCAGCGTCACCTCGTCCCCGGCGGCGATCGCCGCGTCCCGGGCGTCCTTCAGGGCGACCCGGAACTTCTCCAGCAGGTTCTCCGTCGCACCGGAGGTGGACGACTCGTGGATCTCGGGCGGGTCGCACAGGCCGTACCGGGGCCCCGACAGGCGCAGCAGCAGCCGCAGTGTCGGTTCGGTGACCCACAGCGGGCCGGGCTCGTCGCGGCTGCCCATCGGATTGGGCAGGCGGTCGTCGTGCTCCCACACGGGCGGGGTGATCAGATGGACACCGGCCCGGCGGCGGTCGTGGCCGGAACCGGTGGAGTGCTGCAGCTGCCCGATGGGGAGGTGGGTCTTGGGGGCGGACAGGTGGGCCCCGTTGACGTCGAGGGCGGTGACCTCGTGGGCGCCCGGCGGAAGCCCGGGACGGGTCCACTTCGGGCGGGCCTCCCAGATCTGGTCGGCGCCGCGCGCGGTCTGCTTGCGCGGGACGTCCGGGATCCGGAGGTGGGCGACGATGTCGTAGCGGCCGCCCTTGCGGGTGCTGTCCAGCAACGCCATGGCGTCCGGGATCGCCCGCCTGACCAGTGCCGCGGTGGCCGCCTCCAGGTCGCCCCCGGGGGCGTCGAGCGCGGCGGCGACCGCCTGGCCGATCAGGTCGGGTCCGTCGTCCTCGGCGCGGGTGCGGCGGCCCGCGGGGACCAGTGTCACCGGGTTCGGCGACGACCGCGTCGCGGCCGGTTCCGGCGCCCTCTCCGCCTGCCCCGTCGCCCCTTCCGGGCTCGCTGCCCGCCCTTCCCCCGCCGCCGTACCGCACTCCTCCGGGTCCAGGTGCTGGGGGAATCCGGCGACCTGATGGCGGGCGGGGGCGCCGCAGTGGACGCACGGCCGGGGCGCGGGAAGGACTTCGACGTCGTCCCGGCCGCCGACGGCGGCATCGGGGACGGGCACCTGCTCCTCATGCGCGAGCGCGCCCGACTCCTCGTTCCCCGGAGGTCGGGGGTGGACGGCTCCGCCGCGCCGGCCGGCGTGTCGCGGGCCGTCAGCCTGGTCCGCGCGCCGTCCAGGAAGTACGCGTACTTCTCGCGGACCTCGCCGCTCGGTCGCGGCCGGATTCCCAACCGGCCACGGTCGACGGGCTCACGCCCAGCGCCCGCGCCACCTGCGTGCGGGACAGGTGCAGCTCCTCGCGCAGCGTCCGCCGCTCCTCCGCGGGCGGCAGCGGCACCTCTTCCCTGGCGGCGGCGAGGAGCGCGTCGATCGCCTCGAGTCCGTCATCGCGATGCCTCCTGCTCCGGTAGCGCCCGTGCGGTTCCGCCGCGGCGCCCGGGCCGTCGGCGGCGTTCCTCCGGCAGGGCCTCGAAGGCCCGGGTCGGGCCCGCCATGAGGTCCAGTACGTCGATGCCGAAGTGCTCGGCCACGGCGTCGCAGTCGGCCAGGCTCCAGGCCGCGCTGCCGGACTGCCGACGGCTGACCTGCGCCTGACTGACGCCCAGCGCTGCGGCGATGTCCGTCTGGGACTCGCCGGTGGCATGCATGAGCGCGGCCACGGCGGCCCGAACCCGCTCTTCCAGAGTCATCCGCACGAGGTGCAATCTAGCACCCCTGAAGCATGCCTCATGCGTTTTTCGTATGGCGATGGAGGGCACGGCGACGCTTGACCGGGCATCGAATATCAGCCACTCTCGGGGTGTGGCGCGGATCACACTGGAAGCTTTGGAACCGGGCATTCCGGGCCTGGCTGCGATTACCGAATATCGAACGTCGACTGTTCAATTTTGGAAGACAAGTTCCATGCCCCCGGAGAGCCTTTGAAACACAGGCAGTGAGCCGCATCTCACCCAGGAATGACTGGATCATGAAGACTCACACCCCTGAATGTCACGCACCGTTGGCGCGGAAACCGCAGCACTTAACGTCCTGTTCATGACTCAGCTGGACGTACGGCCCATGGCCGGAAACACAGGCGACGGGGATCCCGCCGACGGCATGCGTGCCAAAGGCCTGAGCGGGAACTCCGTCGGGCTGCTGGGCAGCGCCGTCATCGGCGTCTCCACCGTGGCCCCGGTCTACTGCCTGACCTCGACCCTGGGCTCCACCGCCGGTGAGGTCGGTCTGCAGATGCCGGCGGTGTTCCTCGCGGGGTTCCTGCCCATGCTGCTCGTCGCTTTCGCCTACCGCGAGCTGAACAAGGTGATGCCGGACTGCGGCACCTCCTTCACCTGGACGGTGAAGGCGTTCGGCCCGAAGGTGGGCTGGATGTGCGGCTGGGGACTGGTGATCGCCACGATCATCGTGCTCTCCAACCTGGCCGGTGTGGCGACGTCGTACTTCTGGCTGCTCGCCGGGGAGATCACCGGCAGCGACGACGTGGCGGCGCTCGACGGGAACAAGGCGGTGCACATCGTCACCTGTCTCGCGCTCGTCGCCCTCGCGACCGTGATCAGCTACCGCGGGATGACCGCGACCAAGGGCGTCCAGTACGCGCTGGTCGGGCTCCAGCTGGTGGTGCTCGCCGTCTTCGTGGCGATGGCCTTCGGCAAGGCGGGCAGCGCCGACTTCCCGACCTCGGCGGACTTCTCCTGGTCCTGGCTGAATCCGTTCGCCGTGCAGTCCTTCGGCGCCTTCACCGCCGGTCTGTCCCTGTCGATCTTCATGTACTGGGGCTGGGACGCCTGTCTCACCGCCAACGAGGAGACCACCGGCAGCACCAGGACCCCGGGCCGCGCGGCACTGGTCGCCATGATCGTGCTGGTCGGCTCCTACCTGGCCACCGGTGTGGCCGCGCAGATGGTCGTCGGCTCCGGCGACAAGGGGCTGGGCCTCGCCAACCCCGACACCTCCGACAACGTCTTCGCCGCGCTGGCCGGCCCGGTGATGGGTCCGGCGCTGGGCATCCTGCTCTTCGTGGCCGTCCTCGCCTCCGCCGCGGCGAGCCTGCAGACCACGTTCATCCCGGTGGCCCGTACGGTGCTGGCGATGTCGACGTACGAGGCCCTGCCCGCCTCCTACTCCAAGGTCCACGAGCGATTCCGCACCCCGGGCCGCGCCACGGTCATGGCGGGCATCGCGACCGGCGTGTTCTACACGGTGATGACCCTGGTCAGCGGGCACGTGCTGGTCGACACCATCTACGCGCTCGGCCTGATGATCTGCTTCTACTACGCCCTGACCGCCTTCGCCTGCGTCTGGTACTTCCGCGCCGAGGTGCTGCGCTCCGGCCGCGACCTGCTCTTCAAGGGTCTCTTCCCGCTGGTGGGCGGCCTGCTGCTGAGCGCGGTCTTCGCCAAGACCCTGGTCGACATGTGGGACCCGGCGTACGGCAGCGGCTCCTCGGTCCTCGGGATGGGCTCGGTGTTCGTGATCGGCGTGGGCCTGCTCCTCCTGGGCGTCGTGCTCATGTTCGCGATGCGCTGGCGCAACCCGGCGTTCTTCCAGGGAAAGACCCTCACCCGGTCGACGCCCGCGCTGGTCGCCGAGGACTGAGGCCCGGCGAGCGGGCGGACGTGTGGAGGGCGGGACACCCGACGGGGTGTCCCGCCCTCCACACATCCGCCCCGGTTCAAGGACGAAGGCAGTTCGAGAACGCACCCGGCTCGAGAACGACCGCCGACTGGACATGGCACCCGCGCGGCAGTGAGTGAGCGGTCCGGCAGCGGGTTACTCGGGGGCCATGAAGCTACATCTTCCCGGGCGCCCGGG
>NZ_MUND01000721.1 GCF_002154375.1 Streptomyces glaucescens | reverse complement strand
TCTGCCCACCCCCGAACGCCGCCCGCCGCTTCGGTCTCGGGTGGCCTACTCGGCCAGCACACCAGCGTCTTGTCCGTACTCGTCGCCACCGGCCACTCCCCATGCCGCACCGACAGGGCCATGATGGGAGCGCTCCCGTACAGCGTGCGTGCAGATCTCCCGACTCCGGAAGGACCGTTCATGCGCACCTCTCCCCATCTGTCTCGTCGGGCACTGCTCACGGCCGCAGCCGCGAGCGTCGCTGCGGGCGTCACCGCCGCGGCAGCTCCTTCCCAGGCGTCCGTCGCCCACCGGCCTCGGCCGTCCGTCGCCTTCGCCGGGTTCCGGACGGTGGGCCGGGTCAAGAAGGCAGCCGACGGCTGGGTGCAGTACACCTGGCCCGGCATCGCCTTCGAAGGCCGGTTCTGCGGCACCGGCGTCGGAATTGTGCTCGATGACTATGCCAACGACTACGACGTCCAGATCGACGGAACGACCGTCAGCACACTGGTCACTCCCGGGCGCACCACGTCCTGGGTCAAGGACCTCGCCGACACCGAGCACACCGTGCGGCTCGTCAAACGCACGGAGAGCCCGTGGGCCGCCGGCCGCTTCGGCGGGTTCATCGCCGCTCGGGGAGGAGAAGTCCTCGCCGCTCCCACGGCGCGGAGCAGACAGATCGAGTTCATCGGCGACTCCTTCACCGCCGGGTACGGCAACGCCTCGGGCACGCGTGACTGCTCGGCCAACGGAGGAGTCGACCGGAACAGCAACGCGGACCTCGCCTTCGGCCCCCTGACCGCCCGCAAGCTCGACGCCGACTACCAGCAGAACGCGTTCTCCGGCCGCGGCATGGTCCGCAACTACAACGGCTCCGACCCCGGCACCGATTACCGCACCTACTACGACCGGGCCCTGTTGAACGTTGTCGGCGACGTCTGGCAGAAGCCGCGCGGCTGGCGGCCGCAGGTCGTCGTCATCGGCCTCGGCATCAACGACTTCTCGACCCCGCTCCACCCGGGCGAGCCGTGGGCTACACAGAGCGAACTGATCACCGCCTACGCGAGCGCCTACCACGGCTTCCTCGACAAGCTGCGGGCCCGCTACGGAAGGGGGACGTTCCTGGTGGTCAGCGCCACCCCGGTGTCCGGCACCGCCTTCGCCGAAACCACCCAGGTCATCGTCAGGGACCGCAACGCGCGGGGGGACGACCGGGTCGGCTATTGGTACTACGACGATCCTGGCCTGGACCGGCTCGGCTGCGACTGGCACCCCTCGCTGCGTGACCACCAGATCATCTCCGGTCTGCTCGACCAGTACCTCGCCACCCTGGCGCTGGACTGGTGAGCGAGAGGACGGCCCGGATCGGGCGCCGTGAACCACGTCCTTCCCGCCGACGCGGGGGTGTTCCGCCCAGGTCGGCGAGTGCTTGCTTGCTAAGCATTCAGAGTGAGTGTGGCTCAGGGCCTTGGCAGTTGGGTTGGTCGGCGACAGAGTCTTGCGGGTGTCGTTGATCTTTTGCTGATGATCTGTGGGATCGTGTCGCTCCGCTGCTTCCTCCTCGCCCGCCGCGGCGTCGGCGGTATCCGGGCCGGCTGCCGGCGGACGACCGTGCGGCCCTTCGCGGGATCGTCTACGTCCTGCGCACGGGTGTGACCTGGGCGGACGTGCCGAGCGAGACGATCGGTTGCAGTGGGGTGACGTGCTGGCGGCGCCTGCGGGACTGGACCGAGGCCGGCGTCCGCCCCGCCTCCACGAGATCCTGCTGACGCTGGACACTCCGGCCGTGCGCACGCTCGCCGCCGCGGCAGCCCGCACCCACGGCCTTCCGTCCGGCCCCGCTGGGCCTCCGCCGGACGCGGCTGCCGTGCGCGAGGCGTTGGAGCAGGTGCGGGCCGGGTGGGCTGTGGCCGGTGTCCGCTGACCGATCGCCCTCTGCCACCGCGAGCGCGGACGGGCCCCGTCGGTCATGCGGAAGGGCAGTCGGCTCGCCCTCACCTACACGGCCGATGACCAGTTCACGGAGCTGCTGACCGCTTCCCCGGCCGCGCTCATCTCTTTCCCGGCAGCGAGTGGACGCACCCACGGCCGGACCCCCTGCCCCATGCCCGGCGCATGGCCGACGTCTTCGCCGAGCTACACGCCCGAGTCGAAGCACAGTCCTCGCCCACGCTGCCCGCGTCCGCTCCGCAGTCAACCGCCGCTCCGGTGCACCTTCGTGAGCACACACCCAGCTCTGAGCAGGCCCGCGTCGACCGCCTTGTTCCTTCGCGGCCGTGAGCATCGACCCGTATCCCGCTACTCCCCGGTGTCCTTGGCGGTGACCTCGGCCGAGCGGGGTTGCCGCCTGTCTAGGGGGTCGGGTTGGTGGTTCGTCGTCGGGTTTCGCGCAGGTGGAGGTCGATGTACCGGGTGAGGATCAGTGCGTCTTGCGGGTCGTCGGCGTGGGAGGAGATCCGGCGAAGCAGTCGCACGCTGTCGAGTGCGACGCCCTCGCGGGTGAGGACGAACAGGAGGGTGAGGAGGGCGGAGCGGGCGTTGCCGTCGTCGAAGGGGTGGAAGAAGCAGACGTCGAGGAAGGCGCGTGCGGCCCGGGCGGTCAGAGGGAGGGGCCGGGCGGCGTCCTTGGCGCTCTCGGTGAGGCAGGCTTCGCGGCGGGCGCGGGTGTCCGGGGCGATGCCGTAGCGTTTTCATCAACGCCTACGTCACCGCGCTGGAGAAGAACCTCACCTGACCGGGCAGACGACAACCCCCTCACAGCCTGCCGCAGCCCCTACCAGCACCGAGCGCGGGACACCTTCTGGGACCAGGGCGACGACTTCCAAGGATCCGACCTCGTCCGAGGCGTCGGCCTTCCACGCGGCCGTGCGTCCTCAAGGTGCCCCGCCCTCCGCGCGTCGACGTCGACCAGGCGGGGCGGCCCCTGCGGGGCCCGGCGGGCAGCCCCCGGTGGTGAGGACGTCGGCGAGTATCGCCTTGGGCAAGACTTCTCGGCGAAGAAGGCCAGCACGCCGAAGCCAATCGTTTCCCGGACGCCCCCGCTCCTCTTCCTGGAGGGCGGGGGCGCCGCCGTTTCACCGCCGTACCCTCCCCGTCGCGCGGGCGCGGAAATGTGCCCTCGCGTGCTCCTGCGCGCCCGGTCGCACCGGCTACCGAGCCGTGCAGAGGGCGCACATGATGGCGGCGGCATTGAGCCGTAGCGGAGGGCGGGAGGCACTGCACGAGGCCGGTCGCCGCAGCACGTAACTGATTCAGCTGGTTGAACCGACGCGGTCACCGCCGGACCGCGCCGGACCTGAGCCGAGGGGGAACCGTGATCAGCCGTATCCACCGTTCCGGCATACCCGCACCGCCCCGTGCCGTTCGCCCCGGCAGTCGGCCACCACGGCAGCGCACCCGGCGCGGGCCCGCGGCCGTGGTGGTCCTGGTCCTCGCCCTGGTGGTGGCGCTGGTGACCGCGCCCACTGCGAGCGGGGCCGACCAGCCGCTCTGGGCGGACGTCGGCTATCTGGCGAACCCGACCACCGGTCTGGTCGCGGACGTGGAGGGCATGTCGACGAACGCCGGTGCCGGGGTGCAGCTGTGGTCCTTCCACGGTGGGCAGAACCAGCGCTGGCAGTTCAGCCCACGTTCGTCCAACCCCTACACCTGGGAGATCAAGGCATCCCACAGCCGGATGTGCATGGACGTCGAAGGCGGCAGCCGCGCCGACGGTGCCCGCGTCCGGCAGGCCCCGTGCAACGGCGGCTGGAGCCAGGCTTGGGAGCCGTTCGTCGTGAGCCGCGACGGCTGGGGCCAGCCGCAGTACCACCTGGTCAACGACAACAGCCACCTGTGTCTCCAGGCCGCCGCCACCACTCCGGCGCAGGGCGCCGTGCTGTACCAGGCACCGTGCAGCGGCAACCGCGGCCAGGAATGGTCGCTGACCCACCCGGTGAGCAATCCCGCGAGCGGGAGGGTCATGGACGTGTGGGGCGTGTCCACCTCGCCCGGGGCGCCGGTGTGGCTGTGGGACTACCTGGCCGGCCGGAACCAGGACTGGTACACCAGCCCGCTGCCCGACGGCTTCGCCACCCAGCTCGTGGTAGTGCACTCCCGCCAGTGCCTGGACCTCGAGGGCGGCTCGACCTCCGACGGCACCGCCCTCGTCCAGCAGCCGTGCAACAGCGCCCGGTCCACGCAGCGCTGGCTTCTGGAGTGGGTCGCCTGGGACTCCTACCGCTATGCCCTCTACCGGATCCGCAACACGACCGCCAACCGCTGTATGACCGCGCTCGGCACCACCGCTGGCAGCCGCCTGATCATCCAGAACTGCAACGGATCCGCCGGCCAGCAGTGGCGCAGGTGACGTGGGGACGGGGAGTTGAGCGTCCGGGCCCGGGTGGACGCATCGGCAAGAAGGAGGCGCTGACCCGGACGGCGGGCGAGCTGCTGTGGGAGCGGGGATACACGATGCACCAGCCCGGCCATGATTCCTGGAGCGAGCGGGGGCGGGCAGGGGAGTATGTACCAGCACGGCGCCGAGCCGGAACTGGACCCCTACCGCACTGAGCGGTAGCGCGTGGCCCGGGACAGCCATCGTTGCGTCGTCCCGGGCCATGCCTGCTAGGGGGTGTCGTCAAACTCCCGTCTGCCCCGCGACGCCCGGCACGTACTCTCGCCGCACCGGACGAAAGCCCGAGTAGCCCACCAGTGCGCGGACTTCCGCCCGGCGCGCCGAGAGCACGCACCGGACGCCGCAGGGCCGTCCTGCGGACGACGACGGGAGTGTGACGACACCCCCTAGGGGGCCACGCCGTCGACCTGCAGGGTCTGCACCGCCCCCGCCGCGAAGGGCACGCTCACCGACTTCCCGGTCAGGCTGATGTCCGCGTACGCCCGGTACTGGTCACCGCCGCCCGTCACCGTGTTCCAGCGGGGGACCAGGCCGCCCGTGCCGCCGGTCACGGTCGTGAAGCGGGAGAGGTCGAAGGTCAGGGTCTGGGGCGTCGTCGCCGTGTTCACGGCCACGATCACCAGGCGGCGGGCCGTGCGGTCCAGGGCCGCCACCGCGTAGCTCACGCCCGTGTCGAGGATCGTCATGCCGGGGCGGATGTGGCGGCTGAACTGGGCCATCACGTAGTACTTCTGCTGGACGGTGGTGGGCTGGAGCGTCCCCGGGTCGTACGCGATCATCGCCCAGCCCGTCGACGGGTCCATGACCTGCCAGTAGCACCAGGCCGTGGGGTGCAGCCAGCGGAAGTCGTAGCAGAGGTTGCGGGCCATGGTGAGGCCCGTGCCGTCGCTGTCGCCGGTCTCCGAGTTCCACAGCTTCTTGCCGGATGTCGTCACCACGTCCGTGTGCAGGAGGTCGCGGCGGCCGCCCGCGCCCTGGTAGCCGTGCACGTTCACCTGCGCGACCAGGGCTTTCGTCGATGATCCGAAGGAGGACCAGGTGGAGCGGGCCGTGTCGTAGTTCGTCTCGTCGGACGCCGCGATGCGGATGCCGGTCAGGCCGCGTCGGTCGAGTTCGCTGCGCATGTAGGGGAGTACGGCCGCCTGGACCGACGGGTCCATGTGGCAGCCTTCCTGGGTGCCCGTCGCCGTCCACCAGGTGGAGGCCGGCTCGTTGAAGGGGTCGACGGTGGCGAAGGACACGCCCCAGGCCGACTTCGCCCGGGCGGCGACCGTGGCGAGGTGGGCGGCGTGCTGGCGGTAGTTCCAGGTCTGGAGGTTGTTGCCGCCGTCCGCGGCGCCCGAGGGGTTGTGGTTGGAGCACATCCACCACATCGGGGAGTTCGCGAAGAGTTCCGAGACCGCGCCGCGCTGTGTCGCCTTCACCAGCATCGCGCGCTGGTTCGCGTCCGCCGTCCAGTCCCAGGCGGAGGACGCGGGGTCCTCGTTCGTCCAGTCCTGCCAGAAGCCCTCGATCTGCTTGAAGCCGGGGATGTTCGGCGACTCGACCATGGACTCGCCGTTCACCGTGTTCCAGCTGCAGGCGCCCAGGTTGTAGCGGGCGATGTTCAGGCCCAGGCCGGGCAGGGTGCGACCGCCGTAGGACACCGATTTCGTGGTGAAGAAGAGGTCGGCGAAGTCGTCGCGGGCGCCGAAGACGTTGGCCCACCAGGCCAGGGACGTGCCCCAGCCCTCCCAGGTGCCGTACGTCGTGCCGGGGTTCACGGCGATCGTCGCGTCCGCGTGTGCCGTACCCGCCGGGACGACGGCGCTGGCGAGGAGCGCGCCGCCCGTGGCCGTGAGGAGTGTCCTGCGTCGGATCATGGTTGTCCTGTTCCGCCTCTCCGAGCGATGGCGTGCGCATGTCATACGGTCCTACGGTGGTGCGGAACGCGCTTTCCGTGCCGCGTCAGGAAGCATCGGGGCTCCCGGGTTCCGTGTCGAGAGTTCTGACAGGCCTTTCTCAAACCAGTGGAGGAAGTGGCCGGCGACCGCCCGGAACCGTTTGATCGTCCGGCGCATCCTCACTTTCGTACGGCCGTGCTGGGGTATAACCGTTGCAGAGAGGAGGAGCCGCCGATGTTCCAGGCCTGGGCCAGTCTGCGCCCCGCCGCGCTGCTGCTCGTCCTCTTCCTCGAGGTCGTCCTGCTCGACGCCGGCAGCCTCTCCGCGACCGTCGCGCTGGCCGCGACCGCCGCGGCCGGAGCCGCGCTGGCCGTCTGCTCGCTGGTCGCCGCGCGCTGCGCGCCCGCCGTGCCACGGACCCGGGTGCGGACGGCGATCAGGGACCGGGACCGCCGTACGGCCTTCCTGCCGCAACGTGATCCCGACGCCCGCGGGCGTACGCGTCCCCGAGCGCCCGGGCACGCCCTCCCGGCGACCTTCGCGTAGGGCGATCCAGCAGCACGCCTCACCTGGTGATCCCGCGCGGGTCGTCATGCCGCCATTCCTGTCACGGCACGACGAGACCCCGGAGGGCTCACTCACCCATGTCCGTTTTCGCCCACCTGGTCGAGCAGCTGGCCGACCTGCTCGATCCGCTCTTCCACGGTTCCGCGGCCGCCGCCGCGATCGTCCTGTTCACCGCGTTCGTGCGGCTGCTGGTGCACCCGCTGTCCCGGGCCGCCGCGCGCGGGCAGAAGGCGCGGACCCGGCTGCAGCCGCGGATCGCCGAGCTGCGCAAGAAGTACCGCCGGGACCCCGAGCGGCTGCAGCGGGCCGTGCTGGAGCTGCACCAGAAGGAGAAGGTGTCACCGCTCGCCGGATGCCTGCCCGGGGCGCTCCAGTTGCCGGCGTTCTTCCTCCTCTACCACCTGTTCTCCAGCGGGACGATCGGTGGCGAGGCCAATGAGCTGCTCGGCCACCAGCTGCTCGGCGCACCGCTCGGTGATCGCTGGCTGGACGCCCTGGACGGGGGTGGTGGCCTTCTCGGCGACGCGGGGCTGGTGTACATCGGGCTGTTCGTCCTCGTCACCGCCGTCGCCGCCTTCAACTACCGGCGTACGAAGATCATGATGGCCGCCAACCCCATGGCGCCGGCCGGGGACGACGGCCGGCCGGTGCCCGGAATGGGGACGATCACCAAGGTCATGCCGTTCATGTCCTTCTTCACGCTGGTCACCGTGGCCGTCGTGCCGCTGGCCGCCGCGCTGTACGTGGTGACCAGCACGACGTGGAGTGCCGTGGAACGGGCCGTGCTCTACCGGTGAACCGGCCGTGTTCCACCGGTGCGTCACCGCGAGGCCTTGGGGCGCGCCGCGGGTCCAGTACGTGAACGGGGTATTGCGGACTGGACCGGGACCTTGGACGATCGACCAGTCCTCCGACGGCTGAGGCCCGCCGCACCCGGGTCGTCGCCTCGGAGGACAGCCTTCGATCGAGGGAGATTGTGAACATGAAGCTGCTGCGAGTCGGTACGGCCGGGGCCGAGCGGCCCGCGCTGCTCGACGCCGACGGGAACCTGCGGGACCTGTCGGGTGTCGTGCCGGACATCGACGGAGCGCTGCTCGCCGACGACGCGGCCATGGCCCGTGTACGGGCCGCCGCCGAGGCGGGGGACCTGCCCGTGCTCGACGCGGCCGGGGTGCGGATCGGGGCGCCGGTCGGCCGGATCGGCAAGGTCGTGTGCATCGGGCTGAACTACCACGACCACGCGCGCGAGACCGGCGCCCAGCCGCCGGCCGAGCCGGTCGTCTTCCTGAAGGCCGCGGACACCGTGGTCGGGCCGAACGACACCGTGCTCGTGCCGCGCGGGTCGGTGAGGACCGACTGGGAGGTCGAGCTGGCCGTCGTCATCGGGCGTACGGCCCGCTACCTGGACTCCGCGGAGGACGGGCTCGCGCATGTCGCCGGGTACACGGTGGCGCACGACGTGTCCGAGCGGGAGTTCCAGATGGACCGCGGCGGCACCTGGGACAAGGGGAAGAACTGCGAGACGTTCAACCCGCTCGGGCCGTGGCTCGTGACGGCGGACGAGGTGCCGGACCCGCAGAAGCTGGGGCTGAAACTGTGGGTCAACGGGGAGCTGAAGCAGGACGGGAGCACGGCGGAGCAGATCTTCTCGGTGGGGGAGGTCGTGCGGTACCTGTCGCACTTCATGACGCTGTACCCCGGTGATGTCGTCAACACCGGCACGCCCGCCGGCGTCGCCTTCGGGCAGCCCGAGCCCAAGCCCTATCTCCGGCCCGGTGACGTGGTCGAGCTGGAGATCGACGGGCTGGGGCGGCAGCGGCAGGAGCTGCGGGGCGCGTAGGGGGTCGTAACG
>NZ_MUND01000720.1 GCF_002154375.1 Streptomyces glaucescens | reverse complement strand
ACATGTGTATAGGAGACACGGCCGAGGGCGCGGGCCCAGGGGCGGGGCCGGGAGGCCGGTTCGGGGGCGGACCGGGGGGTGCGGGACGTGCCGCGCATGCGGATCGGGCGGGTCAGGGCGTTCAGGACTGCGGCGGTGACGCGGGCCATTGGGGCCTTGTGCCCCGGTGCGCGGGTGGCTATGCCCGGGTTGGTCCGGGCGCGGTCCGGCCGTCGTGGGGCCTCTCGGAGCGCGGTGCCGTACCCGACAATGGGCCTGTGCTGGAGATGACGCGCGAGGAGTTCGAGGGACTGGTCGCCGAGGCGCTGGACCGGATCCCGCCGGAGCTGACGCGGCTGATGGACAACGTCGCGGTGTTCGTCGAGGACGAACCGCCCGCCGACGATCCCGAGCTGCTCGGGCTCTACGAGGGGACCCCCCTGACGGAGCGCGGCGAGTGGTACGCCGGGGTGCTGCCGGACCGGATCACCATCTACCGGGGGCCCACCCTGCGGATGTGCGAGAGCCGGGAGGACGTCGTCGCGGAGACGGAGATCACCGTGGTGCACGAGATCGCCCACCACTTCGGGATCGACGACGCCCGGCTGCACGCGCTCGGGTACGGATGAGCGTGGCGCGTGTCCTCCTGCGGGCGGCGGGAGTTGGGCACGTTGACCCTTCACCGGCCTCCGGAGGTGGCTGCTCGTGCGCCCCTTGTACGTACCCGTCCGCCTGGCCGCCACCCTGCTGGCCGTCACCGCTGCCGCCGGCTGCATGAGCGTGGGGGACGACGACGGCGGCCGGGCCGAGCCGTCGCACTCGGCCGGACCGGAGGGCGGCGAGGCGCCCGGCGGGTTTCCGGCGGTGACCGGCGGCGGCGCCGGGTACCAGGGCGTGGCCGCCGGGGAGGCGGACCGCGCGGGCGGCAAAGGCAAAGGCAAGGGCAAGGGCGGCGGGAAGGGCAGGGGGAAGGGCGACGCGGCGGGGGTGTCCGCGGCGCCCTCGGCCTCCGCGCCGGACGGCGGCGGCGCGACCGTCGCGCCGCCGGGCGGGCCCGGGCAGACCGCCGGTCCGGGCGGCGGGGGCCCCGGGTCCACACCGGCCCATCCGGCGCCGACCCGGACCACCCAGCCCCCCGAAC
>NZ_MUND01000719.1 GCF_002154375.1 Streptomyces glaucescens | reverse complement strand
CCCCCCGGCAGCCCCAACCCCCTCCGGGCTGATCCTCGACTTCGTCGGGGTCCTGACGTCGACCGCCCGGCCGGCCGTCGAGACCCGGTGCTCCGCGCACGGCCTCGCCCCGGACGCGTGGCGTGAGACGGTCGGCTCCCGCCCCGAGGCCGCTACGGGTGCTGGAGACCCGGCGACTGAGCCGGCCCGCACCACCGGCCGGCTGTCCGTGCCCGGCGCGCGGGCATGTAGAAGTCTACGAAGCGGGGGTCCCAGCCTGCTGACGTCTTCATGTCTTCCACCCCTAGCTGCCCCCGCCCGGTCGGCTGTGTACTCCTCGCATGCACCCCAGGACCGTGGAGGCCTGCGCATGACCGGCCACACCTCTCCCGCCCGCACCCCGCGGGCGCTCGGCGAGCAGGGCGTCGCCGTCCCGGCGGTCCCGAACGCCATCCGCGACGCAACGGGCCCGAACCCGACCCATGCCCCGGTCGCGCCGGAGCACCTGTGCGGCTTCGAGCCGGGCTGATCCCCGTGGGCCCAGCTGTAATCCCGGATTCCCGTACCGCACGGGCAGGGCATCCGGGGAACCCTTCCATCTCCGAAAGAAGTGACCGTGACTGCGCAGACCCAAGAGACGAACATCCAGGACATCGAGCGTGCCTGGATGGACGAGGCGATCAGGCTGGCCACGAACAGTGTGACGAACGGCGGCGGTCCCTTCGGCGCCCTGGTCGCCAAGGAGGGCGAGATCGTCGCTCTCGGGAACAACCAGGTCACCGCGACCCTGGACCCGACGGCGCACGCCGAGGTGAGCGCCATGCGCGCCGCCTGCAAGCAGCTCGGCACCTTCTCGCTCGAAGGCTGCGTCCTGGTCACGTCGTGCGAGCCCTGCCCGATGTGTCTCTCCTCGGCGCTGTGGGCGCGGGTCGACCGGATCGTCTACTCCGCCGACCGGCACGACGCCGCGGTGGCCGGTTTCGACGACCGCAAGTTCTACGACCTCTTCGACAAGAAGCCCCAGTCCATGTGGCCGACCCGGGTCGAGCAGCTGGACCTGCCGCACCGTACGGCTCCGTTCGACGCGTGGCTGGCCAAGGCCGACCGCATCGACTACTGAGCACACCGACCACTGAGGGCATCGCCGGCTGAGCACCCGCGCGCCGGGCGGCGGAAGGGCGACCGGGGCGTCCACCGCCCGGCGCGGGCACGCGAGTTCGTTGCGGACGAGCACCCCTTGCATGCGGCCCGCTCCATTAGGACCGCATCTGTCCTCTACTCCGGCTAGCGTGCCGTCCATGACCAGGACGAAGGCCCAGCGCGCCGCGACCGCCCCCGTGCTCACCACCCGCGCCCTGAACCGGGCCACGCTCGCCCGGCAGCTGTTGTTGCGCCGTTCGCCGATGTCCGCCGAGGCGGCCGTGGAGCACCTCGTCGGACTCCAGGCGCAGGAGGTGAAGCCGCCCTACGTCGCGCTGGCCGCCCGTCTCGACGGGTTCGCGCCCGAGGAACTGTCCGGGCTGCTGGCCGGCCGCGAGGTCGTACGGATGGTCACCCTGCGGTCCACCATCCACCTGCACACCGCCGACGACGCCCTCACCCTGCGGCCGCTGGTGCAGCCCGCCCGGGACCGCGAAGTGAACATGAAGCAGTTCCGCGAAGGGCTCGTCGGCGTCGACCTCGACCGGCTCTCCGCCCTCGTCCGCGCCCTGGTCGAGGAAGAACCGCGCACCATGCGGCAGTTGCGCGAGGCGCTGCTCGCCGAGTGGCCGGACGCCGATCCGCTGGCCCTGGCCGTCGCCGCCCGCTGCAAGCTCCCGCTCGTCCAGGTCACCCCGCGCGGACTGTGGGGCAGGAGCGGCCAGGTCGCCCTCACCACCGTCGAGCACTGGCTGGGCCGCCCGGCCGAGCCGCCCGCGTCCGCCGACTCGGCGGTCCTGCGCTACCTCGCCGCCTTCGGTCCGGCGTCCGTGCAGGACATGCAGACCTGGGCCGGGCTGACCCGGATGCGTCCCGTCTTCGAGCGGCTGCGGCCCCGGCTCGTCACGTTCCGCGACCCGAACGGCGTCGAGCTCTTCGACCTGCCCGACGCCCCGCGGCCCGACCCGGACACCCCCGCCCCGCCACGCCTGCTGCCCGAGTTCGACAACCTGCTGCTGTCCCACGCCGACCGCACCCGGGTGATCCCCGCCGCTCAGCGAGGCCGCACCTGGCAGGTCAACACCTTCTCCCGTCCGTTCCTCGTCGACGGCTTCCTCGCGGGCGTGTGGTGGCTGTACGACGACGCTCTCGTCATCGAGCCCTTCACCGAGGCGGCCGAGGCCGCGCGCGACGAGGTGGCCGCGGAGGCGGAGCGGATGCTGCGGGTGCTGTACCCGGGAGGGTCGTACGACATCCGGTTCGGGACCGTCACCGGCTGACGCCGGGCAAGGAGGCCGACGCCGGGCATGGAAAGGGGGCGTTGCGGGCCGCTCGTGGAGGCCCGCAACGCCCCCTGGTATTCACCTGAGGGGTGCCCTCAGGAGCTCTTCGCCCGTTACGAGTTGACCTGCGCGGTCACCAGGCTGGAGAAGGTGGTCAGCCGGGTGTAGACACCCGGGTAACCGGCCTGGGCGCAACCCTCGCCCCAGGAAGTGATCCCTGCCAGGACGCCCCCGACAAGCAGGGGACCGCCGCTGTCGCCCTGGCAGGTGTCCACGCCGCCGGAGGAGTATCCGGCGCACACCATCTCGCTCTTGACGTAGTCGGAACCGTACGAGCCGCCGCAGCTGGTGTCGGAGACGATCGGCACGGTCGCGGTGCGCAGCTGGTTGGAGGAGCTGCCGCCCGACGACGTGGTGCCCCAGCCGAGGACGCGGGCGGTGGTGCCGGCCGCGTAGACGGAGGTGTCGGTGGACGAGACGTACTTGGCCGTGGTGTACGGCATCGCCGTCGACAGGGTCAGCACCGCGACGTCCTCACCGCGGGTGGCGGTGGTGTAGTTCGGGTGGATCCAGATCTTGCTGACCCGGGCGACCGTGCCGTTGGTGCCGTTGAGGTAGGTGCGGCCGCCGACCACGCGGACGCCACTGGGGCTTTCGCCGACCATGCAGTGCGCGGCGGTGACGACCTTCGTCGGGGAGACCAGCGTGCCGCCGCAGAACTGGTTCTGGGAGGCGTCGGTGATCTGCATCATGAACGGGTAGCTGCTGGTCGTCGTCGTGGTGCCGCCGACGATGGGCTGGGGCGCGGCGACGGCCGAGGGGGCGGCGGTCAGCGCGGTCGCGGCGGCGGCAGCGGTGGCGGCTATCGCGACGGCGGTCCTTCTCGCACGGGTGAGCCCGGACATGAGGTCTCCTCAGGGTGTTGCCGGTGGGGGGGCGCGCGGGTGTGGGGGGTGTTGCACGGAGGTCTGGGACGGACCCCCGTGTGCCCGGCGAGCGGCACGACCCTTACGCTAGGTCCCGGCCCACCGGCCTCCCAATGAGGGAACCCCCTAAGGGGGTTGGTGAGGGAAAACCCTCGGTCGGGCCCCGTCCGCCTGCACCTCTTGGCCCACACCCCTCGGCCTGCCCTCGCTCCGCCCCCTCGGTCCCCTCAGGTCCCGGTTCCCGCGGCGCTCACCCCGTGCGCGGCCCTCAGCCCGTGCGCGGCCCCGCCGCCAGCCGGACGATGTCCACCCGGGAGCGGATCCCCAGCTTCCGGTAGACCCGGGTCAGGGTCGCCTCCACCGTCTTGACGCTGATGAACAGCCGCGCGGCGATCTCCCGGTTGGTGGCGCCCTCCATGACCAGCGCGGCGACCTGACGCTCCATCGACGCCAGCCCGTCCAGCGCGGCCGTCGCGGGCGCGGGCACGGGAACGGGTTCGCGGGCCGGCGGGGGAGAGGCAGCCGCCTCCACCTGCCGCAGCCACGGCAGCGCCCGGCACCGCCGGAACAGCCGCGCCGCCTCGTCGTACGACGCCGGACCCGGCCGGACACCGCCGCCCGGCCGGACCGAGCCGGGCGCCTGGGCGCGGGCGCGCAACCGGGCCAGCGCGAAGGCCGCCCGCGCCTCCTCCAGCCCGTACCCCAGCTTGGCCAGCCGGTCCTGAACCGACGTCAGCCGTGCCATCGCGCCCTCGTGGTCCCCGCGCGCCGCCCGCACCAGCGCCTCCGCCCGGTCCAGGACGGCCAGCACGCTCTCCCGGCTCAGCCGCAGCGCCTGCTCGCGGGTGACGTCGACGACGTCCTGCGCCTCGGCGAGCTCGCCGACCCGCACCAGCGCCTCCGCGAGGTCGCCGTGCCAGCGCCCGCGGGCCGGGTCCGTCACCCCGAGCCCCTGCTCCAGTTCCCGCACCCGCCGCAGCGACCGGACGGTGCCGGCGGCGTCCCCGGCGACCAGCTGGACGTAGCCGAGGGAGGCCAGGGCACGCGACATGTAGATCTGGTCGCCGTCCTCCTCGGCGTGTTCGGCGGCCTCCCGGGCCAGCGCCAGCGCCCGGTCGACGTCTCCGCCCGACGCCTCCGCGACGGAGGTGAGCACGGCGGAGGCCACCTCGCCGATCCCGGAGTCCCGGGCCAGCCGCAGGCTCTCCCGGGACAGGTCCAGGGCCCGCCCGCAGTGCCCGGCGCGCAGTTCGGTCTCGGCGAGCATCCGCAGGAAGTGCACCTCGCTCTCCACCATGCCGCGCCGCCGCACCTCGCTGAGCAGCCTGGTGACGGTGGCGCGGGCATCGGGCAGCTGATCGCTCATCAGCAGCCAGCGCAGCCGGGTGGAGCCCGCCCCGTTGTGATGGCAGGCGACCTGCGGATCCTGCGGTTCCTGGAGGGCCCGCCGGATGGTGGCGGGGGCGTCGGGGTGGCCCATCAGCGTCTCGGCCTGCGCCTGGAAGGCGAGCGCCAGCAGCTCGGTGCGCCGGTCGCCGCCCCGCGCGGCCAGCTCCGCGGCGTGCGCGGCCTCTTCCCGGCCCTCGGCGAAGTCGCCCTCGACGACGAGGGCCCGCCAGGCCAGCTGGTAGTGGACCAGGGCGAGCAGCCGGGGGTCGTCGCCCGCGTCGGCGAGCGCCTGCGGGAAGACCGCGTCGACGTCTCCGAGGGCCTGACCGGCCGCCTCTATGACCACCATCCAGGCCCGTACCCGGTCGGCGGGCACGGTCGCCCGGGACAGCACCTCCCGGGCGATGTCCCGGGCGAGATCC
This sequence comes from Streptomyces glaucescens, assembly GCF_002154375.1. GTDB lineage: Bacteria > Actinomycetota > Actinomycetes > Streptomycetales > Streptomycetaceae > Streptomyces > Streptomyces glaucescens. The sequence goes on along the minus strand of NZ_MUND01000719.1, from coordinate 1,840 downwards.
ACCTCGCCCGCGGTGATCGCGTCCTCGGCGGCCTGCAACCGCCGCTCGTCGGCGGCCGGTACGCCGCCGGCCGGGGTGTGCCGGGCGGCGAGCAGCCCCAGGGAGGCCGCCATGGACGGCGCGCCGCGGTCCCGGGCCAGCGCGGCGGCCCCGGCGAGCCGGGCCGCCACCTCCGGGTCGGTCCCGTTGGTGGCCAGCGCCAGGTGCCGGGCGCGTTCGATCGGGTCGGAGGCGGCCTCGGACAGCGCGGCGTGCGCGGCGCGGCGCCGGTGCGCGGGCGCCTCCGCGTACAGCGCGGCCGAGATCAGCGGATGCGCGAACCGTACGGCCGGGCCCTCCGGTTCGGTGGCCAGCAGGCCGAGCTCGGCCGCCCGCGCGGTCTCCGCCTCGGCGTGGTGGCGGCCCGCCGCGTGCAGCAGGGCCAGCGTGGGACGGGCGCCCGCACTGGCCACGAGGAGGGTGTGCCGGGCCTCGTCGGACAGCATCTCCAGCCGGTTCAGCACCAGGGCCCGCAGCGAGGTCGGCACCGGCAGCGGCTCGCCCGGCCGGGGCGGGACCGGGTTCTCGGCGAGGGCACGGCCCAGTTCCAGCGCGAACAGCGGGTTGCCGCCGCTGGTGCGGTGGATCTCGCGGACCGTGGAGCGGGGCAGGCCGGTGTAGCCGCGGTGGTCGAGCAGCGCGGAGACCTGGGTGCGGGAGAGCGGGCCGAGTCGCAGGGCGAGGGTGTCGGGCGGGGCGGCCCGCAACTGCCGGTCGTACTCCTGGTCCTCGGCGCGCATCGCGCACAGCAGCTGGACGGGGGTGTCGCCGAGGCGGCGGGCGGCGAACCCGAGCAGTTCGGCGCTGGCCGGGTCGAGCCACTGGAGGTCGTCGGCGACGACCAGGACGGGCCCCGCCGCGGCGAGCGCGCGCAGCGCCGACAGCACGGCGAGGCGCAGCGCGAGGCCGTCGCGCTGGAGGGTGGACTCGCCGCGGCCGGTGAGCGCGGACTCCAGCGCGGTGCGCTGGGTGGCGGGCAGCTGGTCGGACACGTCGTCGAGGACCAGGCCGAGCAGGTCGGCGAGGGCCAGGAAGGGGAGGTGGGATTCGGACTCGGTCGCGGAGCAGCGCAGCACGGTGCGGGCGGTCGCGCCGTATTCCGCGGCCAATGCCCGCAGCACGGTCGACTTTCCTATTCCGGCGGGCCCGTGGAGCAGCACACTGCCGCCGCGGTCCAGCTGCTCACGCGCCGCGGTGAACGGCTCCTCCCGGCCGATGACCAGGTCGGGGCGGCATCTGGCAGGCTCCTCGAAGTCCCGTCGCACGGTCACCGCTCCCCTCCGTGTGTCGTGTTCTGGCCAAATTCTAGGCACCGAGTCATTGAATTTCGGAGGGGCGCGGTGGTGAGGGAAATAACAGCAACGTGCATGGGGAATTTCAGCTCCGTGTCAATTGCATGACGCACGGCGCGTGGGGAGGCGCCGCGACTCCGGGTGCGCCCCGAAGGGCTCGGGGAACCACGCGACCCGACCACGGCGAACCCGCAGCCGCCACACGCCGGAAACCGCTACGGCGCTCAGGCCCGGCACCCCTGCGGCGCTCACGCCCGGCATCCCGTGGCGCTCACGCCCGGCACCCCTAGGGCAACACCCCCGCCCGCCGCGCCGCGACCACCGCCTCTCCCCGCGTCCGCGCGCCCAGCTTCCGCATCGCGGAGCGCAGATAGCTCTTCACCGTCTCCGGGCGCAGTCCCAGCCGCTCGGCCGCCGCCGCGTTCGTCGCCCCCGCCGCCACACAGGCCAGCACGTCCACCTCCCGGGGCGCCAGCCGCACCCCGTCCGGCTCCCAGCCCGGCGCCAGC
>NZ_MUND01000072.1 GCF_002154375.1 Streptomyces glaucescens | reverse complement strand
CCCCAGCAGCAGCCGTACGGCCAGGCCGCCCCCGCGCCGACCGCTCCGCCGCCGCCCGGCTACCCCCAGGCCCAGGCGCCGCACATGCCCCAGGCCGCACCGCCGCCCGGCTACGGTCAGCAGCCGCCCTTCGGACAGGCTCCCGGCCAGCCCGCGCCGTACGGCGCCCCGCAGGGCATGCCCCATGGCGCCCCGCAGGCGCCCGGTGTCGCCGCCGCGCTCCAGCAGTTCAAGGAGACGCCCACCGGGCAGCGCTGGACCCAGCAGAACAAGAAGCTGGTCCGCGTGGACCTGGGTGTCGGCGGGCAGCCGGTGCTCGCCCGCCAGGGCAGCATGGTGCTCTACCAGGGCAAGGTCGACTTCAGCTACAAGGGCGCCGGTTTCGCCGGCCGGATCGTCGGCAACGCCACCGGCCAGGAGATGCAGCTGATGCGCTGCACCGGCCAGGGCCAGGTCTTCCTCGCCGAGAACTCCACGATGCTGCACCCGATCGAGCTGCAGGGCGACGGCATCTGCGTCTCCGCCGAGAACGTCCTCGCCTTCGACGAGAGCCTGACCTACGAGGTCCGCCGCATCGAGGGCCACGGCATCCCGGGCGGCGCGCTGTTCACGATGCAGTTCCAGGGCACCGGCACGATCGTCGTCAAGACCCATGGCACGCCCGTCGTGCTGCCGGTCACGCCGACCACGTTCGCCGACTGCAACGCCGTGGTCGCCTGGTCGTCCGCCGCCCAGGTGGTCGTCTCCAGCCAGGTCCGCATGCGCCGCAACGCCTACCCGGGCGACACCGGGGAGAGCGTGAACCTCCAGTTCCGGGGCGCGCCCGGCAACTTCATCGTCGTCCAGCCGTACGAGGTCTGAGGGAGCCCGTCATGAACCAGCCGCTCGCGGGTTACGCCCCCGCACCTGTCACCGCCCGCATGGAGAACCACGGCAACCACATGCTGAAGGTCGCCATGCAGACCGGGAACGACCTCCTCGCGCGCGTGGGGTCGATGGTCGCCTACGAAGGGTTCATCCAGTACGAGCCCAACCCGCCGGCCGTGCGCCAGATCGCCAAGGACTGGATGACCGGCGAGGGCGCGCCCCTGATGAAGTGCTCCGGGGACGGCCTGCTCTACCTCGCCGACTACGGTGCCAACGTCGTCGTGATCAACCTCAACGGCGACGGCATCTCCGTCAACGCCACCAACCTGCTCGCCTTCGACGCGCATCTGACCTGGGGCGTCGAGCGGGTCAAGGGGCTCGCGAAGTTCGCCGGCCAGGGCCTGTGGAACACGAGGATCTCCGGCCAGGGCTGGGTCGCGCTGACCTCCCGGGGCAAGCCGATCGTCGTCGACTGCGGCGGCGGCGAGGACGAGACCTACGTCGACCCGGACGCCCTCGTGGCCTGGTCCCCGAACCTCAAGGTGAAGGGCAAGCGCAGCTTCAAGGCCCAGTCGCTGATCGGCCGGGGCAGCGGAGAGGCCTACCAGATGGCCTTCTCCGGCCAGGGCATCGTCGTCGTCCAGCCCAGCGAGGACAGCACCGACCGCCTTCGGGTCCGGGGCTGAGGGGGAGCCAGAAACACCATGCAGAGTCCGCTTTTCGCCCACAACGAGCAGCAGACCCAGGAACGCTGGAGCCTGCAGAACAAGCAGATGCTGCGCGTCGCCCTGGAGGGCCACGACGACATCCTGGCCCGCAAGGGCACCATGGTCGCCTACCAGGGGATGGTGGAGTTCGACGCCGAGTTCCAGGGCAGCGGCCAGTCGCGCGACCGCGCCCACACGGGTGAGGGCCTGGACCTGATGCGCTGCCACGGGCAGGGCACGGTCTACCTCGCCAACCTCAAGCAGCACATCCACCTGGTCGACGTCGACCAGGACGGGCTCACCGTGGACAGCAGCTACGTCCTCGCGATGGACTCCTCGCTGCATCACGAGGTCATCGCCGTCGACAGCCTGTACGGCATCTCCGGCTCGGGGAAGTACCAGCTCAACATCACCGGCCGCGGCAAGGTCGCCCTGATGACCTCCGGCATGCCGCTGATGATGCAGGTCACGCCGGACAAGTACGTCAACTGCGACGCCGACGCGATCGTCGCCTGGTCCACCGGGCTGCGGGTGCAGATGCAGGCGCAGACGCACTCCTCCGGCGTCTGGCGGCGCCGCGGCAGCACCGGCGAGGGCTGGGAGCTGAGCTTCATGGGCACCGGCTTCGCGCTGATCCAGCCGAGCGAGATGCTGCCGCCGCAGAACGCCCAGGTCGGGTCGGGGCTCGCCGCACAGTACGGAATGGGCCAGCAGGGGGCCCGGGGCCAGAACCAGGGCAACGTCTGGAACTGAGCCCACGAGGACATCGGTAAGGGGTGACCGCCATGGCGGTCACCCCTTACCCGTCCCACCCTGTTCAGAGCCTGGCCCGGGTGGCCTCCAGCAGTCGTACGACCGACTCGTCGGCCACGTCCGCCACCTCGTCGTAGGAGAACCAGCGCAGGTCCAGGGACTCGTCGCTGATCTGCTGGACGGCGTCCGGCGGGGCCGACACCGCGTACTGCACGTCGAGGTGGACGTGGCAGGGCGGAGGGATCGGATGCCGGTCCAGCCGCACCGGGCCGCCCGGCAGCAGGCTCAGCCCCGCGATGCCGGACTCCTCCGTCGCCTCGCGCAGCGCCGCCGTCGCCAGTGAGGTGTCCCCCGGCTCGCAGTGGCCGCCCATCTGCAGCCACATCCGCAGCTTGCGGTGGAGGGTGAGCAGCACCCGGCCGCGCACCGGGTCGATCACCAGCGCGCTCGCCGTGACGTGGCCCGCGGGGCAGGCCTTCCACATGCCGTCCGGGTGCGCGGCGAGGTGGTCGAGATAGGCCTGGCGCAGCTCTTCCTGGCCCTCGTACGCCTTCAGCACGAGGACCGCGTCGTCGTACAGGCTCACTCCGTGCCGTCGCCCTTGCCGTCGTCCTCGCCGTCCGCGTCGGCCTCGCCCTTGTCCTTCTTGCGCAGGTCGGGCTTGTCCGCCGCCTCGCCGAGCATCTTGTCCCACTCGGAGAAGTCCATCTGCTCGCGGTGCACGAAGCCGTCCGGGTCGTCCAAATCCGTGGCCGTCGGCAGCATGTCCGGATGGGCCCACAGGGCGTCCCGGCCGTCGACACCGCGCGCGTCCGTGAGCGAGGCCCACAGACGGGAGGCGTCGCGCAGCCGGCGCGGGCGCAGCTCCAGACCGATCAGCGTGGCGAACGTCTGCTCGGCCGGACCACCGGAGGCGCGGCGGCGTCGCAGCGTCTCGCGCAGCGCGTCGGCGGACCCCAGACGAGGCTTCGCGGCGGCGTGCACCACCGCGTCCACCCAGCCCTCGACGAGCGCCAGAGCCGTCTCCAGCCGGGCCAGGGCGGCCTTCTGCTCCGGCGTGTCCTCCGGCTGGAACATGCCCTGCTGGAGAGCGTCCTGAAGCTGCTCCGGGTTCTGCGGGTCGAACTGGCCGACCACGTCCTCCAGCTTGGCGGTGTCGACCTTGATGCCGCGCGCGTAGCCGTCGACCGCGCCGAACAGGTGCGAGCGCAGCCACGGCACATGGGCGAAGAGGCGCTGGTGGGCGGCCTCGCGCAGGGCGAGGTACAGCCGCACCTCCTCCTTGGGCACACCCAGGTCCTTGCCGAAGGCCTCGATGTTCACCGGCAGCAGCGCGGCCTTGCCGGCCGGGCCGAGCGGCAGGCCGATGTCGGTGGACCCGACGACCTCGCCCGCGAGCACGCCGACGGCCTGCCCGATCTGCGTGCCGAACATGGCGCCGCCCATGGAGCGCATCATGCCGATCAGCGGGCCCGCCATGGCCTGCATCTCCTCCGGCAGGACGTCGCCCATGGCGTTGCCGACGCGCTCGGCGACCGGGTCGACCAGCTCCCGCCACGCGGGCAGGGTGGCCTCGACCCACTCCGCGCGGCTCCAGGCCACGGCGGAGCCGGCGCCGGACGGCAGGGAGGTCGCGTCGTCCAGCCAGAGGTCGGCCAGCCGGACGGCCTCCTGGACGGCGGTGCGCTCGGCGGGGCCGACGCTCGCGTCCTTGGTGCCGTCCGACGTGCCCTGGGAGACCGTCTGGCGGGCGATCTGCTTGGCCATGTCCCAGTTCACCGGGCCGCCCTCGTAGGAGAGCATCTGGCCCAGCTGCTGGAACGCGGCGCCCAGGTCGGTGGGGTTCAGCGACCCGAACATGGCAGCGAGCGGATTGTCCGCCCCGGGGCCTCCAAAGCCTCCGGCGCCGGGCAGCGACCCGAAACCGAACGGGTTGGCCGGTCCCTGCCCACCACCGCTCTGCTGGTCCTTCTTCTTGCCCTCGTCGCCGTTCTCCGGCTCCTCCGGCGGAAGGCCGAATCCGAATGGGGTGTCACTCACGGGATTCCTCGGCTGGTAAGGCCGCCGGTTCTTTACCCGACGGCACGACTGCCCGACAACACCACCCAGCGTAGACACCCGGGGCGGTTCGGGCCTCGGTGCTTCGCCGACAGGAGGCCTGCGGCAGGATGGATGCCACCTGGTACGTACGCGTCACTCGCGCTCGTACTGAAGACAACCGCTGGAGACGCCCGGTGAGTTCCCCAGACCCGCAGGTTCGCGCAGCGCGAAACCACTCAACCACTCCCGCCGCGCGCGGGCCCGTCGTCGCGGTCACCGGTGCCGCGTCCGGGGTCGGCGCGCTGCTCACCGCGCGATTGGCCGCGTCGGAGGAGATCAAGCAGGTCATCGCCATCGACGAGCGACGCGGTGAGTGCGCCGACGCGCAGTGGCACATCCTCGATGTGCGCGATCCGGCCATCGCGGAGAAACTGCGCGGCGCGGACGTCGTCGTCCACCTCGCGCTCGACCTCGACCTGGAGAGCGATGCCGCCGCCCGGACGGCGTACAACGTCCGGGGGACGCAGACCGTGCTCACCGCCGCCGCGGCGGCCGGGGTGCACCGGGTGGTGCTGTGCACCTCCGCGATGGTCTACGGGGCGCTGCCGGACAACGAGCTGCCCCTGTCGGAGGACGCCGAGCTGCGCGCCACCGCCGAGGCGACCGGGGTCGGGGACCTGCTGGAGGTCGAACGGCTGGCGCGCCGGGCGCCCCGCGCGCACCCCGGGCTGAATGTCACCGTGGTCCGTCCCGCGGTGCTGGTCGGGGGCACGGACACCGCGCTGACCAGGTACTTCGAGTCGCCTCGGCTGCTGGTGGTGGCCGGCTCGCGACCGGCCTGGCAGTTCTGCCACGTCGACGACCTGTGCAGTGCCCTGGAGTACGCCGTCCTGGAGAAGGTGGACGGCGAGCTGGCCGTCGGCTGCGACGGCTGGCTGGAGCAGGAGGAGGTCGAGGAGCTCAGCGGGATCCGGCGGATGGAGCTGCCGTCGGCGGTCGCGCTCGGCGCGGCGGCGCGGCTGCACCGGATCGGGCTCACGCCGTCCCCGGCCGGGGACCTCGCGTACACGATGTACCCCTGGGTGGTCAGCGGCAGCCGGCTGCACGACGCCGGGTGGCGGCCCCAGTGGACCAACGAGGAGGTGCTGGCGGAGCTGCTGGAGGAGGTCTCCGGGCGGCACACCGTGGCCGGGCGGCGGCTGGGCCGCAAGGACGCCACGGCGGCGGGCGCGGCCGGGGCCACGGTGGCTCTGCTGGGCGCGGCGGCCGTGGTGCGGCGGGCACGGAAGGCCCGGCGGCGGATCTGAGGAGGGGCGCCACCCGGGCCGGAGGTCCGGCTGTAGGAGGCTCCAAAGGGTGGCGCCGGTTGCCGGGGGAAAGGGTTGTTCCCGGTCGTCGGCGGGGTGAGGCACGATGGAGGCATGGCAGCCACGAACGATCATCCCGGTGAGCAGGGCGCTCAGGAGCCCGTCAAGCTGATCGGCATCCGGGAGACGCCGCTCTCCGTGGACGAGGTGTTCCGCGCGGTCGGGGACGAGGCCGCGGGCGGCACCGCGCTCTTCGTCGGGACGGTGCGCAATCACGACGGCGGAGCCGATGTCGACCGGCTCGGGTATTCGTGCCATCCGAGCGCCGAGGCCGAGATGCGGCGCGTCGCGGAGAAGGTCGTCGCCGACTTCCCGGTGCGCGCGCTGGCCGCCGTGCACCGCGTGGGTGATCTGCGGGTCGGGGACCTGGCCGTCGTCGTCGCGGTCTCCTGTCCGCATCGCGGCGAGGCCTTCGAGGCCTGTCGCAGGCTGATCGACGACCTCAAGCACGAGGTGCCGATCTGGAAGCACCAGACGTTCTCCGACGGCACCGAGGAGTGGGTCGGCGCCTGCTGAACGCCGCGCCGGAGCCCTCCGGCGCCCCACCCGGCTTGCGTAACCGCACCCCTGCCGTGAGCGTTGTCAGTGCGGATGGTTAATCTGCTGATCAGTCAGTTGCGGACGCTCGTACGGGGTTGGGAGGTCGGCATGGCGGCGCTCGCCTGGTTGCTGATTCCGCTGATGGCTGCGATCGGCGCGGGCCTGTGGGGCGTATGGGCCAACCGGACCCGCAGGGTGCGCGGTGACGGCCCCGAGCTCGACGGGTACGCCCGGTTCCGCGCGGCCATGGAGAAGTCCCACTCGGGCAGCTGACCGCAGGACCGCCCTGACGGTGTGCTGACAGAACCGTCCCGTACTGTCGAGGCATGCCACGCCGCACTGCGACGATGCTCGCCTCCACCCTGATGCTGATCGCGCTCCTGTGCGCGGGAGTCCTCATCCCCGTGCCGTACGCGGAGCTGTCCCCGGGGCCGACGGTGAACACGCTGGGCGAGCACGACGGCGAGCCGGTGCTGCAGATCGCGGGCCGCAAGACCTACCCGACGACCGGGCACCTCAACATGACCACCGTCCGCGTCACCAGCGCCGACTACCGGATGAACCTGGTCGAGGCGGTCTACGGCTGGCTGGCCCACGACAACAAGGTCGTGCCGCACGAGACGCTCTACCCGGACGGCAAGACCGAGGAGGAGTCCACCCAGGAGAACGCCGAGGAGTTCAGCCAGTCCCAGGAGAGCGCCAAGGTCGCCGCCCTGGAGCAGCTGGACATCCCGGTGCAGTCCTGGGTGATCGTCTCCACCGTGGTGAAGGGGTCGCCCGCCGAGGGCAGGCTGCATGCCGGCGATGTGATCAAGGCGGTCGACGGTACGGCGGTGAAGGAGCCGGCGGACGTCGCCGAGCTGGTGACCAAGCACGAGCCCGGCGAGGACGTGCGCTTCACGATCGTGCCGGCCAAGGAGCAGGTCGCCGCGGAGAAGGAGAAGCGGGCACCGGCCAGGACGGAGAACGTCACCGTCACCACGGCCGTCTCCGACGACGGCGGGGAGAAGCGGGCGGTCGTCGGGATCTCCGCGGGGACGGACCACACCTTCCCGTTCACCATCGACATCAAGCTGGCCGACGTCGGCGGCCCCAGCGCCGGACTGATGTTCGCGCTCGGCATATACGACAAGCTGACCCCGGGCAGCCTCACCGGCGGCCGTTTCGTCGCGGGCACCGGCACCATCGACGACGCGGGCGAGGTCGGCCCGATCGGCGGTGTCGAGATGAAGACGGTCGGGGCGCGCGACAAGGGCGCCGAGTTCTTCCTGACGCCCGCCGACAACTGCGCGGCCGCCGCCAAGGACACCCCCGAGGGCCTCACCCTGGTCAAGGTGGACACCATCGAGGACGCGCTCGGCGCCCTGAAGGACATCCGCGCGGGGGACACCGCCGACCTGCCGAAGTGCGCCGCCGAGGGCTGAGCCGGCCGTCGCCGCACACGGCTGGGGGCGCCCCGCGAGGCAGGGGCGCCCCCATCGCCGTGACCGGACCCGTCAGTCCTCGAACGTCGCCGCCAGCGCCTCGGCCAGGCCCGGCACCAGGTCGGAGCCGGTGAGCACCTCGGTCGGCGAGTCCTTCTCGCGCAGCCGCAGTGCCGACTCGCGCGAGCCGTCGCGCAGGACGGCGACCGTCATCCGGACCTCCTGGCGCTCGGGGTGCTTCGCCACCCACCGGGTGAGCGCGGCCTCGTCCAGGTCCTGCGGGACCTGAGCCTCCGCGGACGGCGGCAGCATCAGGCGCTCCACGGTGAGCGCGCAGCCGACCACCGCGCCGGGCCAGGCGATGGTGCCCAGGAAGTCGTCGAGCGGCTTGTCCGTCGGCACTTCGTCCTGCTCGATCGGGGTGAGACCGGCGGGGGTCTCCTGCTCGTCCCCCAGGCCGAGCTGCGCCGCGAGGGCGGGTTCCTGGGCCCGCAGCTGCGCGGTGTCTACGAGGGCGAAAAGGCGGGCGGGCTGGTCCCAGCCGAGGCCGGAGGCGTACTCGTCGATCTCGAGCACGGCCCGGGTGAGCGGGCTCGCCGCCATGGGAGTGTTGGACATGGTCACAATCCTGCCTCGTTCCCGCCCCGAATCGGGAACCGAGTAAAGCGTGAGTAAGTTGCATAGGTGAGGGCCTACGATCACGGGGCCCTCCCCACGGCCCGCGAAAACGGGGGCCTGACAGACCAACAGCGACTTTCGAGGTGCCACCTTGGCTTTCCAGATGCCGGACCGCGGCGGAGGCCCGACGGGGCCACGGATCAGAGTCGGCCGCCCGTCCCGGCGTGTCCGCACCCTGCTCATGACACTGGGCGTCCTTGCCGTCCTGGCCATGGCGTTCACCATGTTCGCGGGCTTCTGGACGGACTGGCTCTGGTACCGCTCGGTCAACTACTCGTCCGTCTTCACCACCACCCTGTCGACGAAGATCGGGCTCTTCTTCGTCTTCGGCCTGCTCATGGCCGTGTCGGTGGGCTTCAACATCTGGCTGGCACACCGGCTGCGGCCGCCGCTGAGCGCGATGTCGATGGAGCAGCAGAGCCTCGACCGCTACCGGATGGGCATCGCGCCGTACAAGAAGTGGCTGCTGTTCGGCATCACGGCCCTGGTGGGCCTGATCGCCGGCGCGTCCGCCTCGGGGCAGTGGCGGACCTGGCTGATGTGGGTCAACGGCGTGCCGTTCGGCGTGGAGGACCCGCAGTTCCACCTGGACGTCAAGTTCTACGCCTTCGACCTGCCCTGGTACCGGTTCCTGCTCGGCTTCGGCTTCGCCGCCGTGATCCTCTCCGTGATCGCCGCCGCGCTCACCCACTACCTGTACGGCGGGCTGCGCGTCACCAGCCCGGGCGCCCGCGCCACGGCCGCCGCCACCGGCCACCTGTCGGTGCTCCTCGGCATCTTCGTCGCCCTGAAGGCGGTCGCCTACTGGCTCGACCGGTACGGCCTCGCGGTGAAGTCCAGCGACTTCAAGGCGACGGACAACTGGACCGGTCTGAGGTACGTCGACGCCAACGCCTATCTGCCGGCCAAGACGATCCTGTTCTGCATCGCCGTCATCTGCGCCCTGCTGTTCTTCGCCACCCTGTGGCGGCGGACCTGGCAGCTGCCGGTCATCGGCTTCGGCCTGATGGTGCTCTCCGCCATCCTGATCGGCGGCCTGTACCCGGCGATCGTGCAGAAGTTCCAGGTCCAGCCGAACGAGCAGGCCAAGGAAGCGCCGTACGTCGAGAAGAACCTCGCGGCCACGCGTGAGGCCTACGGCATCGACGGGGCCAAGGTCAGCGACTACCCCGGTACGAGCAAGACCGAGGACAAGGCCGCCCTGCGCGACGACGCGGACGCCGCGGCGAGCATCCGGATCCTGGACCCGAACATCGTCTCGCCGACGTTCCAGCAGCTCCAGCAGATCCGGAACTACTACGCGTTCCCGACCAACCTGGACGTCGACCGCTACAGCCAGGACGGCAAGGAGCAGGACACGGTCATCGGTCTGCGCGAGCTGAACCTGGCCGGCATCCCGAAGAAGAACTGGATCAACAACCACTTCCGCTACACCCACGGCTACGGCGTGGTCGCCGCCAAGGGAACCACCGCCGACTCCGAGGGCCGCCCGGTCTTCACCGAGTCCGACCTGCCGTCCAAGGGCGACCTCGGGACGTACCAGCAGCGGATCTACTACGGCGAGAAGACGACGATGTACTCGATCGTCGGCGGCCCGCAGAAGGAGATCGACTACTCCGACGACAGCGGCGAGAAGACCTACAGCTACGAGGCCAAGAGCGGGGTCAGCCTCTCCAGCCCGATCAACCGGGCCGCGTACGCGGTGGCGCTCAACGAGCCGCAGATCCTCTACTCGGGCGCCATCGGCGAGGGCTCGCGGATCCTGTACAACCGCACGCCCAAGGAGCGCGTCGAGGCGGTCGCCCCGTGGCTGACCATCGACGGCGACGCCTACCCGGCGGTCGTGAACGGCAAGATCCAGTGGATCGTCGACGCGTACACGACGACGAACGGCTACCCGTACGCCTCCCGGACGACCCTCGGTGACACCACGGCCGACTCGCTGAACGCGCGCAACGACTCGCGCACGGTGGTCGCGCAGCAGAACCAGGTCAACTACATCCGCAACTCGGTGAAGGCGACCGTCGACGCGTACACCGGCGAGGTCAAGCTCTACCAGTGGGACACCCAGGACCCGGTCCTGAAGACCTGGATGAAGGCCTTCCCGGACACGGTGGAGCCGAAGAGCGCCATCTCCGAGGAGCTGATGGCCCACCTGCGGTATCCGCAGGACCTGTTCAAGGTGCAGCGCGAGCTGCTCACCCGCTACCACGTGAAGGACGCGACGACGTTCCTCAGCGGCAGCGAGGTGTGGCAGGTGCCGGACGACCCGACCAACAAGACGGGCGACGCGGTGCCGCCGTACTACCTGAGCATGAAGATGCCCGACCAGAAGGAACAGGCGTTCTCGCTGACGACCACCTTCACGCCCAACGGCCGGGACAACCTCAGCGCGTTCATGGCGGTCGACGCGGAGGCGGGCACCAGTGGCTACGGGCAGATCAGAATCCTGAAACTGCCGACGAGCACCACGGTCTCCGGACCCAAGCAGGTGCAGAGCCAGTTCAACTCCGAACAGGACATCGCCGAGACCATCAGGCTGCTGAGAGGCGGCGACTCGGAGGTGGAGTACGGCAACCTGCTGACGGTGCCGCTGGACGGCGGGCTGCTGTACGTGGAACCGGTCTACGTCCGCGGTGGCGGCCTGAAGTACCCGCTGCTGCGCAAGGTGCTGGTGACCTACGGCGGCAACACCGCCTTCGAGGACACCCTCGAGGAAGCCCTCAACAAGGTGTTCGGCGCGGAGGGCCCGGCCCCCGAGCCGCCCGAGGAGGAGGGCGGCGACGGTGACGGCGACACGACAACGCCGCCGGCGACCGGTGACGCCACGGTCGAAGCGGCTCTCGCCGACGCGCAGAAGGCCTTCGGCGCCGGCCAGGAGGCCCTGCAGAAGGGCGACTGGGAGGCGTACGGCCGGGCGCAGCAGGACCTGGAGGACGCGCTGAAGCGGGCCGAGGAGGCCCAGTCGCGGGCCGACGGGACCGGTGGGGGCGGCGGATCCGGCGGTGGCACCGGCGGCGGTGGCGCCTCCGGCAGTCCCAGCCCGAAGCCCAGCCCCAGTAGCTGATCATGTGCTCCCCCCGCGCCGTGGTACGGTTGTCGAACAACGGCGCGGGGTGGAGCAGCTCGGTAGCTCGCTGGGCTCATAACCCAGAGGTCGCAGGTTCAAATCCTGTCCCCGCTACTGAAGTCGACGACAAGTCGGTGTGAAGTCGACGTAGTCGCACGACGACAAAGGCCCGGATCTCATCACGAGATCCGGGCCTTTGTGATCTGCGAACTCATGTGCCGGTGTGGAGCATCGCCGTGCCGCCGTGGGGAGTTGGGAAGTTTGTGTTTGACTTATCTCTCTGTGGGCATGTCGACAAAACGCTGAAGTGACCTCATTGGCTTCGGCATTCCAGGTGTACCCGGGTTGCGGGTGGTGCGACGATGGACGTTATGGGGGACATGGCAACTCTGTTCGAGACAGGGCGGTTTGTGCAGCCGACCGGCCAGGAGGAAACCCGCGACGAGGCCACCGAGGCCGCCGAGGAGGCTCGGCAGCGGATCGCCGCGGAGGCCGGTGACGTCGAGGCGATGAGCGTTCTCGGGGCCATGCTGCTGCGCCGCGGCGATCTCGACGGAGCCGAGCCGCATCTGCGCGCCGCCACCGCTGCCGGGGACCGGGCAGCCGCCAACAACCTCGGCGTCCTGCTCCACCAGCGGGGATATCCCGAGGAAGCCGCCGGATGGTGGCGGATCGCCGCCGTCGCCGGGTCCGCCGCGGCCGCGCACGCGCTCGGGCGGCACTACCGGGAGCGCGGCGACGAGCCCGCCGCCGAGTACTGGCTGCGGCAGTCCGCCGAACAGGGACACCCGCTGGGCGCCTACGCGCTCGCCGACCTGCTGGAGCACCGCGGGGACGACGAGGCCGAGAAGTGGATGCGGGCCGCCGCCGAGCGGGGTCACCGGGAAGGCGCGTACCGGCTCGCCCGGGCGATGGACCGGCGGGCCGCCGCCGCGGACCCCGGGGAGGACGCCGACGCCGACAACGGTGTCGCGGCCGGGACGGCGGACGAGGCCGAGCAGTGGTACCGGCAGGCCGCCGCGCGCGGACACCGGCGGGCCGCGCTGTACCTCGGCGCGATCCTCGAACGGCGCGGCGAGCTGAAGGAGGCCGGGCGCTGGTACCTGACCTCCGCGAAGGACGGGGAGGCGCGGGCGGCGTGCGCGCTCGGGTTCCTGCTGCGGGACGCCGGGGACGAGGAGAGCGCCGCCGTGTGGTGGCTGAAGGCCGCGCAGGAAGGCGACGGCAACGCGGCCAACGCGCTGGGCGCGCTGCACGCCGAGCGGGGGCAGACCCAGACCGCGGAGCGGTGGTACCGGGCGGCCATGGACGCCGGTGATGTGAACGGCGCGTACAACCTCGGGCTGCTCTGCGCCGAGCAGGGGCGGGTCGCACAGGCCGAGCAGTGGTACCGGAGGGCCGCGTACGCCGGGCACCGGGAAGCGGCGAACGCGCTGGCCATCCTGCTGCTCCAGGGCGGCGACGAGACCGGAGCCGAGCCGTGGTTCTCCAAGGCCGCGGAGGCGGGGAGCGTCGACGCGGCGTTCAACCTGGGGATCCTGTACGCGGGGCGGGGCGAGGAGACCGCCGCCCTGCGCTGGTACGAGCGGGCCGCCGCCGCCGGGCACACCGAGGCGGCGCTCCAGGTCGGGATCGCGCGGCTGCGCGACGGTGACGAGCAGGAGGCGGAACGGCACCTGCGGTGCGCGGCCGGCGGGGGGAGCGCGGAGGCGGCCTACCGGTTGGCCACCGTGCTCGACGCGCGGCAGCCGGCCGGGGCCGGACCCGAACTGGGCGAGCCGGTGCACCGGCGGACCGAGTGCGAGGAGTGGTACGAGCGGGCGGCCTCCCAGGGGCATCGGCGGGCGCAGGTGCGGGTCGGGATGCTCGCGGCGGCGCGCGGGGACGTCGTCGAGGCGGCGCGCTGGTACCGGGAGGCGGCCGAGGCCGGGTCGCGCAACGGGGCGTTCAACCTGGGGCTGCTGCTGGCCAGGGAAGGGAGCGAACCGGAGGCCGTGGTGTGGTGGCAGCGAGCCGCCGACGACGGTCACGGTCGGGCGGCGCTCCGGCTCGCCCTCGTCTACGCGCGTCGCGGCGAGCTGCTGGAGGGCCAGCGTTGGGCCGATCGCGCGGTGACGCTCGGGCCGGGCGAGGTGGCCGAGCGGGCGGCCCGGCTGCGGGACGCGCTGCGGGAGGAACTGTCGGCGTGACCTCCGCCGGGGGGCGTCCTGGGAGAGGCGCCCTCCGAGGCGATTTGCTTCTGTGGGTGGGTTGACGTAATGTTGCATTCATCGACGCGGGGTGGAGCAGCTCGGTAGCTCGCTGGGCTCATAACCCAGAGGTCGCAGGTTCAAATCCTGTCCCCGCTACTGAAGGCCGAGGGCCGGAATCCGAAAGGGTTCCGGCCCTCGGTGTTTGTGCGTGTGCGCGTATGCATGTGCGTAGGGACGCGCGCGGAGAAGACGTCAGCCCCGGCACGGGAAAGTGCCGGGGCTGACGTGTGCGCTGGGGCGTGGGCTACGCCGAGGTGCAGTTCGGGCAGATGCCGCGATAGGTCACCTCTACGTCCGACACCGTGAAGCCGAAGCGCTCGGAGTCGGGGAGGTCGGCCAGCGGGTTGCCGGTGGGGTGGACGTCACGGATCGAGCCGCACTGGGCGCAGACCAGGTGGTGGTGCGGCCGGTGCGCGTTCGGGTCGTAGCGCTTGGCCCGCTTGTCCGTGGTGACCTCGATGACCTCGCCGAGGGACACCAGCTCGCCGAGGGTGTTGTAGACGGTCGCCCGGGAGATCTCGGGCAGTTTCGCGACGGCCCGGGCGTGGACCTCGTCGGCCGTGAGGTGCACGTGTTCGCCGTCGAGGACCTCGGCCACGACACGCCGCTGCGCGGTCATCCGCCATCCGCGTCCGCGCAGCCGATCAAGAAGGTCGCTCATGGCATCAGCCTAACAGCAAGGAACCTAGGTTCCGAATAGGTGTGAAGTTGGAGTCCCACCGAAGTTGGAGCTGCGCTTGACTTAGACATTGTCTATTGTAGGATCGACATCGGCGTTGGCCAAGGGACAGGTAAGACAGGAAGGCGCGGACGTGACTCAGGGACCGCTCACCACGGAGGCCGGTGCTCCGGTAGCCGACAATCAGAACAGCGAGACCGCGGGCGTCGGCGGCCCGGTGCTCGTCCAGGACCAGCTCCTGCTGGAGAAGCTGGCCCACTTCAACCGCGAGCGCATCCCGGAGCGTGTCGTGCACGCCCGCGGTGCCGGTGCCTACGGCACCTTCACGGTGACCGCCGACGTCACCCCGTACACGCGCGCCAAGTTCCTCTCCGAGGTCGGCAAGCAGACCGAGGTGTTCCTGCGGTTCTCCACCGTGGCCGGCAACCTCGGCGCCGCGGACGCCGTCCGTGACCCGCGCGGTTTCGCGGTGAAGTTCTACACCGAGGAGGGCAACTACGACCTCGTCGGCAACAACACCCCGGTCTTCTTCATCCGGGACGCGATCAAGTTCCCGGACTTCATCCACACCCAGAAGCGCGACCCGTACACCGGTTCCACCGAGGCCGACAACGTGTGGGACTTCTGGAGCCTCAGCCCCGAGAGCACGCACCAGGTGACCTGGCTGTTCGGGGACCGGGGCATCCCCGCCTCGTACCGCCACATGGACGGCTTCGGCTCGCACACCTTCCAGTGGAACAACGAGGCCGGCGAGGTCTTCTGGGTCAAGTACCACTTCAAGACCGACCAGGGGATCAAGAACCTCACCCAGGAGGAGGCCAACCGCCTCGCCGGTGAGGACCCCGACTCCCACCAGCGCGACCTGCGCGAGGCCATCGAGCGCGGCGAGTTCCCGAGCTGGACCGTGGGCGTGCAGATCATGCCGGCGGCGGACGCGCCGACGTACCGCTTCAACCCGTTCGACCTCACCAAGGTGTGGCCGCACGCGGACTACCCGGTCATCGAGATCGGCAAGCTCGAGCTGAACCGCAACCCGCAGAACGTCTTCGCCGAGGTGGAGCAGTCGATCTTCTCGCCCGCGCACTTCGTGCCGGGGATCGGCCCCTCCCCGGACAAGATGCTCCAGGGCCGGCTGTTCGCCTACGGCGACGCGCACCGCTATCGCGTCGGCATCAACGCCGACCACCTGCCGGTGAACCGCCCGCACGCGACCGTCGCGAACACCAACTCCCGTGACGGCCTCCTCTACGACGGCCGGCACGGCGGCGCCAAGAACTACGAGCCGAACAGCTTCGGCGGCCCGCAGCAGACGGGCCGGGCGCTGTGGCAGCCGGTCGACGGGTTCACCGGCGGCACCGGCAACCACCCGACCCCGCGGCACGCCGAGGACGACGACTTCGTCCAGGCCGGCAACCTCTACCGGTTGATGAGCGCGGACGAGCAGGAGCGGCTCATCGGCAACCTGGCCGGCTTCATCGCCAAGGTCTCGCGCCAGGAGATCGCCGAGCGCGCGATCGGCAACTTCCGCAACGCGGACGCCGACTTCGGCAAGCGGCTGGAGGCCGCGGTCCAGGCCCTGCGCGGCTGAACAACTCCACCAGCACTGGATCGCTTGCCGTAGGCGACGGGCCGGGTCCCCTCGGGGGCCCGGCCCGCCGTGCGTCGCTACGCCGACACGGCCGGCGCGGTGGCCAGCCGCGGTCTCGCCGGGGCCCAGCAGCGGATGATGTCGCGGACCGAGACGATGCCGGCCGGCTCGTCCCGGTCGAGGACGATCAGGTGCCGGAAGCCGCCGTGCGCCATGGTGCGGGCCGCCTCCTCCAGGGTCCAGGCCGGGGCGGCGAAGACGACGTCGGTCGTGGTGTGGGCGTACGCGCACTCCGTGTCCGGGTCCTGTCCGAGGCCCACGGAGTTGAGGATGTCGCGTTCGGTCAGGATGCCGATACCGCCGGCGTCCGGGTCGTGGACGACGGCCGCGCCGACCCGGCGGGCGGCCATCAGAGCGGCGGCCTGGCGGAGGGTGTGGGCGGGGCCGATGGTGAGGACGACGGTGCTCATGGCGTCGCGGACGAGCATGGGCTGGAGCCACCTCCTAAGAGATCCCCTGGTGAGGCCCCGGATCAGGGTTTGTTCCGGGATTCACAAATTCACAAGTGGGGGAACTCTCAGAGTGGCAGGCAAAGGGAGGGTCAACAAGGGGGCGCGTGGAGCTCAAAGGCGCTGATTCAGATACCCCAGCAGCTCGTCGTGGAGCAGACCGTTGGACGCCGCCGCGTTGCCGCTGTGCGGACCCGGGAGCCCGTCGAGGCCGGTGAACGTGCCGCCCGCCTCGGTGACGATGATGGCGTTCGCCGCCATGTCCCACAGCGACAGCTCGGGCTCCGCGCACAGGTCGACCGAGCCCTCGGCCACCATCATGTACGGCCAGAAGTCGCCGTACGCGCGCGTGCGCCAGACCTCACGGGTCAGGTCCAGGAAGCCGTCCAGCCGGCCCTGCTCCTCCCAGCCGGAGAGCGAGGAGTACGCGAACGAGGCGTCCGCGAGCTTCGACACCTGGGAGACGTGCAGGCGGGTCGCCTTCTGCAGGCTGCGCCCGGTGAACGCGCCGTGGCCCTTCGCCGCCCACCAGCGGCGGCCGAGGGCCGGCGCGGAGACCACGCCGACGACGGGCTGGTAGCCGCCCTCCCCGGCCTCCATCAGGGCGATCAGGGTCGCCCAGACGGGCACGCCGCGGACGTAGTTCTTGGTGCCGTCGATGGGGTCGATCACCCAGCGGCGGGGGCCGGTGCCCTCGACGCCGTACTCCTCGCCGAGGATCGCGTCCCGGGGCCGGGCGCGCTGGAGCTGGCCGCGGACGAGTTCCTCGGCGGCCCGGTCCGCTTCGCTGACCGGGGTCATGTCCGGCTTCGTCTCCACCTTGAGGTCGAGGGCCTTGAAGCGGTCCATGGTGGCGGCGTCCGCGGCGTCCGCGAGGACATGGGCGAGACGGAGGTCGTCGAGGTAGTCCGGCATGTGACGAACGGTATCCGGCGCGCCCGGCGCGAGGCCACACGGGGCCACCGCCCTCGTGCGCCCGCCGGGCCCGCGTGAGCCCTTGACAGTGCTGTGGGGCGCGTCAAATCTGGGCGCAGAGCCGTCGGCCGGCGAGGGAGGCGATGATGCCTGCAGCCCGGGAGTCCCTGCTCGACGCCGCTTGCGCGGCGCTGGCGCGCCGGCCGTGGCCGGCGGTGCGGATGGTGGACGTGGCCGCGGCGGCCGGGGTGTCGCGCCAGACGCTGTACAACGAGTTCGGCAGCAAGGAGGGGCTCGCCCGGGCGCTGGTGCGGCGGGAGGCTGACGCCTATCTGGCCGGCGTCGACCGGGCGCTCACCGCGCCGGCGGACTCCCGGGAGCGGCTGGCCGCCACCGCCGAGTGGATCGCCGCGGCGGCCCGGGAGAACGCACTGGTCCGCGCGTTGATCACCGGCTGCTGGAGCGAGCGGCTGCCCGCCCTCACCCTCGCCGCCGTACCGTCCGCCACCGCCGTGCCCGCACAGCGCCGCGCGGACGGCCCGCTGCCGTCACCCGGCGACCTCGTGGTCCTGGTCCGCGACCGTGCCGTCGCCGTGCTCGCCGGGCCGGACGGCGGCACGGCGGAAGCGGCCGAACTCGCCCGCTGCTGCGAGCTGGTGGTCCGGCTGGCGCTGTCCTGTGTGGCCGCCCCGCCGGGCGAGGGGGGAGTCGCCGGTCTGGTGCGCGGTGCCCTGCACCGGCAGCCTGTCTGAGGGGAGTTCAGTGTGCCGACCCGGACAGCTGGAGCCCGATCACCCCGATGATCACCAGACTGATGGAGACGATCTTCAGGGTGGAGACGATGTCGCCGAGGAAGACCATGCCGTAGATCGCGGTTCCGGCGGCCCCGATCCCGGTCCACACCGCGTACGCCGGCCCCACGTCCAGCTTCTTCAGGGACAGGGTCAGCAGACCGAAGCTGCCGAGGGCGAAGGCGGCGAAGGCGATGGTCGGCCAGAGCCGGGTGAAACCGTGCGAGAGCTTGAGGCAGACGGCGAAACCGGTTTCCAGAAACCCTGCCACGATGACCAGCAGCCACGCCATGTGCTGTCCTCCCGTACGTCCCCGTGGGTCCCGTCGCGCACTGTGACCGCTTTGCTCGCCTTTGGCCGAGCTTGCTTCCGGCTCGGTGCGATTATGCCCTTACCGGACCCACCCCCGGCCAAACAACGCGAAGGTCAGTCGCCCTCCCGCGCCTCCCGCGTGGAGAGCAGCCGACGCAGGGAGTAGAGCCGGGCGGGATCGGCGTGCCCCTCGGCCACCCACGCGTCCAGCGCGCAGTCCGGTTCGTCGTGGCTGCACGCGCGCGGACAGCCCTCGGTGCCGGGCACCAGGTCGGGAAACGCGTTGATCACACGGGACGGATCGATGTGGGCCAGGCCGAACGACCGTACGCCGGGAGTGTCGACCACCCAGCCGCCGTCGCCCGCGAGGGGCAGCGCCAGGGCCGAGGTCGTCGTGTGCCGGCCGCGGCCCGTCACCGCGTTGACATGACCGGTCGTACGTCGCCGCTCCTCCGCCACCAGCGCGTTCACCAGGGTCGTCTTGCCGACACCGGAGTGGCCCACGAAGGCGGTGACCTTGCCGTCCAGATGTTCGCGCACCCGGTCCGCCGCGTCGCCGTTCTCCAGCTCCTCGCGGCTGGTGACGACGTACGGGATGTCCAGGTCGCCGTACAGCTCGAGGAGCTTGTCCGGCGGGGCGAGGTCCGACTTCGTCATCACCAGCAGCGGGGTGAGGCCGCCGTCGTACGCCGCCACCAGACAGCGGTCGATCAGCCGCGGACGCGGCTCGGGGTCGGCGAGGGCGGTGACGATGGCGAGCTGGTCGGCGTTGGCGACGACCACCCGCTCGTACGGGTCGTCGTCGTCGGCCGTGCGTCGCAGCACCGAGGTGCGCTCCTCGATCCGGACGATCCGCGCGAGCGTGTCCTTCGTGCCGGAGAGATCACCGACCAGGGCCACCCGGTCGCCGACCACGGCCGCCTTGCGGCCCAGTTCGCGGGCCTTCATCGCCAGGACCACGCGGTCCTCGACCAGGCAGGTCAGGCGGCCCCGGTCGACGGTGAGGACCATGCCCTCGGCGGCGTCCTCGTGCTTGGGCCGGATGTGGGTGCGCGGCCGGTTGCCCTTGCGGTTCGGGCGGCTGCGGATGTCGTCCTCGTCGGTGTGCTTGCCGTAACGGCGCATGACTTTCCCCGCGTCCCTACGCCCCGAGCATCCCGGTCCAGAGGTCGGGAAAGTCCGGCAGGGTCTTCGCCGTCGTCGCCACGTTCTCGATCCGTACCCCCTCGACCGCCAGGCCGAGGATCGCGCCGGCGGTGGCCATGCGGTGGTCCTCGTAGGTGTGGAAGACACCGCCGTGCAGCGGGCGCGGGCGGATGTGCAGGCCGTCGGCGGTCTCGGTGACGTCGCCGCCCAGCTCGTTGATCTCCTTGGTGAGGGCCGCCAGGCGGTCCGTCTCGTGCAGCCGCAGATGCGCCACGCCGCGCAGCGTGGACGGGGAGTCGGCGAGCGCGGCGACCGCCGCGATGCCCGGGGTCAGCTCGCCGACCTCGCCCAGGTCGACATCGATGCCATGGATCGCACCCGAACCGGTGAACCGCAGGCCGTACTCGGTCAGCTCGCAGGAGCCGCCCATCTCGGTGAAGATCTCCCGCAGCCGGTCGCCCGGCTGGGTGGTGCGGGCCGGCCAGTCGGGGATGACCACCGTGCCGCCGGTCACCAGCGCCGCCGCCAGGAACGGCTGGGCGTTGGACAGGTCCGGCTCGATCGTCAGATCACGGCCCAGCAGCGCGCCCGGTGTGACCCGCCAGACGTTCGGCTCGCCGCCCGACTCGGGAGTGTCCACCTGGGCGCCGACCGCGCGCAGCATGTCGACGGTCATCCGGATGTGCGGCAGCGACGGCAGCGTGGCCCCCACGTGCCGGACCTCGACGCCCTGGTTGAACCGCGGCCCCGACAGCAGCAGGGCCGAGACGAACTGCGAGGACGAGGACGCGTCGATCTCGACCCGGCCCCCGTCCAGGGCGCCCCCGCCGTGCACGGTCAGCGGCAGCGCGCCCCGGCCGTCGTCGTCGATCCGGGCGCCCAGCACCCGCAGCGCGTCGACGACGCCGTTCAGGGGACGCTCGTACGACCTGGGGTCGCCGTCGAAGCGGACGGGACCGTCGGCGAGCGCGGCGACCGGCGGCAGGAACCGCATCACCGTGCCGGCGTTGCCGACGTCGACCGCGGCCGGGCCGCGCAGGCCGTTGGGGATCACCCGCCAGGCCTCGCCCGTGACGTCACCGGCGCCCGCGCCGGCCGAGCTGGACGACACCGTCTCCTCGATGCCCACGCCCATCGCCCGCAGGGCACCGGCCATCAGCAGGGTGTCGCGGGAGCGCAGCGGGCGGCGCAGCCAGCCGGGTTCGCTCGCCAGGGCGGCGAGCACCAGGGCGCGGTTGGTGACCGACTTGGACCCCGGCACGTGAACCGTCGCGTCGACGGCTCCGCTCGCGTGCGGGGCGGGCCAGAGGGCAGGGTTCGGGGCCATGGGCCCACTTTATAAGGAGGGGGGTGGACCGGCTGTTCGTCGGGTGCGGCGCCGTCGTGGCCGGTCGCTCCCCGGCCGCGTGGGCGGTCACAGTCCCAGCAGCCAGCGGCCGCCGCCGATCAGCGAGCACAGCGACACCGCGTGGAACAGGAACAGCCACACCCCCGCCGGCGCGTGCGTCAGCCGGGACAGCTGGTCGGCGTCGGAATCACCCGCTCCGCCCCGCGCGCGCTTCGACTGCAGCTCGAACGCCGGGCGTACGCCCCCCAGCAGC
>NZ_MUND01000718.1 GCF_002154375.1 Streptomyces glaucescens | reverse complement strand
GCCTCCTTGCCTCCTTGCCCCCTTGCCCCCTTGCCCCCAGTGGGAGCCCTCCCTGTCGGACCGACCGCGCCGGAACGGCCACGAAAGGCCCAGACCGCCATGGACGTATCGGACCTCCTCTCCCGTGCCGCGCATGTGACCGCGGCGCTCGCCGTCGTGCTGCTCCTGGCCCGAGTGGGACGGAGCGCCGCAGGCCGGCTGCGTCAGCCGGAAGTCGTCGGGGAGGTCACGGTGGGGCTGCTGGTCGGGCCCGCCGTGCTCGCGCTGTCCGACCGCGCGCTGTTCGACGCGCTGCTGCCGGCCGCCGTCCTCGACGCGCTCACGTTCGTCGGGCAGACCGGGCTCGTGCTCTACCTCGTCGGCCTCGCCCACAAGCTGCGGCCCGGACCGGGTGGTCCGCCCCGGCAGGCCTTGTCCGCCCTGGTGGCCGGCGCCTTCCTGGTGCCCCTCACCACGGGTCTGCTGCTGGTGGGGCTGATCGCGCTCACCGACGACGCGGCGGCCCGGGGCGAGGTGCCGCTGCCCGCCTTCTGCCTGATGGTCGCGGTCACCATGTCCATCACCGCGGTCCCGGTGCTGTCCCGGATCCTCGGCGACCGGGGCCTGAGCGAGTCGGCCGAGGGGCGGCTCGCCCTCGCGTCCGCCATCGTCATGGACGGGCTGGGCTGGATCATGCTCACGCTCGCCGTGGGACTCGGCGCGGACGACCTGTCGGGCCTGTGGGAGCCCGCCGTCGCGCTGCTCGCGGGCGGTGGCTGCGCGCTCCTGCTGCGGCTGGCGCTGCGCACCGGACCGGCGCGCCGGCTGTGCCGCCGGCTGCCGCGGACGACCGCGGCGCTGCTCGGCGGTGCCGCGCTGGGCACGGCCCTGCTCACCGAGCACCTGGGCATGACCGCCATCGTCGGCGCCGCGCTGGTGGGTCTGGCGATCCCCGGCGAGGACCCGGCGGTCCCCGCTGAGGACCCGGCGGTTCCGGACGCGGGACCGGCCCCGTGGACCGAGCCCGTGGCCGCCGTGTCGCACACCGGGCGGATGCTGACGCCGGTCTTCTTCGTGGTCACCGGCGTCACCGTGCTCATCGACGCGTTCAGCGCCGCGTCCTGGACGCTGATCACCGGCACGCTCGTACTCGGCTGCGCGGGCAAGCTGCTCGGCGGCTACGCCGGGGCCCGGCTGGCCGGCACCCGGCCCGGACCGGCGCGCCGTATCGGTGTGCTGATGAACACCAGAGGCCTGACCGAGCTGATCGTGATCGAGGCCGGCCACAGGGCCGGCATCCTGCCGGCGCCGATGGTCCTCGCCCTGGTGGTGATGGCCCTGGCGACCACGGCCATGACGGGACCGCTGCTCGGTCTCGTCGACCGCGCCGAGCGACGCGGCAGCGTACCGGCCCGTTCCGAACTCCCCCGCTCCGTAGCGACGGAAGGCAGTACCCGATGACCGAATACCCGGCCGCGGCCGCCTCGCCCCAGCCCACGGTGGCCGAGGCGACGCCCGACGAGTTCCGGACCATGATGAGCGGCTTCCCCACCGGGGTGTGCGTGGTCACCAGCGTCGACGGGGCCGGCGCGCCCTGGGGGATGACCTGCTCGTCGGTGTGCAGTGTCTCGCTCGCCCCGCCCACGCTCCTGGTGTGCCTGCGCTCGGGCAGCCCGACCCTGGCCGCCGTCCTGGACCGGGGCGCCTTCACGGTGAACCTGCTGCACGAGGGCGCCCAGGACGCCGCCGAGCTGTTCGCCTCGGGCAACCCGCACCGCTTCGACCTGCTCCCGTGGGAACGGGACACCGACGCCTCGGGGCCCCATCTGGTCCGGGACGCCCATACGGTGGCGGACTGCACCGTCTCCCTGACCCAGACCGTCGGCGACCACGTGACCGTGTTCGGCCGCACCCGCAGGATCGTGCGGCACCGTCCGCGGTCGCCGCTGCTGTACGGGCTGCGGCAGTTCAGGCCGTGGTCGGGGAGCTGACGCGCCCCGGACGACCGGCGCGCGGCGCCGCGAACGCCGAGGCCGGCAGGGCGTGCCGCCCTGCCGGCCTGCATGTCGCTCGGCCCCTCCCCGCGGGCCGGGACGAGCCCGGCGGGCAGGATGTGCCCGGCGGGCCGGGACGTGCTCGGGCGGTCACGGGTGCCCGGCCGTGCCGGGGCATACGGCGCCCTGGGCCAGCAGCCCGTCGACGACCGCCTCGAGTCCGCGCTGGTGATGGTCGCCCGCCGCCAGTTCGACCCACTGGTCGCGCAGCCGGGCCAGGAGGGGGAAGGCGTCGGGGTCCAGGGACAGCATCGCGCGCTCCCAGGGCGTGTCCTCGCCCTTGCGGCGGGCACGCTCGCGGTTGAGGCGGACGAGCAGTTCGCCGATGGTGTAGTACCAGATGACACGGTAGGCGTAGAGCGCCTCCTCGTGGCTCATCCCGCAGGCGACCGCGGCGTCGATCATGCTCTCCACGATCCTCAGCGCCGCTGCGCTCACGTGGTCCTCGGAGGTCAGCGCCTCCACCGCCCAGGGACAGTCCGCGAGGATCCCGTGGAGGGTCCGCGCGCCCGCGAGGAGCCGCTCGCGCGGCTCACGGGGCAGTTCGGTGCGGGGCAGGCGCTCGGTGCGCGCGTCCAGCAGCAGCGTGAGCAGCTCGTCCTTGTCCTTGACGTGGTAGTAGAGCGCCATCGGCGTGCTGGACATCTCTTTCGCCAGGCGGCGCATGGACAGATGCTCCGCCCCCTCCTCGGTGAGGATCCGCTCAGCGCTGCTGAGGATCGCCTCCCGCGACAGACGGCGCGGCCGGCCCAGCCGGCCGGGGCGTTGACTCCGGGACTCCATGAGACCAGCTTTCCGAAACCGTTGGGGTGATGACGTGTCGACCGCCGCGTGGCTCGACCCCGCGGGCGCGCGGGGCACTTGCCATCGCCGGCGCACGGGGGAGCCGCCACGGCGGGCGCTGGCCGCACCGGCGGGGGGCCGTCGGACAGCCGTCCCGGCGGCCCCCGGTTCCGGCGGGGTCGTGGTGGCCCCGGGCCGGGTGCGGTCGCTGATCGTGAAGCGCCGACTGCGTCGGATCTGAGCAGGTGAGCCAGTGCCCGCGCTGCCCGGGACCCCCACAGCGCCCGGACCGGTGCCCGCGCGGGGGGCGATCGAGCGGAGCCGCCGGGACGGCCGGCGCCCCGCGGCAGGAAGTCGTGCGGGGATGAGTGACCGGCGGTCCGCGCGAAGGCGGGGCCGAGGGCGTGGAGGCACGTCCCTTCGGCCCCGCCGCATCCCGTCGCACCGTCGAGCGGGCCGTGTCCCCGCGACCGGGTCATGGGCAGCGCCCTGAGCGCGGCGCGGCGCACCCGGGCGGGTCGGCGGTGCCGACCGGTGGGCCCGATGGCCCGTCCCGGCGATCGGCCGGTGGGCACGTGCGGTGCGAGGCCGGGCGCGCCCGACGGTCCGGCGCCGGCGCCGTGGTTCTCGCCGGGTGCGCCGCGCGGTTCCCGCGGGATGCGCTCCAGCGCTGTGACGACAGCCGCGGCGCCGTGGCCGTGAGCGGCCTCCCGCACCGCGTCGGCGGTTGCTCCCCGGGCCGGGCCGGGTCCACCACCGGGCACACCGGCCGCGCTTCCCCGGCTCCGGCCGGGGCGCGACGGCGCCCGGGGCCGCCGGCGGACCACGGCCGGTGTGTCATCGGTGCGGTCGGGCGCGCCGGGGACGGCGCGAGCCGCTCAGCCGCGGCCGCCGGCCCGTGAACGTGCTCCCGCGTGCTCGCGGCACGCCATTTTCGTCGCCTCCACGGTGCTGCGGGCCAAGGCGACGGCTTCGTACAGGAGGTCCATCCGGGCCGTGTGGCCGTCCGCGACGTCCTGGTGGGTGCGCAGCAGCAGTGCCGCGCAGTTCAGGGCGTCACAGGCCGCGCTGACCTCCGCCGGGATGCGGCGCCGGCTCGAGTCGCGCAGCTCCCAGGCCAGCTTCTCCAGATGCTGGACGACCGTCGTGAGTTCCACGGCCGTCTCATGGACGGCAGACATAGAAAGACTCCCTTCCCCTACCCCGGCGCCGGGACGCCGCGGTGCGGCGTCCCGGCGGATGGACCACGGACGTCAGGCGGCCTGGCCGGTCTTCGTGACGAGGTAGTTGCCGAGCACCAGGTAGTCGATCTCGGTGCCCAGGAAGCAGTTCAGCGCGTCGGCCGGGGAGCACACGATCGGCTCGCCCGCCACGTTGAACGACGTGTTGATCAGGCAGGGCACGTCGGTCAGCGCGGTGAAGCGGCGCAGCAGCGTCGCCAGCAGCGGCGTGTCCTCGTCGGTGATGGTCTGCACGCGGGACGTGCCGTCGACGTGCGTCGCACCCGGAATGATGTTGTGGTACTCCGGCCGCACCGGGAACACGAACGTCATGTAGGGCGATCGCTTCTTGCGGCCCATCTCGAAGATCTTCTCCGCGTCCGACTCCAGCACGATCGGCGCGAACGGGCGGAACGGCTCACGGTGCTTGACCCGGGTGTTGATGACATCCTTGATGTCCGGGAACTTCGGGTTCGCCAGGATGCTGCGGTGGCCCAGCGCCCGCGGGCCGTGCTCCAGCCGGCCCTGGAACCAGCCGATGACGACCTTCTCGGTGAGCAGCTTCGCCACCTGGTCGGCGACCTCGCCGTCGGGGATCCGCGTGTACTCGACCCGGCCGCCGAACTCCCGCAGGGTGCTCTCGATCGTCGCCTCGTCGTACTCCGGTCCCACGTACGGGGTGACGGTGTCGGCGTACTTGACCTCGGCGGTGTTGTCGGGGTGGTTGGCCCAGGCGTGGACGGCGGCGCCGATGACGACGCCGGTGTCGCTGGCGCCGAAGCTCACCGACATGTCCTCGAAGCGCGAACCCTCCAGCAGCTGGGTGTTGTTCACGCAGTTCAGCGCCAGGCCGCCCTCGAAGAGCAGGTGGTTCAGGTCGGTCCTGGACTCCAGGGCGCGCAGCTGGTGGCTGGTGACGGCGGTGAGCATCTCCTGGGCCGCGGCGGCGATGTTGGCCTTGTACTCGAGGGTGTCCTGGAACGGCCCGAAGCACTGCTCGAACAGGCCGTCGAAGCAGCGGGGGTTCTCCAGGTCGTGCGGCCGGACCAGGGAGTAGCGTCCGCCCTCGTGCAGCTGGACGATGTGCTCCAGGAACGGGTTCGGCGAGGGCGCCTCGGCGAACCCGGAGAGGCCCATGACCTTGTACTCGTCGTTGTTCGGCACGAAGCCCAGGAAGCGCGTGATCGAGGCGAACAGGTTGCCCAGCGAGTCGTTCGCGCTGATGATCGACTCTTCGAAGACGCGGATCTTCCCGTCGCGTATTTCACCGGTGAGCGAGGAGAAAAGCTCGGCGCGACCGTCACTGATGAGGAATGCGGTGTCCTTCATTCCCGCCATGTAGTAACCGGTCATCGCGTGCGCGAGATGGTGCTGGACGAACACCACCTTCTCCGGGTCGGGAGTGAATCCCGTGCGGGCGGCGAAGTCCGCGAGGATCGCTTCACGGCCGAGCGCCTTGTCGAACAGCTCACCGATGCGGGCGAGCCGGTCGACCTTTTCCATGGGCGGCAGCGGAGCCGACGCCAGGTCGTGCATGGTCGCGTCGAAGACCTCGTTGGAGAAATTCCACGGGATGGCGATGAGGTCGATGTCGGAGAACTCGATGCCGGCCTTCTCGAGGCACCACTGCACCGCGTTGATCGGGAAGTCGGAGGTCTTCTTCTCCCGGTTGAGCCGCTCTTCCTCCACGGCAGCCACCAGCTTGCCGTCCACCAACAGCGCTGCGCCCGCGTCATGGCCGAGGATGTAGTGCTTCTCCGTCCCGACCGCGCCGAACTTGTCGGCGAAGATTTCTGCGCCCCGGGTGAACCCGTTGCAACCCAGAACAATCATGACAAATTTCCTTCTCTGTTCTGCTGCGTCGCGTGCACGGTCCGCCAGCCGGCGAACAGAGCCCTGACGGTGTCGGACGGCTGCGTGCCGGACTTTCCAAGTGCGGAAATAATTCGAGCGTCCTTTTACCTACCGAATTTCCCGGCCAGGCTACCGACGCGGATCAGCCGGTTGCAATATGCGGATCACACCGCTATAAGTGCGTTTCTCACAGCTCGGCGAAAGGCTGTGGCATGATCGGTCGCTTACAATCGGAGCGCGTGGCGGAGTCGAACACACGCCTTCCCGACATCGCCGCCATTGCATTGCCGGCGGCAAACGTATGCGCCGTATTCAGCATCGAACCAGTCCCTGGGAGAGGCTGCCATGCCACTGGACCGCATACTCCGTAACCTGATCACCTGGCAACGCGCCGGCGGCCCCCCGGCCTCCCTTCGCGCCATGACCGTCGAGCAGGCGCGGGAACGGTATCTCGCCAACGCGGTCCGCCCGCGCCGCCCGGAGGGCGACGCCGGCCCCGCCGTCACGACGGCCGACCACCGGGTGGACACCGCGGACGGGTCGTCGTTCCGGATCCGGGTCTACACCCCGGCATCCGACGAGGGCCGGGTGGTCACCTATCTGCACGGGGGCGGGTGGGTGC
>NZ_MUND01000717.1 GCF_002154375.1 Streptomyces glaucescens | reverse complement strand
CCCGGTCGCCGCCGGGTCCGGTACGCCCGGTCGCCGCCGGGTCCGGTCCAGGAGGGCGCCGGGAGGCGCCGGGTTCAGTCCAGGAGGTCGCCGGGGCCCACCGGGTGTGCCTCCAGGCCGGGCGCGGCCAGCAGGTCGGCGATGAGTTCCGGGGATCCGCCGACGTAGGTGCTGACCAGGTCGACGTCCCCGCCCACGCACCAGGCGCGGTCCTCGGGCCACCACAGGTCGGGCAGTTCGTCGAACTCGTCCGGCAGGGCCGGCGAGACGGCGTCGGCGAGTGGTCCGGCGAGGAGAATCTCGTCGCGGCCGGGCGTCGGGAAGGTGGGGAGACGGTCGAAGTCCCGGCGGCCGTAGCCGCTCCACAGGCCGAACCAGCAGCGCTCGGGGGTCCGGGTGTGCCGGGCCAGGACGGGGATCAGGGCGCGGGCGACGTCGGGCGGGGTGGGTCCTTCGGCCGGGTGCTCGTCCCAGACGCCGGGCAGGCCCAGGTCGGAGGCGGTCCGGTCGTCGATGCCGACGCCGATCAGCTCGTGCCAGCGGGTCGTGCCCGTCACCCCGGGACGTCCGTGGGCCGCGGCCACCGTCGCCCAGCGCACCGGCCGTTCGTCGAGCGTGGCGGGGTGCAGGATCCGGGCGTAGGCGGCGAAGCCGGGCGCGCACACCCCGGCGACGATGCCGAGGGCGCCGTCCCGGCGGAGCCGCTCGACGAGCCAGTGGGCGGGACCGAGGTCGGCCGTGCGCACGTGCAGCCGGCCGTACCGGTCCGGGGCGGGGTCCCGGTGGACCGGGCGACAGTCGTCCATCCCGCACAGTCTGCCTGATCGGATCAGCGACCCGCCGTCGGGGGCGGGCTCCGCGCGGGGCCCGCCATGAACCGGTCAAGTGGCCCGGTTCACATGGCAGTACCGGCCGGGCGCCGACACCATGGTCCTCTCACCGGCAGGGCGAAGGGATCCAGGATGTTCCGCAAGGTGCTGGTCGCCAACCGAGGCGAGATCGCGATTCGCGCGTTCCGCGCCGGCTACGAACTGGGCGCGCGCACGGTCGCCGTCTTCCCGCACGAGGACCGCAATTCGCTGCACCGGCTCAAGGCCGACGAGGCGTACCAGATCGGGGAGCCGGGGCACCCGGTGCGCGCCTACCTGTCGGTGGAGGAGATCGTGCGGGCCGCCCGGCGGGCGGGTGCGGACGCCGTGTACCCGGGCTACGGCTTCCTGTCCGAGAACCCGGAGCTGGCGCGCGCCTGCGCCGAGGCGGGCATCACCTTCGTCGGGCCGGACGCCGACACGCTGGAGCTGACCGGGAACAAGGCCCGCGCGGTGGCCGCCGCCCGCGCGGCCGGGGTACCGGTGCTCGGCTCCTCGGCACCTTCCCGGGACGTCGACGAACTGGTCAGGGCCGCCGAGGCGATCGGGTTCCCGGTGTTCGTGAAGGCGGTCGCGGGCGGCGGCGGGCGTGGGATGCGCCGCGTGGAGGATCCCGCGACGCTGCGCGAGTCCATCGAGGCGGCGTCCCGGGAGGCGGCGTCGGCGTTCGGCGACCCGACCGTGTTCCTGGAGAAGGCGGTCGTCGATCCGCGCCACATCGAGGTGCAGATCCTCGCCGACGGCGAGGGCAACGTCATGCACCTGTTCGAGCGGGACTGTTCGCTGCAGCGCCGCCACCAGAAGGTGATCGAGCTGGCGCCCGCGCCCAACCTCGACCCGGAGCTGCGGGAGCGGATCTGCGCGGACGCGGTGCGGTTCGCCCGGGAGATCGGCTATCGCAACGCGGGCACGGTGGAGTTCCTGCTCGACCGGGACGGCAACCACGTCTTCATCGAGATGAACCCGCGCATCCAGGTCGAGCACACCGTCACCGAGGAGGTGACCGACGTCGACCTGGTGCAGGCGCAGCTGCGCATCGCCTCCGGCGAGACGCTGGCGGACCTCGGGCTGTCCCAGGAGACGCTGACCCTGCGCGGCGCCGCCCTGCAGTGCCGTATCACCACCGAGGACCCGGCGAACGGCTTCCGTCCGGACACCGGCCGGATCAGCGCCTACCGCTCCCCCGGCGGCTCCGGCATCCGGCTGGACGGCGGCACCACGCACGCCGGTACGGAGATCAGCGCGCACTTCGACTCGATGCTGGTGAAGCTCACCTGCCGGGGCCGGGACTTCACGGCCGCGATCGGCCGGGCCCGGCGGGCGGTGGCCGAGTTCCGCATCCGCGGTGTCGCGACGAACATCCCCTTCCTCCAGGCCGTGCTGGACGACCCGGACTTCCAGGCGGGCCGGGTGACCACCTCGTTCATCGAGGAGCGGCCGCATCTGCTCACCGCCCGGCACTCCGCCGACCGCGGCACCAAGCTGCTGACGTATCTCGCCGACGTCACCGTCAACAAGCCGCACGGGGAGCGGCCTGAGCTGATCGACCCCACCACCAAGCTGCCCCCGCTGCCCGCCGGGCAGCCGCCCGCGGGCTCCCGCCAGCGGCTGGCCGAGCTGGGTCCGGAGGGCTTCGCCCGTGCGCTGCGCGAGGCGCCGGGTCTCGCCGTCACGGACACCACGTTCCGCGACGCCCACCAGTCCCTGCTGGCCACCCGGGTGCGCACCAAGGACCTGCTGGCCGTCGCCCCGCATGTCGCGCACACCCTGCCCGAGCTGCTCTCCCTGGAGTGCTGGGGCGGCGCGACGTACGACGTGGCGCTGCGCTTCCTCGCCGAGGACCCGTGGGAGCGGCTGGCCGCGCTGCGCGAGGCGGTGCCCAACATCTGTCTGCAGATGCTGCTGCGCGGGCGCAACACCGTCGGCTACACGCCGTACCCCACCGAGGTGACCGACGCGTTCGTGCACGAGGCCGCGGCCACCGGTATCGACATCTTCCGGATCTTCGACGCGCTGAACGACGTCTCCCAGATGCGGCCCGCCATCGAGGCCGTGCGGGAGACCGGCACGGCGGTCGCCGAGGTCGCTCTCTGCTACACCGCCGACCTGTCCGACCCGGGCGAGCGGCTCTACACCCTCGACTACTACCTGCGGCTGGCCGAGCAGATCGTCGAGGCCGGCGCCCATGTGCTGGCGGTGAAGGACATGGCGGGGCTGCTGCGCGCGCCCGCCGCCGCGACGCTGGTGTCCGCGCTGCGCCGCGAGTTCGGCCTGCCGGTCCATCTGCACACCCACGACACCGCGGGCGGCCAGCTCGCCACCTATCTCGCGGCGGCGCAGGCGGGCGTGGACGCCGTGGACGGGGCGGTGGCGTCGATGGCGGGCACCACCTCGCAGCCGTCGCTGTCGGCGATCGTGGCCGCCACCGACCACTCGGACCGGCCGACCGGCCTGGACCTGCGGGCGGTCGGCGACCTGGAGCCGTACTGGGAGGGCGTCCGGAAGGTGTACGCCCCCTTCGAGTCGGGACTCGCCTCCCCCACCGGACGCGTCTACGACCACGAGATCCCCGGCGGCCAGCTGTCCAATCTGCGCACCCAGGCGGTCGCGCTGGGCCTCGGCGACCGGTTCGAGGAGATCGAGGCGATGTACGCGGCCGCCGACCGCATCCTCGGCCGCCTGGTGAAGGTCACCCCGAGCTCCAAGGTGGTCGGCGACCTGGCCCTGCATCTGGTGGGGGCGGGGGTGACGCCGGAGGACTTCGAGGCGACGCCGGACCGGTTCGACATCCCGGACTCCGTCATCGGGTTCCTGCGCGGCGAGCTGGGCACCCCGCCCGGCGGCTGGCCGGAGCCGTTCCGCACCAAGGCCATCCAGGGGCGCGGCGAGGCGAAGCCGGTGCGGGAGCTGTCGGCCGAGGACCGGGCGGGGCTGGAGAAGTCCCGGCGCGCGACGCTCAACCGGCTGCTGTTCCCCGGCCCGACGCGCGACTTCGAGGCGCACCGGCAGGCGTACGGCGACACCAGCGTGCTGGACAGCAAGGACTTCTTCTACGGCCTGCGTCCCGCCAAGGAGTACGCCGTGGACCTGGAGCCCGGGGTGCGGCTGCTCATCGAGCTGCAGGCCGTCGGCGAGCCCGACGAGCGCGGTATGCGCACCGTGATGTCGAGCCTGAACGGGCAGTTGCGGCCGATCCAGGTCCGGGACGCCGCGGCGGCGTCCGACGTACCGGTGACCGAGAAGGCCGACCGCGCCAACCCGGGCCATGTCGCCGCGCCGTTCGCGGGAGTGGTGACGCTGTCGGTCGCCGAGGGTGACCAGGTGGCGGCCGGGGGGACCGTGGCCACCATCGAGGCGATGAAGATGGAGGCCGCCATCACCGCCCCGCGCTCCGGCCGGGTGAGCCGGCTCGCCATCAACCGTGTCCAGCAGGTGGAGGGCGGGGATCTGCTCGTCGAGATCGCCTGAAGCCTGAGGCCCTGAGTGTCTGAGTACCTGACGCCCTGAGGCCTCAGGG
>NZ_MUND01000716.1:1586-1884 GCF_002154375.1 Streptomyces glaucescens | reverse complement strand
CGCCACCGCCCACGAGGACCAGAAGTTCGGGATTCCGCTCGCGGGCGGGCAGGCCGCGGAGGCCGTGCGGCGGGCGTTGCAGCTCGACGGGCTGGAGCTGATCGGGATCCACAGCCACATCGGCTCGCAGATCTTCGACATGTCCGGCTTCGAGGTCGCCGCGCACCGTGTGGTCGGGCTGCTGAAGGACATCCGGGACGAGCACGGTGTCGAGCTGCCGGAGATCGACCTCGGCGGCGGGCTCGGGATCGCGTACACGAGCGACGACGACCCCCGCGAGCCGCACGAGATCGCCAAG
>NZ_MUND01000716.1:1241-1556 GCF_002154375.1 Streptomyces glaucescens | reverse complement strand
GGTCGGCACCGTCAAGCCCCTCGACGGGCTGCGGACGTACGTCTCCGTGGACGGCGGCATGTCGGACAACATCCGTACGGCGCTGTACGACGCGGAGTACAGCGTCGCTCTCGTCTCCCGTGCCTCCGACGCCGAGCCGATGCTCGCCCGGGTGGTCGGCAAGCACTGCGAGAGTGGTGACATCGTGGTGAAGGACGCGTTCCTGCCGGCCGACCTGGCGCCGGGTGACCTGATCGCCGTACCGGCCACCGGGGCGTACTGCCGCTCCATGGCCAGCAACTACAACCATGCGCTCCGCCCGCCGGTCGTCGCCGT
>NZ_MUND01000716.1:991-1187 GCF_002154375.1 Streptomyces glaucescens | reverse complement strand
GGTCCGGTGAGTGAGACTGGTGAAACCGAAGACGGTATGAGGAAACGAGGTCGGATGATGCGTACGCGTCCGCTGAAGGTGGCGCTGCTGGGCTGTGGAGTGGTCGGCTCAGAGGTGGCGCGCATCATGACGACGCACGCCGACGACCTCGCCGCCCGCATCGGCGCACCGGTGGAACTCGCGGGTGTCGCCGTCC
>NZ_MUND01000716.1:0-966 GCF_002154375.1 Streptomyces glaucescens | reverse complement strand
GCCGGCGACAAGGTCAACCGGGTGCTCGGCATCGTCAACGGGACCACGAACTTCATCCTCGACAAGATGGACTCGACCGGCGCCGGCTACCAGGAGGCGCTCGACGAGGCCACCGCGCTCGGGTACGCCGAGGCCGACCCGACCGCCGACGTCGAGGGCTTCGACGCCGCCGCCAAGGCCGCGATCCTCGCCGGGATCGCCTTCCACACGCGCGTGCGCCTCGACGACGTCTACCGCGAGGGCATGACCGAGGTGACGGCCGCCGACTTCGCCTCCGCCAAGGAGATGGGCTGCACCATCAAGCTGCTCGCCATCTGCGAGCGGGCCGCCGACGGGGAGTCCGTCACCGCGCGCGTGCACCCGGCGATGATCCCGCTGACCCACCCGCTCGCCTCCGTGCGCGGCGCGTACAACGCGGTCTTCGTCGAGTCCGACGCCTCCGGCCAGCTGATGTTCTACGGCCCCGGTGCCGGCGGCGCGCCCACCGCCTCCGCCGTCCTCGGCGACCTCGTCGCCGTCTGCCGCAACCGGCTCAGCGGGACGACCGGACCGGGCGAGTCCGCCTACGCCGCGCTGCGTGTCTCGCCCATGGGCGAGGTCGTGACGCGGTACCACATCAGCCTCGACGTGGCCGACAAGCCGGGTGTGCTCGCCCAGGTCGCGACGGTCTTCGCCGAGCACGGTGTCTCGATCGACACCGTCCGCCAGCAGGGGAAGGACGGCGAGGCGTCCCTCGTCGTCGTCACCCACCGCGCGTCCGACGCCGCCCTGAACGGGACCGTCGAGGCGCTGCGCAAGCTCGACACCGTGCGCGGTGTCGCCAGCATCATGCGGGTTGAAGGAGAGTAACCAGCAATGACCCACCAGTGGCGCGGAATCATCGAGGAGTACCGGGACCGGCTGCCCGTCTCCGACACCACGCCGGTCGTGACGCTCCGCGAGGGCGGCACGCCCCTCGTGCCCGCG
>NZ_MUND01000715.1 GCF_002154375.1 Streptomyces glaucescens | reverse complement strand
CCCCTGCCCTTCGTCTCCACCCCCGCCCCCACCGGTACCGGCCTCGGTTCCGGGACGGCCACGCCGGGAGGTGAACTCCGTTGATCACCCTCGCCGTACGGCTGAAGAACCTCGCCTTCCTCCTCATCGCCGTCCTCGCCCTCTCCTACCTCGGGATCCGCTACGCCGACCTCGGCCGGTACGCCGGCGTCGCCGACCACTACACGGTCGACGTGCGACTGCCGCACACCGGTGGCCTGTTCACCCACTCCGACGTCACCTACCGGGGCGTCTCCGTGGGCCGGGTCGGCCCGATCGGCCTCACCTCGGACGGCGTCGTCGCCGAACTGCGCATCAAGAGATCCGCCCCGCGCATCCCCGCCGACACCCGTGCCGTGGTCGCCGGCCTCTCCGCCGTCGGCGAGCAGTACATCGACCTGCGCCCGCAGAGCGACGACGGCCCCTATCTCGCCGACGGCGCCCGGATCGAACAGTCCGACACCCAGGTGCCCGCACCCGTCACCGACGTCCTCGCCAGCATCGACGACCTGACCCGCTCCGTACCGCTGGAGGACCTGCGCACGGTCGTGGACGAGTTCGGCAAGACCTTCGAAGGGCACGGCGACGATCTCGAGGCGCTGCTCGACAGCGGCGGCGCCTTCGTGGACGCCGCCGACCGCGCCCTGCCCGCCACCACCCGCCTCCTCACCGACGGCGAGACCGTGCTGCGCACCCAGGCGGAGGAGACCCGGGCCATCCGGGACTTCGCCGTCGGAGCGAAGGAACTGGCCCGCACCCTCAAGGGCTCCGACGCCGACCTGCGCCGTCTCCTGGCCGCCGCGCCCGAGGCCGCCACCCAGGTCAGCGCAGTCCTGCGGGACCTCGACCCGAGCCTCGGCGTCGTCCTCGCCAACCTGCTCACCACCTCCGAGATCGCCGTCACCCGGCAGCGCGGCCTGGAGGAACTGCTCGTGAAGTATCCGGCGGCCGTCTCCGCCGGAGCCACCGCCGTCGACGGAGGGAAGCTGAACCTCGGCATGGCCGTCACCTTCTTCCAGCCCCTGCCCTGCACCGCCGGATACGGTGCCACCCGCTACCGCAACGGACTCGACCTCGGGACCGCGCCCGCCCTCAACACCGACGCGGCCTGCGCCGCCTCCGCCGCGGACGGCTTCAACGTACGCGGCTCGGCGCACGCCCCCAGGGGCGGCCCGGTGCCCGACCCGGCGAGGCCCGGGTCCTTGCCCTCCGGCGGCGCGGACGGCGGCCGGGCGGCGCCGCCGGGCAGCGCCTCCGCCCCGCTGCCAGGCGCCCTCGCCCTGCCCGGCCAGGGCGGGGCGGCGCCGAAGGACATGGCGGACCTCCTCCTCCCCGGCACCGGGAACACGCGATGAGGGGGGCCAGGCTGCTGGCGGGAACGGGGCTCGCACTGGCGGTCGGCTTCTGCGGGGCCGGCGCGTGGACGTACGCCGAGGCCCGCACCGACGACGCGCTCGCCTACGGCCGGCAGCGCGACCAGGCGCTCACCGACGGCCGGGAGGGCGTCGCCGTCCTCACCACGCTGGACGCCTCCACCCGGCAGCGGGCCGAGGCGGGCATCCGGGCCTGGCGCGCCGCCTCCACCGGGCCGCTGCGCGACGCGCTGGGCCGCACGCCGCCGAAGGCGGGCGCCTCGGCGCGCGGCACGGTCACCGAGGCCGCCGTCACCGCGCTCGACACCCGCGCCGGCACGGCCAAGCTCATCGCCACCGTCAGCGTCGAGGTCACCCCGGCCGGGACCGAACGGCCGGCCATCGACCGCAAACGCCTGGAGGCCGTCCTGACCCGCACGGACGCGGGGGAGTGGAAGGTGCGGGCGCTGAACGCGGTACCGCTCGCCGGGCACGGGGAGGACGACCGATGACACGCACGCGCCCGATGCGCGCTTCGAGGCCGCCACTCACCCCGCCCGGAACCGACGGTTCCACCGGCGGTGAGCCCGAGGACGATGCGCCCGCGACGGAACCGGCGCCGCCGGAATCCGGGCTGTCCGAGGACGAGCCGGCCCCCTCCGGGGCGGAGTCCGCCCCGCCCCGGGGCGAGCCCGCCGGGCCGGAGGCGGGCCCGGAGTCCGGCCGGCCACCGGGCGGCCGATGGCGGCGGGCCGTGTCGGCGGGGATCGCCGCGGTGCTCGTCGCCGGCGGGTGCGGCTTCTTCCACGAAGCCCACCAGCTGAGGTCGGCGGAGGCCGCCCGCAACCGTGCGCTCACGGACACCGAGGCCACCGCACGTGTCGCCGGGGAGATCGACAACGCCCTCGCCCGCGTCTTCTCCTACACACCGGACGGCACCGCGACCGCCGAGCGCTCCGCACGCGCCGTGCTCGACGGCCGCGCCGCCCGCCAGTACCGGGACCTGTTCGCCCGGGTCCGCGACGACCTCGCCGACCAGCGGGTCACCCTGAGCACCGAGGCCGTACGCACCGGGGTGATCGAACTCGACGGGGAGCGTGCGCGTCTGCTGGTGTTCCTCGACCAGACCTCCCGCCGTGGCGACGGCGAGGCCACCGCCGCCGCCCAGCTCACCGTCACCGCACGGCTGGTGAACGACCGCTGGCGGATCGTCGACCTCAAGGCCCGCTGACCGTGCCCGAAAGACGGGAGAACCTCATGCGACGCGTCCTGCGTGCGCTCGCCGGAAACCGCCCCCGGCCACTGACGGCCCTGGCCCTCGCCCTCACCCTCGTCGCGGGAGGCTTCGCGGCGTGGGCCGGCCAGGACTGGTACGCGGCGGCCCACGACGACCGGTCCGCGTACGCCGCGCAGCGGGACGAGGCGCTCGCCGCCGGCGAGCAGGCCGTACAGAACCTCAACACGCTCGACCACCGGGACCTGGACCGGGGCCTCGACCTGTGGGAGTCGTCCACCACCGGCGAGCTGCACGAGCAACTGGTGTCGGGGCGGGAGGAGTTCGCCGAGCAGGTGAAGGAGGCGAAGACGGTCACCACGGCCCGGGTGCTGTCGGGCGCCGTCACCGAACTCGACGACCGCGCCGGGCGGGCCCGGGTGCTGGTCGCCCTGCGCGTCACCGTCAAGGCCTCCGACGGGGCGAAGACCGAGAAGGACAGCCGCATGCTCGGCGAACTCACCCGCACCAAGGGCCGGTGGCGGCTCAGTGCCCTGGGACAGGCCCCCATGGGCGGCGCATCGGCCCGCTGACCGCTTCCGTCCGCGCAAGCCGCCCGCACCGAGAGGACCGCACGATGCCGACGACCCGCCACCACATCAACCGCGAGCGGCGCCGCCAGGCGCGCGACACCCGGCCCGCCGCCTCCCAGGAGCAGCCGGGGAAGCCGGAGCGGACGGCGGACCGCACCCGCACCCGCGTCACGGCCCCACGGCCCCCGTCCGCGCGTACGGCCGTACGCGGTGCCGGTGGCGGCCGGGGACCGGAAGGCGAGCGACACCGCGGCCGCCACCGGCACCGCGACGGCCGTACGCGCGGA
>NZ_MUND01000714.1:219-7625 GCF_002154375.1 Streptomyces glaucescens | reverse complement strand
CACCCGCACCCGCAGCGCACCCGCACCCGCAGCCCCACCCGCACGCGCCGGTTCGTCACCTCCTCCACTCCCCGCAAGGGACTCCCCGAAAGGCGACCCATGTTCCTCCAGCGCATCGGCAACCAAGGCATCCGGCTCGGCACGCTCTTCGAGCGGGCCGCCGCCCGGCACCCGGCGAACATCGTCGTCCTCGACCACGACCTGGACATCGCCCCCGGACTCGGCCGCCGCGCGACCGTCGCGGAGATCGCCGACCTGATCGACGACTTCGCCGCCCGGCTGTGGGCGGCGGGTGTCCGCCCCGCCCAGCGCGTCGTCGTGCACAAGTCCGACGGCTTCGACATCACCCTGCTGGCCTGCGCGATCGTCCGCGTCGGAGCCGTACCGGTGCTGCTCTCGCCGAAGCTGGACGGCGCGACCGTCGCGGAGCTGGTGCGCCGCACCGACCGGCCGTTCCTGCTCACCGACCGCGACAAGCTCGACACCGAACTCCCGGCGGAGGTCTTCACGCTGGCCGAGCGGGTGCTGCTCGCCTCGGGCAGCCACCCGGAGGCGACCGCGCTGGCCGACCTGGCCGGCTCGCCGCGGGTGCCCGCCGTCACCATGCCGCCCGAGCAGCCCACCCTGGTCACCCACACCTCCGGCACCACCGGCATCCCGAAGCTGGCCGTGCACACCGGGCACACCCTCCAGGCCCGCTACCGGCCGCAGGCGGCCGTCACCGCGCCGCTGCTGCGCGGCCGGGAGACCATCGCGATGCACGTGTCGTTCGTGCACTCCCGGCTGATCACCGCGCTCGCCATCTCCCTGTTCCGCGGCTACCCGATCGTCGTCCTCGCCGACTCCGACCCGAAGCGGGCCGCCGACCTGTTCGCCCAGCTGCGCCCCGGCATCCTGGAGGCGCACCCCAACTCCTTCATGGAGTGGGAGGAGCTGGCCGACGACCCGCGCGCGCCGCTCGCCAACGTCAAGCTGTTCAGCAGCACCTTCGACGCCATCCACCCGCGCACCGTGCGCCGGCTGCTGGGCGCGAGCCGCCGCAAGGGCGCGCTGTTCGGACAGCTGTACGGGCAGAGCGAGATCGGCCCGGCGGTCGTGCGGTCCTTCTCCAGGAGCGGGCGCGGACTGTGCACGGACGGCCGCTGCGTGGGCCGGCCCTTCCCCGGCATGACCGACATCCGGGTGGTCAGCCGGGACGGCAACCCGCCCTCCCCTGACAACCCCGGCTACATCGAGGTGCGCAGCGACGGCCGGATCGTCACCTACCTCGGCGAGCAGCAGCGCTACGACCAGCAGGTCAACGACGGCTGGTGGCGGATGGGCGACGTCGGCTTCCGCACGAAGCTCGGCTGTGTGCACCTGCTGGACCGCGAGGTCGACCTGATCGAGGGCTTCGGCAGCACGCTGGCCGTCGAGGACGCGCTGTTCACCCGGCTGCCGCAGCTCGCCGAGGTCGTCATCATCCCCGGCCCGGACGGGCGCGCCGTACCGGTGGTGTCCACCAAGGACGACATACCGCTGGATCCGGACACCTGGCGGCGGGCGGTGGCGGGGCTGCCGCCGATGGCGGAGCCCGTGCAGTGGCGCAAGGAGGAGCTGCCGCAGACCGCCACCACGAAGATCAAGCGGCTGGAGCTGGCCCGGCGGCTGGCCGACGCCCCCGGCGCCCCGGCTCCCGTCGCGGTCGAGGAGGTCGTGTGATGGCCCGGCTCATCGTGACCGGCGGCGGTATCGGCGGACTCGCCATCGCCCTCGCCGCCGCCCGGCGCGGCCACCGCGTGACGGTCCTGGAGCGCGCCGACCGGTTCGCGGAGATCGGCGCGGGCATCCAGCTCGCCCCCAACGGCCTGCACGCGCTGGACCGGCTGGGCCTCGGGGACGTGGTGCGCGACACCGCCGTCCGCATGGCGGAGCTGCGGTTCATGGACGGTGTCACCGGCGAGCACGTGACGAGCATGCCGCTCACCGACGCCTACCGGGAGCGCTTCGGCAACCCGTACGTCGTCGTCCACCGCGCGGAGCTGCACAGCGCCCTGCTGGACGCC
The DNA here is from genome assembly GCF_002154375.1 of Streptomyces glaucescens. GTDB lineage: Bacteria > Actinomycetota > Actinomycetes > Streptomycetales > Streptomycetaceae > Streptomyces > Streptomyces glaucescens. The sequence goes on along the minus strand of NZ_MUND01000714.1, from coordinate 5,580 downwards.
TGCCGCGCCCTCGACCTGGTCGAACTGCGCAGCGGCTGCGCGGCGGCCGGCTACGAGCAGGACGCGGGCGGCGCCACGGTCGTCCTGGCCGGCGGCGAACGCGTCACCGGCGACGCGCTGATCGGCGCGGACGGCATCCACTCGGCGATCCGCGGCCAGCTCGTCGGGGACGGCGCGCCCCGGATCTCCGGGATCACCGTCTACCGGGCGGTCATCCCCATGGAGCGGGTCCCGGCGCGGCTGCGCAACGAGACCGCGGTGACCTGGTGGACCGGCCCCGGCTGCCACTTCGTGCACTACCCGATCGCAGGCGGCCGCTACCTCAACCTGGCGGCGAGCAGCGACAACGGCGAGACCGAGGCGCTGGCCTCGGTGCCCGTCCCGAACGACACGGTGCACGACGAGATGGCCGCGCTGGGCGCCGACGCCCACCGGCTGCTCGACCTGGGCGAGAACTGGAAGTCCTGGGTGCTGGTCGACCGCGACCCGGTGACCACCTGGTCCGACGGCCGTGTGGTGCTGCTCGGCGACGCCGCCCACCCGATGCTGCACTACGTCGCGCAGGGCGCCTGCCAGGGCCTGGAGGACGCCGTCGTCCTCGGCGACCTGCTGGACTGCGGGGCGGAGGAACTGCCCCAGCGGTTCGAGAAGTACACGGCGGAACGGCAGGAGCGCACCGCGCGCATCCAGTTGCTGGCCCGCGAGAGCATCCGCCTCTGGCACGCCGCCGGATCCACGGCCACCGCCCGCAACGCCGCCCTGAAGGCCATGTCCCCCGAGCAGCTGCACGACCACGTCGCCTGGATGCACGGCGAGCGCGTCGGCGGCCGGAACGGAGAGCACTGATGGACCGCACCGACCGCACCGACCACTCCGGCCGTAAGGATCCGGGTGGGATCGAGATCTGCATCATCGGCGCCGGACCGCGCGGCCTGTCCGTGCTGGAGCGGCTGTGCGCGAACGAGCGCGCCCGCTCCGCGCACCGCGCGGTCACCGTCCACGTGGTCGACCCGTCCGCGCCCGGCGCCGGACGGGTGTGGCGGCCGGACCAGTCCCGGCACCTGCTGATGAACACGGTGGCGTCGCAGATCACCGTGTACACCGACGACAGCGTGCGCACCGAGGGCCCGGTGGAGCCCGGCCCCAGCCTGTACGAGTGGGCCCGCTCGCTCGCCGGCGGCGAGGGCGCCGAGGACGACGCCGACACCCTCGCCGAGGCCCGCAGGCTCGGCCCGAACACCTATCCCACCCGGGCGTTCTACGGCCGCTACCTGCACGCCCAGTTCCAGCGGGTGGTCGACCGGGCCCCCGCCCACATGACGATCCGGACGCACCGCTCCCGCGCCGTCGCGATGGCCGACACCCACGGTGTCCCCGGCGGCCCGCAGGGCGTCCGGCTGGAGAACGGCACCCGGCTGAACGACCTGGACGCCATCGTGATGGCCCAGGGCCACGTCCCGGCCCGGCTCACCCCCAAGGAGGCGAAGACCGCGAGCCTGGCCCGCATCCACCACCTCACCTACCTCACCCCCGCCAACCCCGCCGACCTCGACCTGAGCACCGTCGAACCCGGCCAGACGGTCCTGCTGCGCGGCCTCGGGCTGAACTTCTTCGACCACATGGCGCTGTTCACCGTCGGCCGCGGCGGCGCCTTCGTCCGCGACGACGGCGGCAGACTGCACTACGTGCGCTCCGGCGAGGAGCCGCGCCTGTACGCCAGTTCACGGCGCGGCATCCCCTACCACGCCCGCGGCGAGAACGAGAAGGGCGCCTACGGCCGCCATCTGCCCCGGCTGCTCACCCCCGAGGTGATCGAGGGCCTGCGCGCCCGCTCGGCCCGCGGCGAGGGCGTCGGCTTCACCGCCGACCTGTGGCCGCTGATCTCCCGCGAGGTGGAGGGCGTCTACTACGGCACCCTGCTCACCGCCGCCGGCCGCGGCGCCGAACGCGACGAGTTCACCGAAGCGTTCCTCTCCCTGGCCCGGGAGGCCGACCGGGACGCGCTGCTCGACGCGTACGGCATCGAGCCGGGCGAGCGCTGGGACTGGGAGCGGCTGTCCCGGCCGTACGGCGACCGGGTCTTCACCGGCCGCGACGACTTCCGGGCCTGGCTGCTCGGCTACCTGGAGCGGGACGTCGCCGAGGCCCGCGCCGGCAACGTCAACGGCCCGCTGAAGGCCGCCCTGGACGTGCTGCGCGACCTGCGCAACGAGATCCGGCTCGTGGTCGACCACGGTGGACTCGACGGCGCGTCGCACCGCGACGACCTGGAGGGCTGGTACACCCCGCTCAACGCGTTCCTGTCCATCGGGCCGCCCGCCTCCCGCATCGAGGAGATGATCGCGCTCATCGAGGCCGGGGTGCTGGAGCTGACCGGGCCCGGCACCGAGATCCGCATCGACACCGTCTCCGGCGACCGGGCCACCTTCGTCGCCCAGTCCCGTGACGTGCCCGGCCCCCCGGTCCGCTCCTACGTGCTGATCGAGGCCCGCCTGCCCGAGCCCGATCTGCGCCGCACCGACGACCCGCTGCTGCGCCACCTCCTCGACACCGAGCAGTGCACCACGTACCGCATCCGCTCCACCGACGGCAGCGGCTACGAGTCCGGCGGCCTCGCCGTCACCGAGCGCCCCTACCGGCTGCTCGACGCCCGCGGCCGGGCCCACCCCCGCCGCTACGCCTACGGCGTCCCCACCGAGTCCGTGCACTGGGTGACCGCCGCCGGGATCCGGCCGGGCGTCGACTCCGTCACCCTCGGCGACTCCGACGCCATCGCCCGCGCGATCCTCGCCCTGCCGTCCGCGACCCTCGTGCCCACCGGGGTGCGCCCGGCACCGGCCGAGACCGACCTGACGGGAGTGCTGGTGTGAGCGCGCCCGCGATCCCGTACGGCGACCAGGAGGCGGGCCTCGCCTCCGACCGGCTCGACAGCGGGCTGCTGTCCCCGGTGCGGGCCGGCACCCCCGTCGAGGCCGCCACCTCCGACCGGGCCTGGCTGCAGGCCATGCTGGACGCGGAGGCGGCGCTGGTGCGGGCGCAGGCGGCGCTGGGCACCGTGCCGCCGTCCGCCGCCGAAACCGTCGCCCGGCTCGCCCGCGCCGAACGGCTCGACCTGCGCGGACTCGCCCTGGCCGCCCGGGAGACCGCCAACCCGGTGGTCGGCCTGGTGCAGGCGCTGACCCGGGTGGTCGCCGCCGAGGACCCGGCCGCCGCCGAGTTCGTGCACCGCGGCTCCACCAGCCAGGACATCCTCGACACCGGCGCGATGCTGGTCGCCCGGCGGGCGCTGCTGCTGGTCCGGGCCGACCTCGCCCGCACCGCCCGCGCGCTGGCACGGCTCGCCGGGGAGCACCGGGACAGCGTGATGCCCGGGCGCACCCTGGCGCTCCAGGCGGTGCCGGTCACCTTTGGGCTGAAGGCGGCGGGCTGGCGGGAGCTGGTGCTGGACGCCGACCGGCGGCTGGCCCGGGTCCTCGACGGCGGGCTGCCGGTCTCCCTCGGCGGGGCCGCCGGAACACTGGCCGGGTATCTGGAGTACGCCCGCATCGACGGCGGGGTGGACGGCCCGGACGCCGGGGAGTACGTGGACCGGCTGGTCACCGAGTTCGCGGCCCGCACCGGGCTGGCCCGGCCCGTGCTGCCCTGGCACACGCTGCGCACCCCGGTCGCCGACCTCGCCGCCGCGCTGGCGTTCGCCGCGGGCGCCCTCGGGAAGATCGCCGTGGACGTGCAGTCGCTCGCCCGCACCGAGGTGGCGGAGGTGACCGAGCCGCAGGCGCCCGGACGGGGCGGTTCCTCCGCGATGCCGCACAAGCGGAACCCGGTGCTGAGCACCCTGATGCGCAGTGCCGCGCTCCAGGTCCCGGCGCTCGCCTCGGCACTGACCCAGTGCATGCTCGCGGAGGACGAGCGGTCGGCGGGCGCCTGGCACGCGGAGTGGCTGCTGCTGCGGGAGTGCCTGCGGCTGGTCGGCGGGGCCGCGCACACGGCGGCGGAACTGGCCGAGGGGCTGCGGGCGCGGCCGGAGCGGATGCGGGCGAACCTCGCCCTGACCGGCAGCCGGATGGCGTCGGAGCGGGTCGCGGCCGTCCTCGCCCCCCTGCTCGGCAAGGCGCCCGCCAAGCAGCTGCTGACCCGCGCCACCGCCCTGGCCGAACACACCGGCCGGCCGCTGGCCGAGGTACTGGCCGAACAGCCCGAGCTGCACGGCCGGACGGACGCCGCCGGCCTGGCGCCCCTGTGCGACCCGGAGACCTACACGGGCGCGGCGGCGCTGCTGGTGGACCGGGCCCTGGCGGAGCCGGCCCGGTGAGGGGGGACAGCGGGAGGGGCGGTGCGCGTGACGCGCGCCGCCCCTCCTCGTGCCGTCCGCCCCGCGCTACATGAACTGCGCCGCCAGCGCCGGGCCGAGCGCCCCGCCCAGCTGGTAGCAGACGTTGAACAGGCCGATGCCCGCCGGGCGGCGGCGGTCCGGGAGGGTCTCGGTGGACAGGATGGACAGGGTCGCCTGGGCCGCGGACGCGGCGAGGACGGCGACGCCGCTCGCGGCGAGCAGCACCACCGGACCGGCCCCCGCCAGCGCCAGCGCGGGCGCGGCGAGACCCAGCGCGACCAGCGCGCCCAGCACCGTGCGGCGGGCCAGCCGGCCGGCCGCGGACGCGAGCACCAGCGATCCGGCGGAGCCCGCGAGCTGGGCGATCAGGATGCCCGTGCCGACCCGGCCGTCCCCCCAGCCGGCGGCGTCGGAGAGCAGCCCCGGCATCAGGTAGAAGAGGGTGAAGTGGCCGGTGGCGAGGAGGAATCCGAGGCCGCTGAGGAGGGTGAAGGTGCCGCTGCGCAGCAGCGCCGCCGGGACGAAGCCGTCGGGACGGCGGCGGATCCGCAGCGCGAGGAGCACCGCCACCAGCACCAGGCAGGCCCCGGCGGGCAGCGGCGCGGAGATGACGAACACCGAGGCGGTGACGAAGCCGGTCAGCAGCGCGGCGCCCAGGAAGTCGAACGGGCTGTCCTCGGCGGTGACGTCACGCGCGCCGCGCGCCACCGCGGGTACGGCCGCGACACTCACCGCGAGCAGCGCGAGCGCCGCCTGCCACGGCCAGACGGCGGCCAGTTCGGATCCGGCGAGCGGGCCGACCGCGCCGAGTCCGGCGATGCCCGCGGTGACCATGCCCATCCGGCGCGGCGACCCGGCCAGGCTCATGGCGATCGCGGTGAGCCCGGCCGCGCCGATGCCCTGCGCCGCGCGCGCCACGACCAGGGCGGGCAGCACCGGCGCGAGGCACAGCAGCAGGGTTCCGGCGAGCAGCGTGCCCGCGCTGGCGAGCAGGGCGGTGCGTACGCCGCGGCGGCTGATCAGTCCGG